>CAYTEG010000037.1:0-8462 GCA_964436805.1 uncultured Candidatus Saccharibacteria bacterium
TCCCCCGCTCCCTACTGCAATGAGCGCCTGGTTAATATGGTACCCCATTTCGTCGGTCTGCGAACTTTCGTGTTGAACGAACGTTAAAATGCGTTCGATGCGGTGCGGGGCGATAATTGTAAAAATTACACCAAGCAGCAAACAGCCTACGGCCGCCATTGCCAGTAACCGGGCTTTCATGCCGGCGACAAACAGCATTGTCATAACAATCGCCACAATCGTAATGCCGGTGCCGAGGTCTTTTTGCAGCCCAATCACCACCACCGCCATGGCAAACAAAATAAGGCTGGCCGGCACAAGTGTTTCGTGCAGGTCGTTTAGTTTGCCCTGCCCTGCCCTTACCGCCAAAAAGCCAGCTAAAAATATTACCAGCGCAAATTTCATGGCTTCGGCCGGTTGGAAGCTAATTAAACCGAGGTCGATCCAGCGGCATGCGCCATTCGCGCACAACCCTACCGGCGTCGCCTGCAGCAAAAACGGCAGCGCCCCAAGCATCAGGCCGCCAATAAGCAGCTTGCCCTGCATTTTCGTCCAAAAACTAATAGGAGTTATAGCGGTCACGGCAAACGCTGCCACGCCAATGCCCAAATACATGAGCTGGCGGTACATAAAGGCGTTTTGGTCGAGGTTGCCGCCAATGCGCGCGGTAAGCGCCGGGCTAATCGCGTAAATCACCACCAGCCCAAGCAACAACAGAATGCTTATAAACAGCAGTAACAGCATGTCTGGGCGGTGCCGACGAGCGATAAAAGAATCAGTCCCGAGCGCGCGGCTCACTTAATATAACCGCCGATCAGCGCGATTACCAGGCCAACCGCACCACAGGCCTGCCCAATCAGCCAAAAGCGCATTGTCACCTTGGTTTCGGGCCAGCCAATGGCCTCGAAATGGTGGTGCACAGGGGCAGAAAGGAAAATTTTGCGATGGAAGATTTTTTTGCTGGCGATTTGCAGCAAGCTGGTTGCCGTGTCGGCCACAAACACAAAGCCAATAATTGGCAGTAAAAACAGCGTGTTGGTAAGCATTGCAACCACGCCGAGCGACGTTCCAAGTGCAAACGACCCGATATCGGTCATAAAAAACCGCGCCGGGAAAATATTAAACCAAGTGTACGAAAGCAACGCGCCGACCACTGTAAAGCAGAACCCGGCGATGCCAATATTGCCCTGCAACAGCGCAATCACGCCAAAAAACCCAAAGGCCATGGCGCTAAGCCCGCCGGCCAAACCGTCAAGGCCATCGGTAATGTTTACCGCGTTGCCAGTGGCGATCACCACAAAAGCAAACAACGGGATCATCCACAAACCTATTTCGATGTCGAACGGCGCAAACGGCACGTGGATACTGCTGTAACCGAGCTTGTAATAAAAGAACCAGGCAGTCACCAGGCCAACCGCGGCGATCATGCTAAATTTAAGCATTGGCCGCAAACCTTTGTAGCCGCCGCCCAGGCCGCGCACGTTTATAATATCGTCGATTAAGCCGACAAGCCCGCCGCCCACCAAAGCTGCCAGCGGCAACCAGGTTTGCGCGCGGTCGAGGTTAAATAGCAAAGTCAGCAGCGCAATTACGATCACAAACACCAACCCGGCCATCATGGGGATATTGCGGCGGTGCTTTGCGGCGTGCAGTTTGGCTAAAATAGGCGCCTTTTCGCCGGTTGCAGCAACCGTGCGTGGCACCTTCCATAACTTATATTTGTACGCAAAAAACGTATAAATCGGGGTAAGCGCCATGGTAAGGCCAAACCCGCCAAACGCCAGCAAAAAGACAGTTACCAGGTTGTTAATAAGTTCTGTTGAAATAGTGCCTTCCATACCTAGCCTTTTGGTTGTATTTGTAAATAGTCGAGCATCCAGTTTGAAAGCTCGGTGAAGATAGGTGCAGCCGCGGCAGAGCCTGAGTAGCCGCCGTTGTGCGCATCATCAACTCTCACCATTATGACATACCGGGGCTTGTCTTGGCCACCAAAACCGACATAACTACCGATTGTCGCATCGTCGTCATAGCGGCCGGTTTGTGGGTTGTATACCTGCGCTGTACCCGTTTTACCACCGCTGTAATACCCGCCCTTTTCGCCGTTTGCTGCCGAGCTGCCGTGACGGGCGTCGTGCAACATTTGGCGCAATTTAGCCGATGCGTCCTGGCTGATAATAGCGGCCTTGGTAATTTTACTTGGCTGGCTGGTAAATGTTGCGTGGTCGTCAGCTAATGTGCCGTCGACAATCTGCGGCTGGTAGTACGTGCCGCCGTTAACTGCCGCCGCAAATGCCGCCAGCACCTGTAACATTGTGGCGCTCATACCCTGGCCAAAACTCATGTTGGCATAGCGCACGTCGCCACCTTGCGGGTCGGTGGGCGAAATAATATTGCCCGATGCCTCGCCGGCCAGCTGCACGCCGGTGGGCTCGCCAAACAAATAATGGCCGGTAAAGTAGTCGTATAATTTTTGCTTACCTTTTTGGTTGATCTCGTCGCCGCCGAGCCACTGCAAAACCTGCACAGCACCGGTGTTAAACGAAAACTGCAAAACCTGGGTCATGGTAACGGCGCCGGTCGGGCTGGTGAGCACGTTGCGGATGACGGCGTCTTGCACCTTGATCGAACCGGTGTTGTTATAGGTGGTGTTGGGTTGGATCCGTCCAACATCGAGCCCCACCCCCATCGTAAGCGCCTTAATAACAGAGCCCGGCTCGTAGGCGTCGCTCACTGCCCTGCTGCTGAGCACTGTGTAATCGCTGATACTTTTAACCTCGTTCGGATTGTATGTTGGCAAGTTGGCCAGCGCCAAAATATGCCCGTTGTTTGGATCCATCACCAAAATACTACCCTTTGTGGCCTTTGCGCGCTCCAATCCCGACTTTAACAACTGCTCGGTTTTACTTTGGATATTTCGGTCAATCGTAAGCACCAAATTTTTGCCGTTTTGCGGCGCGAGCTGCACACTGCTGGCGCCGACCGAAATCGGAATGCCATTTACATCGGTCACCGCCTTAAGCTGGCCGTCTTTGCCCGACAGTTCGGTGTTCATCCCCTGCTCTATCCCGTATTGCCCGGCGCCTTCGCCGTTTACAAAGCCGAGCGTTTGCGACGCCAGCTGGTTTTCGGGGTACACGCGCTTGGTGCCTTCTTGCAAACCAACGCCGGCCAGTTTTTCTTTTTGGATTAAATCGGCCTGGGTTTTGCTTATTTGGCGCGCCAAAACGGTGTAGCGCAAATCTTTGTTATCTAAATTTTTTTCGAAGTTATCAACCACGTTGCCGCCGGCCACGCGCCGCATAACATCGCCAATTTTGGTTTTGTCTTTAACGTATTGCGGGTCGGCGTACACTGTGTACACCGTTTCGTTTAACACCAGCGGCGCGAATTTGTCGGTGCCGTCGTGGGCATACACCAGGCCGCGCGTCGCCGGAATGGTAAATTTGGTCGTGTGCTCCAGCTCGGCCTGGTTTTCGTAATAATCGTGCTGCACCACCTGCAAATAAAATAACCGCACCACAAAAATCGCGCCAAAGGCCAAAATGAGGCCGATGAGCAATCTGGTACGGGTTATTCGAGGCAGGCGCTGCTCCATGCAATGTTGTTCTAGTTAGTGTTGGCGTAATCGGTAGCGGCCGGCGCGGTCATAGCTTTGGCGACGTTGCTTTGCTGCACGCGTTCGAGCGCTTGCAAACGGGCGGTTTCGACCTGTAAATCGCTATTTTCGCTGGCCAGTTGGTCTTTTTTTTGCGAGAGGTCGTTAATTTGGTAGCCAAAGGTACTTGTTTTGGTGATTTGCGTTAAGTATACCAGGCCGAGCACCGCTAAAATAAGGGCAATCAAAACAGTGTGGCTCACCGGCCCCAAACTTACTGGCAATTTAAAACGCACAGTGTTTTGGTTGCGGCGGAGCGCTTGGCGCGCCTCTTGGCGTGGAAGGGTGAATGAGTACGGTTGTGACATGGTTTTTGTTTTCTTGGTGCCCGCCAGCACTTTATGCGCCGGCGGGCGGTTTTTTGCTCTCGCAAAGTTTAGGCTTGGCGAACCGCAACCTTAACTTTTCGAGAAGTGCCAGTTACCTGAATTTTCATGGTAACCCTTCTGTTTATTTTATTTTCACTGCGGCGCGGAGTTTTGCGCTCCGTGCACGCGGATTGTGAACGTCTTCGGTGGCACCGCTGATTGGCTGTTTGGTCAGAATCTGCAGCTGTGCTTCGTAGCCCGCCTGCGCTTCTTCTTTAAAAAAGCGTTTGACCATACGGTCTTCGAGGCTGTGGAAGCTAATGATCGCCACTCGCCCACCCATTTTTAACAAATCGGGCAAACGGTTGAGCGTTTCATCTAGCTGCTGCAACTCTTGGTTGACAGCGATGCGTAAAGCCTGGAACGTACGCGTTGCGGGATGGCTTTTTTGCCACGGCCCACGGTGTACGCTCAGGATGACATCGGCGAGTTGCGAGGTAGTACGAAGTGGCCGCGCCGCAATAATTGCCTTGGCAATTTTATGCGCCTTTGGTTCTTCGCCGTATTCGCGCAAAATCTGCACCAATTCGTCAAACGACGATTTGTTACAAATATCTGCCGCGGTTTTGCCTGTTTGCTGGTTCATCCGCATATCAAGCGGCCCATCGTGCATAAAGCTAAACCCGCGACCTGCGATGTCGAGTTGTGGCGACGACACTCCAAGGTCGATCAAAATTAAGTCAAACTGCTCCCCTGCTTCCAAAAGTTCGGCGGTGGCCGACGCGTAATCATTTTTAATAACGCGGGCACCCGCTTTGCTTAAAGGTTGCAAAGCTGCAATCGCAAAATCGTCACGGTCAACCAAAGTAGCCAAAGTTGGATCACCAATAATGGTAATCACTTTGCCGGCATGCCCGCCGTAACCAGCAGTAAGGTCGAGATAGTTCTCGCTCTTTTTTGGTTGTAGTACGTCAAGCGTCTGCGCTAATAATACTGGTTGGTGGAGTTGTTGTGGTTTCATTTAGTTCGTAGTCACCTATTCGACAGCCGATGTGTTTGTTTTTATTCTATCGTTTTTGTTTTTGATTGTTAATGGAGTTGTTGTGGTGTCATTTCAGAAGAAATGCATTGAAGTCCATTATCTTTTTGAGAGACTTATGTGAGGTGGAGTTTTTTTGGGAGGTGTTTTTGGAGGGGAAAGGTGCAAGAGCTTGCTAAGTGGTAGCTCTAAGGCCCACCCATCGGCTGCCAAGTAGCTGACTACGAAGATGTTCCCTGCCCCCGTATTATGCTATTTGGCGTGTTGTGTGTCGCCATATTGTTAAAGAACAACTTAAATTATTTGGCTTCGAGGCGCCAAAACCTGCCAGCGCGCGTTGCTTCGAGGTCGCGGGAAATCCCGGCGTACTCGAGCAAATGCTTCTCGAGGCTGATTCGCCCCTGTTTGGCATCAAGCTCTGCCTCGGTTTTGCCCTTGCGAAACTTAACGTTTAAGTCTGCAATGCGCTCATCCAAGATGTCGCCGTTTAATGCCGGCTCGGCAAGCTCGTCCCATACCGATTTTGGATACAGGTGCAAGTACGTGCCAAACCCACGAGTTACCACTACCCCGCTCGCAAATTCGGCTCGAAGTTCCGCTGGAATAGTCAAGCGGCGCTTGTCGTCAAGCTTGCGTTCAAAGTAGTCTACTGTGGCCATTTTGTAAATTTGTGGTTTTTGTTATTTGGGCTCGGGCTTGTTAGCCTTTGCTTTCCACTGACCTAAGTCTACTACCCACAACTACCCACTGCAACCCCCAATTTTGCTATTTTTCACCCACCCTACCCACTTTTCCACACTTCTGGGGAAAACATCCCCTGCCCTGCCCGAGTTGTCCACCGCAGTGAACAGATCGGGTTGGGGCCCGAGCCCAACCAGTTACGGTTGAGCTCGGGTTTTGTGCGTAGCCGCTACCTTGCGACCAGGTCGCTGCAGCCGGGCAGTACCAGCAGATTTTCGACGGCCAGGCAGCGCGACGGGTTGTCGGTGCCCGACGCCCAGGTGAGCCAGGCGTCGCGGAACACGCCATCACCGTCGTATTCCACGGTCAGGAGCGTCGACCGCTGCTTATTGTTGGGGTTCTTCCAAATAAGCGAGAAGCTCCCCCACCTTGCCGCCGGCTTGCGCTGCTCTGCCCACGCCGCGACCGACGCTGCGGTCAGATGCCCGGTGGGCAACGACCCGACAATACTCGGCTGCGCCCGCTGTGCCCAGTGCTGCAGCAGCTGCCGCAGGTCGGCGTCGGACACCGCGACGAACTTGGCAGACCCGCGGTGCAGCAGCGCATCGATGTCTACCGTCGCCCCGGTGCGCACCGTGTAGTTCCCGGACAGTTCGTAAGTACCCAGCAGCACGTACAGGCCGGCCGCACTGGCCAGCGACCGCAGCCCCAGCAGGTACGTCGTGTTCTTGACGTCGAACAAGTAGGCCAGGCATTCCATAACCCGCATGTCTACCCAGGGCAGACGGTTCGGGTAAAGCATCACTTCGGCCACCTGCAACATGCGCCGGGCATCGCTGACGGATTGTGCCTGGTGGCACAACGCCAGCAGTTGCTCGGTCTTGTATTCGACGCAACCCAAGCTGAGCGCGTAGATCTGCCGAATACCTGACCGCCACTGGTTGCGCGGCGGCATTTCCTTGAGCACCTGCAACCTGACGTCGGTGGGCGCGAGCATGCCGCGCTTTTTGGCTACCGAATGCTTGAATCGCTTCTTCGGTGCCGACTTGGGCAACGGCTTGGCCAGCGCTTCGTCGGCGGCACGCAGCAAGTCCTCGACATCTGGCAGCATGGCAAGCCGCTCGGCGAGCCGCGACCACCACTGAGCGACGCTTTCCCCGTCTTCGGGGTATCGAGTCACAGACATCCTACTCTCCTTCCCGCCCTTCCCCGGGCGGACGACAGATGCCCGAGATGTCTAACGGGTCATCTGGCTGCCGCACGTATGCTTCAGCAGGCCACAGGTGTTTTACCTACAAGCTGCTACCTCTTACGTACAGATGAAACCAATTATACCCTTGTTACCTCTGTTTTCAAGCACGAGCACATTGACATTTGTAACTACTAATGGTAATATATACCTACCTTGAGGGGCACCGCTCCCTCTGGGAGACCCCCTTGACGCCGACCTAAGGAGAAAAGGAATGGACACGACGCCCGACACGACCACTGGCGATCACCTGCCGACCGACGCGCTTGGCGCGGCCTGGGACGCGATGAGCGCTGGCGTTCTGTTCGTGCTGATGGTGCTGGCGGTACTTGTGGTGGTCATCTGGATCATCGCCAAGAACCGCACCAGTAACCACACCGAAGACGCCGTCCGCAGCATCCTGCGCGCCCACCCCCAGCACATCTACAGCGCGGCCGATCTGGCCACCGCCCTCGGCGGCGAAAACGCTGGCTGGACAGAGGGACGCGCCGGCTCGCTCATCGAGCGGCTGCCGGCCGACGCATCGTACGGCTGGCAGATCACCGACCGCCCCGGCACCAGCCGCTACCTCGGCATCTGCTACAACAGCTGGCGCGACACCCACGCGCTCAGCCGCTGATGCCACTCCATTCCCTTCCTACCCCCGGCGCCACAGGGGGCGCTATCGATACATCCAATTGGTATCCCGATGAGTCCTAAAGGACGAAATAGCGAAATAACAGGGGTGACAGGAGTATAAAAATATTGACATTTTATTATGGTTATGGTATTATAATCATAGTCAGATGTCAGCAATGACCCCTGGCAAACCCCTGGTCCTTTAACCCTTCGAGCATCGGAGCAAGGCAATGACTTCTCTCCTGTCCGGCCTGGCCGCCACCCTCCTCGCCACCCTGCTGATGACCTTCTTCACCAGTATGGGGAACGAGCGGGTCGAGGGCTTCTACGGCCGCAAGCAGCAGAAGCGTGCGGCCATATTCTGGATCATGACCCTCGTCGGCTGGCTCGGCTTCCTGGTCTGGCGTTTCACCGCTATCAGCGTGTGGCACGCGACCTGGACCGCCGCCCTGATGATCATGTTCATGCTGGCCTTCACCATCCCCTTCCACAAGCACATGACCACGCTACGGTTCCGTTACTGCAACGGCCGCAAGCACTGGTACGGCGCGTGACGATGCACAAGGGCACCCAAGACCAGGGGTGCTGTCGATACATACAATTGGTATCCCGATGAGTCCTAAAGGACGAAACAGCTCGACAAATCTACAATAAAATTATATAATACCGCCAAGCCCACCTACGTGGGTACCCCTAGCCGCGAGGAGAATCTCGTGAGTGGAGTATTGCACTGGATGGCGTTCGCCGCTATGGCGGCACTGACGATCGTTGGTATCGCCGGCGTCCACCAGTTGGTCGAAACCCGCAAACCCTACCGCCGGTTCCTGCAGTCGGACACAACGCCGCATCAGATCCGCTGGCTGGTAATCGAGGGCTGGATGTGGCTGTGCATCGCCACGTTCGGCATCTACGGTTCGCTGGCGTACGTGTTCT
>CAYTEG010000038.1:0-8269 GCA_964436805.1 uncultured Candidatus Saccharibacteria bacterium
CGCGGTCGGTCGCCCGCCAGTAAGAACCGCCGTTAAAGAACTGGTCGATATCTTTAAATGAGCCGTTGCGCACCGTAAGCAACGCATTGTTGCTGCCGCCAACGTGCGCGATTGCGGCGTCGAACGGCGCGATCCACTCAACATAATATGGCCGAATACTGCGCACTGGGCCAATTAATTGCGGCCGGTCTTCTTGGTGTAATGTCGCCAGGCGCGTAATCCCGCCTTCGGCAATGGCTTCGAACACCACGCCAGCGTCTTTAATGCCCGATTGTGGCCGCGCAAAAATGCTGTTTTCGATCATGATTGCCGTAACTTGGCGTTTGGTGGTGGCCTCGTCGGCGACTTCGGCACCGGTAAGCGGTGAGTAAAATTTGGTTGCCGCCGCCGGCGCCTGCAAAGCCTGTTGCTGTTTTGCGGCCGCTGGCGCCGCGGGCTGCGGCATTAAAAACCAGGCAGCGGCTGGCGCGCCAAACGCAACAACACACATGCCCGCCACTAAACTTATGGTGGTTTTTTTGTGCGTGTATGTAAAATCTTCGAGCCGCGACCAAAGACTGGCATGAAGCTGCTTCATCGCTTTTTATTATAGCAAAAAGCATGAGCATGAATGCCTTGCTTTTTTAAAGTTTATTTGTATAGTATGAATTAGCGACAATCACCCCTTTTGTACAAGGAGGCGCTATGGTTGAATCGAGTAGGCGCAAGCCTGGCCGGCGCAGCGCTGCTTGGCTTTGGTGCGTAAAGATGCGGCGGCGGGCGTTCGGCTTATATTCGGTGACCGATACCCTGTTTGTGTGGGGTATCACGTCTTGGCTGACTATGGTTGCGACCGCGTTTGCCGTCGGGTTTTCGTCTTTTACGGACACTCGTCGTTTGCAAATGATTACGGTGACTATAGCGTGTGTCACCGTGACGCTCACCGCTATGTTGTGCGCTGTGGCGCATCGTCGCTCGCGGTACTACACACCGCAGGGCGACCGGCGGCCCGAGTGCGCCTTCCCGTCCATTACCGAGGCCGATATTCGCAAAGCTGGCGAGTATGCCGAGGGTAAAAACGAGGAATTGTTAGCGCTCGACCGCGACATCAACGTCGGTGACTGACTCGCCCCGCCGTTTCCCAAGCATCGCTTGCCGGAAACGGCGGGCGTTTGCTTTTAAGATTGATTTATTTTGTAATCCTGCTATGGTATTGGTAGTTGGTAACAACGTACGAGGAGGCACCCTCATGAAAGACCCCGCAGGATCGTTCATGCGGTTCCTGGCCGCACTGGTCGAGATCTGGCGGCCGGTGCGGTTCGCAGTGGCGGTCATGCTGCTGTTCGGCGGTGCGGCGCTCGGCGTATCGCTATCCCTGGTCGGCCTGGGCATTATGGCGCTCGGCGTATCGCTGCTGATCGCCGCATTGCACAGCAACGAACCGTACACGGATGAGCCGTACGAGTGCTGCGCCCCGGTGCCGTACGAACTGACGTTCGTCCGCGGACGGGGCTGAGCCCTCACAACCAACACCCTTCCCCGCCCGCGACCAATGTTGTTCGCGGGCTGGGGAGCTCTACAAAACCTTTGTAATGCGCGCGAGCGTTATTTTTTTGCCCAAAACGGCCATGGTTTCGAACAAACCAGGCGCAACGTTGCTACCGGTAATGGCGGCGCGCACCAGGCTAAATAAAATGCCTGGTTTGGTTTGCAGGGTTTCGACTAATTGGCGCATGCGGGTTTCGAGGTCGTCGTGGGTAAAATCGCTTTGGTTGAGCGCGGCGTGCACGGCGGTGAGCATTTCGTGGCGCTCGCCAGTGGTGAGTTTTTTAAGCTGCTTGTTTTCGGCAAACAGCGCTTCGTGTACGGTGGGTTCTTCGAAAAAGAAGGTGGTGAGCTCGGGTAATTCGGCAAAATATTTAAGGCGTTCGTGCACCAGCGCGAGCACTTGTTTTTTGTAGTCGGCGTCGGAGTCTGCGGCGCTGGCCGGCCAAAAATCGGCCACCCGTTCAAATAATTGGTCGAGCGTGAGCCGGCGAATATGCACGCCGTTTAGCCACACTAATCGTTTTTCGTCAAAAATGCCGCCGCTGCGCTGGATGCGCTCCAAGCTAAACTTTTCGATCAGTTCGGCGACGGTGAATATTTCTTGTTCCGTGCCGTCGTTCCAGCCAATGGTGGCCAAATAGTTAAGCATCGCCTCGGGCATAAAGCCGGCGTGTTTGTATTCTAAAAGCGGCTTGGCGCCGTAGCGTTTGCTCAGTTTGCGCTTGCCGGTTTCGTCCATCACCTGTGGCATAATGGCGTTAATTGGCGACGGCAAACCAAGTGCTTCGTGCGCGGCTAAAAATTTGGGCACGCTGCTAATAAATTCTTGGCTGCGCATAACGTGCGTGATTTTCATTAAATAGTCGTCGATGATGTGGCAAAAATTGTAAGTGGGGAACCCGTCGGCTTTAATGATAATAAAGTCGTCGATCATTTCGGGGCCCATGCTGACGCGGCCCATAACGGCATCGTCCCACTCCCAGGCTTTGGGTTCTAATTTAATGCGCAGCGCCTGCGTGCCATCCCATGTTGGCGGGTTGGCCGGTCGGTGGTTGCGGTATAAAAATGGTTTTTTTTGCGCTTGGGCTTGTTCGCGCAGTTTTTGCAGCTCTTCTTGGCTGTACGGGTCGGCGTAGGCTAAGCCTTTGCTAACTAAGTCTTCGGCATATTTTTTGTAAATGTCGAGCCGCTGCGACTGAATATACGGCGCGTACGGGCCGCCAATGTCGGGGCCTTCGTCCCATTCCAGGCCAATCCAGCGCAGAGCTTCGATAATATTTTGCGTGCCACCCACGACTTCGCGTTTTTGGTCGGTGTCTTCGATGCGCAGCAAAAACTGGCCGCCATGTTTTTTGGCCAAAAGCCAGGCAAAAAGAGCGGTGCGCACCACGCCGCTATGCAGGGCGCCGGTGGGGCTTGGGGCAAATCGGGTTCGAACAGTCATATCTGTTATAGTATCGCCGAAAGAGGGCGGTTATGCAAGCTGTGCATAAAATTGTAAATTATTGTGTAACATGGTATTAATTATCTGATAGAGCGTTCTGACATTAGGAGGAACAGGTGGCCATTTATTTGGTCATGGCAGGGACGGCGGCAGCCTTGGCGTGGCTTGGCGGTTTCGCCCGGCCGCTGATCTGGAGCAACCCCTTCGCATGGGCACCTATCGTGCTTGCCGTCGGTTACGTGGTTGTCGGCTACGGCGTCTACCGTGCCGGCGCACCCTGGTGGGCCTTTGCGGTGTACATCGCGGTGTTGGTGGGGATCGCGTTTGGCTTCCGTCGGCGTTTTGCGGTGCTCATGCTGCTGGCCGTGCGGTACACCAGGCGCGGCAGCGTACCTCAGCGGACGTACGAACAGGCAAAGCGGCTGCTGCACGACTTGGCTCTGGCATACCCTGGCCGGGCGGTGCATGCAGCGGGTAACCCGTTGAGGGGTGACGAGTTGCTCAGGGTGACCATGTTCGGCCGGGTGGTAGCAATACTCTCGCCTACCGACTGCAACCTCGAAGACCTGCTGCGGCGGCTGTCGGCAACCCCGGAGGGTGAAACGACAGCAACTGTCGTGAGCCTGAGGGCGGTGGCTGGTCTGGTCACACGGGTGCGCGACTAGACGAAAAGCGGCGGCGCGGGCCATCCTGCGCCGCCGCTCGTTCGGACGCTCTATCATTTTTATTGTTTTTATTGTATAATTTTTTGTTGAGAAGACCCCTATTTTAGGAGTGCCCCATGCAATTCCTGAACTACTTGCTCTACGCCCTCACGGTGCTGCCTTTGGTGGCGCTGTGGGTGTTCGTAGGCAGCGACCGTCGCGTCACACTCGGGCTCATGGGCGCCCGACTGGTGGCGTTTACGATCGTCACGGTGCAGTTCCTTCTCGTCGTGCTGCTGATGTGGGTGCCGCCTCTCAACTGGTTCCCCTGGCTACAGGGTGCCCAGATGGCGGTGACCTTCGCGGTGCTCGGGTTCAACTGGAAGCGGCTCACGCTCATGTCGCGGCTGGGCGACGGCCTGCACAGGTGGGAAGTCGCCGACCTGCACTGGCTCTTCGAGTTCGTGCAGAGCGCCCGGCACCGGCCGTGGTGGCTGCCCTACCGGCTGCTGTGGCTCATGCCCAACCGCAAGTACCGCAAGCTCGAGCTGTGGCTCGGGCAGAGTGGTGCCTTGTTCGGCCTACTGCAGATCGGCGAAGCCAGAAACCGCGACCTCAGCATTCCGCTCGAGCTACGCGGGGTCTGGGCGGCCGAAGGGCTGTTCGTCGAGGCCATCAACAGCGCGGGGCTGCAGGCGGGGCTGCGCGGCGACGAGGTTGTCAGGCTCTGTCTGCCGATCGAAAAACCGTAAGGTTTCGCGTAAAGACGCAAAAAATGCGGCACGGGGCCACGCGCGCCCGTGCCGCAGTGGCTAAAGGGTCTTCTCAACCCTCTCGCTTTATATACTTGTTGCTACTTTTAAGATTTGGTCGCTGCTAAGCGCGGCGTCGCCGTCGATAACATACAGCAGCCCGCCATTTACCCATGCCGCCTTGTTGCCAAAGGTGTATACCGTGATGCCCTTTTCTTGGAAGGTAAGGTAGTTGTCGGCCATTTTGCCGACGTAGTTGTCGAGCACCGCTTGGCTATCCCAGTTTGTCGCTTTTTGGGTAATTTTGTAGCCGGATTCGTTGGTGTTCGATTTGTAGCTTATGACCACTTCGCCCGGGCTGTAGGTAATCGGGCCGTCGAGGCTGTAGCCGTCGGGTTTGTATTCGGGCATGCCCGCATTTACGCCGGCGCGGCTGGCGGCAACTTTAAGCGAAATAGATGGCAGTGTAATGTACGTAAGGTAACCGCCCAAAATTAACAGCGACAATGTGCTGCTTAAAATGGTTACCAGGCGCGGCTGGCGGCTGAGCCAACTTGATTTTTCTTTTTTAGCAGGCGCGTTGCCAACTTCGGCGAGGCGCTCTTTTATAAGCTGTTCTTTAAGGTCGGTGCCGCTTAGCTGGGCTGCCGGCGCCGCGGTGTCGTGATGGAACGCTTTGGCAACAGTTGGGTGCATAGCTGCCGGCGCAATCGGGTCTTCGGCTGGCTTTGGCTGCATCGCAAGGTTTGGGTGTACGGTCGCGTTGTGGAATTTGGTAATATGTTCGCTGCGTTCGACGGGCGCTTTTGTAACCTCTGGTTTTTTAAGCGCCTGGCGATACAATGTGTGCGATTTTTGCGTCACTTGGTGTACGGCTTGGGCTGCGGCATGCACCTCGTGTGTCGGCCTAATGCTTGCTTTAGCGGCGTGCTGCGGCGCTATATCGGTAAAGGCGCGGTTTTGCGGCGCGCTTTGGGCAGGTTGGTCGTGCGCCTCTGCCGGGGTTTTGCCAATTGGCATCCCACTAATAGCATCGTACGTACGGCCGTTGATTGTGATAGTTGTTTTTGTCATACCCCTTACTTGTGACCCTCCGCCCCAAACTTTGGCGTTTTATGATCTTCTTTTATAGTACGAATATTGGCCAAAAGACGCAAGCACTTTCGTGGCTCATCGTGGGCAATTTGTGCTATAAATAAGGTAACCCCTATGTTTAATATAGACTTATCTTCAAAACGCGCGCGCCTCGCCCTTCGGTTTTTCACTTATGGCGTCATGACCCTCGCAACCGTATTACTTACCGCTGTGGCAGTTTTTTACGCCATGGGGTACCGGTTTAACCAAAACGACCTCAGTTTCGAGCAAGGCGGGCTGCTCCAGCTGCGCTCAATGCCCGAAGGCGCCCACGTGGTGGTCGACGGCGCGGTGCAAAACTTTACGACGCCCGGCCGCATTAACCTTGGCGCCGGCACGCACCGCATCGAAATGCAATTGGCCGGTTACCGCTCGTGGCAAAAAACCGTTAGCGTGGCGCCTGGCCAGTTATTGTGGCTCGATTACACCCGTTTGCTGCCCGAAAGCATTACCACAACGGCTGCCGCCAACTTCGACAGCCTGGCTGGTGCGCTTGCCACGCCCGACCGCAAGTGGATGGTCGTACAGCCCAAAGCCGACCAGCCTCAACTTAAACTGGTCGATCTTAATGACCCCAAAAAACCAGCTACTACCGATTTCACCATCCCCGAAGCCCAGCTCACCAAAAAAGATGGCGTGTTTGGCACTTTTGCAGTAAAAGAATGGGATTTAGGCTCGCGCTATCTGCTTGTCGAACACACAAATAAAGATGTGCACGAACTGCTGCGCCTCGACCGCGAACACCCGGCAAACGCCATCAACGTCAGCCGCACCTTTAGCCTTAACATCGCCGAAGCGCATTTTGCCGGCAGCAACGCCAATGTGCTGTATGCCAAAACAGATAACGTTTTGCGCAGCCTCGACATCGGCGCCAGCAGCGCGTCGGCCGCGCTTATTACTGGGGTAGAGCAGTTTGTCGTGTATGGCAACGACACGGTCGCCTTTGTTGCTAACCGTGACGGCGCGCAGCGGGTCGTGGGCATATTCACCAAAGGCAAAGAATCAATCGCCCGCACCTACAACCTCAACACGCCAGCCACGATTGCTTACGCCGAATACGCCCACCACGCCTACCTGGCCATCACCAATGGCGACATGGTCGCGCGCATTTACCGCGACCCCACCGCCAGCACCAAAGATAACGCCCAAGTCGCCGAAATAACCCTTTCAAAAGCGGTTGCGTGGCTTAAATTTAGCGGCAGCGGCCGGATGCTCGCCGCCGGTAACGGCAACGACGTCGCCACCTACGACCTCGAGCTCGACACCACCACCGCCTGGGCAATTTCGGGCGCGGCCGTCACTCACCCGCTGCAATGGCTCGACGACTATTATTTGTGGAGCGACGCCGGCAGCAGCCTGCGCATCTTCGAATTCGACAGCAACAACGACCGCGACATCACCGCTGTCGAGCCAGGTTTTATCGCTGGCCTCAGCCAAGACGGCGCTTACCTGTTTAGTTTTGCAAAAGCCGCAAATGGCGGGTTTCAGTTACAAAGCTCACAAATAGTTAAGAACTAAAAGAAGAATTGCCAGATTTGGTCGAGCAGTGTCGGCTCATTGCCCGGGATGTTGTTGGTTTTGTTTTCGGTTGGCTGGGTCGGGGCGGGCGTGTTGCTGGCGCCGGCTGGGTCGGGGCTGATTTGTTCACCAAAAATAAGCAGGCGCTTAAGTGCGGTACCCGGAGGCGTGCAGGTAATAAGCGTGGCTCGTGGTTTGTCGGTGCCGATTTGCAGTGATTTAATGTCGGTCGGGTCAATCACTTTTGTTTCGGTCACGCGGTAAATGTAGCGCGTGCCGTTGTAATGCAAGTAGTAAACGTCGCCGGGCTGCAGGCGGTCGAGCAGCACAAACACAAATTTATATTTGCCCTGGTTAAAAATGTCGTTGCTGGAGTGCCCCAAAATAACGGTGTTGCCGTTTTGGCCAGGCACGGCATCGGCGCCCGGTAGTTTGTAATGCGTCGCGCCGTCGCGGAGCGAAAGCTGGATGTTATTTTCGCTTAAATCGTTCACGCCGTAGTCGACCGGCACCTCGACGTTAATTTTAGGGATGATCAGTTTTGGCTCGGGGCCAACGTTAATTGCCACCGACGGGTCGATGCTGATTGCGTCGTTGCTTATGGCGCCCGGACTAATATATGACTGGATTTGCGCAAACACAACGCTGTTAAACTGCAAAAATACAAATATCAGCGCCACAGCGAGCGCACTTAAAATAGGCACAAAATGATGGCTTTTGCGCGCTTTGGCGGCTTGCTCTTTTACTTTTTGGGTGATGTCGGCCTTAAGCGCCTGCACTTTATTTTTGGCGGGCTGGGTGGGGTCGACTCCGGTTATTACTTCGTCTTTGGCAACCGCTTTGTCGGCGGCTGCGGCGGCCAGTTTTTGGCGCTCGCCGTGCAGTTGCTGCCAATAATAGCGCTGGTAATATTGTTGGTAATATTGCTGCCACGCGCTATGGTAGGTGCGCCAGTCAAAATTTTCTTTGTGGGTTTGGTCGTAGGGAGTTTCGGCGGGTTTTTCGGGTTGGTTGGGCGGCGCGGTGTCGTAAATGTGGTCGATTTGTTGCCGCGTGATCTGTTCGGCCTCGGCCTGCCCCGGCGCCACAAACTTACGCCGCGGAATACGCAAGCTCCGTTGTTTTGGAGGTTCGGGAGTGTTTGGATCCATAGTGTTGAAGTATCTCTAACAGATAGTATATAATATTATGAGTAAATTTGGGCGAGTGGCGGAATTGGTAGACGCGCTGGACTCAAAATCCAGTTCCCT
>CAYTEG010000039.1:0-6424 GCA_964436805.1 uncultured Candidatus Saccharibacteria bacterium
CAATAAGGCCCGAGGTGTCGACGACCTTCTGGTTTTTAATTTTTTGGCTGTCTCCGTTTTGTTGCCACAGCATGTAGCCAAGCGCCGCAGTATTTATAACTGTGACGCCCAGCAAAATGGGTTGATAATCCATATAATTCCTCGTTATGTTTTCTTTAAGAATGTGTTGAGCGCATCACGCATGTTAGCGACGGCCCGCACAAATTCTTGTTTTCGGGCAGTTTTAGGCCCGATCGCGTAGGTGAAACCAAGTTTTTTGGCTTCGGCTATGCGTTTGTCGGCAGTGCTGGCGGTGCGGATTTCGCCGCTCAAGCCAACTTCGCCAAACACCACGGCGCCTTCGTCGAGCGCCATCTGTTTTGCGGCCGAGGCAATTGCCATACAAACCGCAAGGTCAGCCGCTGGGTCTTGGATTTTTATGCCGCCGACCACGTTTATATAGATATCGCTATCTGATAAATTCAGTTTGGTGCGGCGTTCTAACACCGCGACCAGCACACTTAGGCGGTTTACGTCGAAACCCGAGGCTGTACGCTTAGGATACCCAAAGTTAGTAGGATTAACAAGTGCCTGTATTTCGACGAGCAGCGGCCGGTTGCCTTCGAGCGTCGCCAGCACCACCGAGCCGTCGGTGCTTTGGCGTTCTTCGAGCAGCGCCGCCGACGGGTTTAACACCGGTACCAAACCCTCGTCGTTCATCTCAAAAATCGCCGCTTCGTTGGTGCTGCCGTAGCGGTTTTTAATGGCGCGTAACACTTTAAAACCGCCGTAACGGTCGCCTTCGAGGTTGAGCACAACGTCGACCATGTGCTCCAGCACCTTTGGCCCGGCGATGCTGCCCTCTTTGGTGACGTGCCCCACCAGCACCAGCGCCGTGTTGCTCGACTTTGCCGCTTGCGTCAGCAAATTAGACGAATTGGTAATTTGCCCGACGCTGCCCGGCGCCGAACTTAGCTCGGCCATGGCGAGCGTTTGGATTGAGTCAACAATCACCAGCGTATATTTGCCTTGGCGGATCGTCGCCGCAATGTCGTCGGCCGAAGTCGACGAAACCAAATGCAAATTTTCGTGCCTGGCGCCCAGCCGAGTGGCGCGCACTTTTACCTGGCCGGCCGATTCTTCACCGCTCACGTACAAAACCGGCACGTTTTTAGCGATTTTTGCCGCCAGCTGCATTAACAGCGTCGATTTGCCTATGCCCGGCTGGCCGGCGATCAACACAACGCTGGCCGGCACAATGCCGCCGCCGAGCACGGTGTTTACATCGGCGATGCCGCTGTCGATACGGCCTTTTTGGTCGCTGGCCGCAACGTCGTCGATTTTTTGCGCGGTAAGCGGCGTGCCCGCGCTATGTGACACAACATTGGCGCCCACGGCCGCGGCAACCTGCTCGACAAAACTGTTCCAGGCACCGCAGTTATCGCAGCGGCCTGCCCATTTAGAACGAATAACACCACACTGCTGGCAAACAAATTGGCTGGACGGTTTTTTGGGCATACGGCTCCTGCAGGATTAATTAACGGTTTGGTAGTGGCTGTCGAGGCTGTTGTACAGGCTGTTTTGGGCGGCGGCTTCGTTGTTGTGCTTAACAACCAGCGCGTTGTATTCGTCGATTAAACTGCGCGTCGCCAACACCAGGTTATTATAGGCATTAACTTTTGCGTTATAGCCCGGTACGCGTTTGTTGTACGCCGATGTGTCGCTGCCACGCAACTGGTTGAGCTCGGCGGCCTCGGCGTCGATGGCCAGTTTTTGCTGGTTGAGCGCCTGCGTGTTTATGTCGATTTGCGCCTTTAAGCTGTCGATTTGCGTGGCCATAGCGGCGATTTTTTGCTGGGCTTCGGTAAACGCCGCCTGGTAGGCACTGGCCAAGCCAACAACTTTGGCGCGGTCGGTAAAATATTGCTTGTAATATTGCTCGAGCGGTGCCGAAAGGTTGCCATATTCGGTGCCTAAAATAGAGTGCATTTCGTTAAGCAGCTCGCCCGGCTCCGACTTGTTATACAAATTAATCAGCTCTTTTAGGCGTTCGTCGGTCACTTTTGGCAGCTCGGCCTGCACCATGGCGTCGACATCAGCTTTTTCGCCGGAGCCCAGCCGTTCGTAGGCGGCGTGCAGCATTTCGTGGGCCGCCGTCACTTGCACGACGCCCTGCAAACGTGCGTCGGTGACGTTATACAAATAAATCCGCTGCGCCGTGTAGCAACCCAGCACCACTGTTTTTTCACCTGTTTTACTGCAGTGCGAGTTAAAATCCTGGCCGTCTTCGACCTTAGGCTGGCTGACATAAAACAAGTCGCGCCCGCGGCCAGCCATGGTGTCTTGGTCGGCGATATGGGCAATGTTTGCTGGCGCCGTGTAAGCCCGCAGCGCCCACCAGTCCTGGATATCCTGCCGGTACGTGACCACAAAATAACTTGCGCCAATTGTTGCCGCAAGCAGAACCAAATTAGTGACCAGCCACGCGTGCTTCCGCACCGCCCCTCCTGTTATTCGGCTTTTAGCGAGTAGCTGAGCTCCCCGTTTTTTGCCGTTATTGCAATCACACTCCCCTTAGTATACCGCTCGTCGAGCAAACCTGCAGCAATTTCGTCCTCGATTGTGTCTTGGATTAAGCGGCGCATCGGGCGCACGCCGTTTTGGGCGTCGTACCCCTTATCGAGCAACCACTTTTTGGCGGGTTGGGCAACATGCATCGCCATGTGTTTGCGCTCCAGGCGCTTGGCAAGTTGCGCGAGCTGGATGTCTAAAATCGTGCGCACCTCGGCGTGGGTGAGCGCTTTAAATACCACAATGTTGTCGAGCCGGTTGATCAGCTCGGGGCGCATCATTTTTTTGAGTTCGCGCATTGCCGCGTCACGGTTTTGTTCGTGCACCTCGGCCAGTTCGCCGAGTTCTTTTTTAGTGTCGGCATGAAAGCCCAAACTTGCTTCGCGCTGCATTTTTTCGGCGCCGAGGTTGCTGGTTAAAATGACGATTGTGTTGGTAAAGTCGACTTTGCGGCCTTTGGCGTCGGTTAAAATGCCGTCTTCTAACACTTGTAGCAACATGTTGTAAACGTCGGGATGGGCTTTTTCGATTTCGTCGAACAGCACCAGGCTGTACGGCTGGCGGCGGATTTTGTCGGTCAGCTGGCCGGCGTCGTCGTAGCCAACGTAACCCGCCGGCGCGCCAACCAGCCGGCTGGCCGTGTGGCGTTCGCCAAATTCGGACATATCAATTTTTATCAGCGCTTCGTCGGTGCCAAACAATTCGCGCGCCAGCGTGCGGGCAAGCTCGGTTTTGCCGACACCGGTCGGGCCCATAAACAAGAACGATCCGATCGGGCGCTTTTCGTCGTTAATGCCACTGCGGTTGCGGCGGATGGCGCGCGACACGGCTTTGACGGCTTCTTCCTGGCCAACAATGTGCTTGGCCAAATACTTTTCGAGCGTCAGCAAATATTTGGCTTCGGATTTAATGACTTTTTCGACAGGCACGCCGGTCATGGTGGCGATTGTGCGCGCCACATCATCGGCAGTGAGCACCGGTTTTACATCGGGCTTGTCTTCGCGCAAGGCTTCGAGCTGGGTGGTAATTTGGCTCATGCGGGTTTTAAAATGGGCGGCGCGTTCGTAATCCTGCGCCTCGACGGCCTGCTCCATGCGCCCGGTGATATTTTTAAGCTCACGCGTTAATTTACGCTTGGCGACCGGCGTTTTACCACGGTCAACTTTAACCTGCGCCGCGGTTTCGTCGAGCACATCAATCGCTTTGTCGGGCATAAAACGGTCGTTTACATAGCGCTTAGCCAAATACGCCATATCTGGCAAAAGCTCGTCGGGGATGTCGACGTTGTGGTGTTTTTCGTAATATTTTTTAATGCCGCGCAAAATGGCGACCGTGTCTTTTAATGACGGCTCGGGCACCATAATTGTTTGGAAACGGCGTTCGAGCGCAGCGTCTTTTTCGATGCTTTTACGGTATTCGTCAAGCGTTGTTGCGCCGACCAGCCGCATTTTACCGCGCGCCAAAGCCGGCTTTAGCATGTTGGCGGCGTCGATGGCGCCTTCGGCCGCGCCCGCGCCAACAAGCAAGTGGATTTCGTCGATAAATACGATTACATTGGCATCGCCAGCGAGTTCGTCCATTATTTTTTTAAGGCGTTCTTCGAACTCGCCGCGGTATTTGGTGCCGGCGATCATGCCCGCTAAGTCGAGCATAATAACGCGCTTGTCGAGCAAATGCTCGGGCACTTCTTCGGCGGCAATGCGCTGCGCCAAACCTTCGACAATCGCCGTTTTACCAACGCCCGGCTCGCCCAAAAGCACCGGGTTATTTTTGGTGCGGCGGCCTAAAATGGTGATCATGCGTTTAATTTGGGCGTCGCGGCCGACTACTGGGTCGAGCTCGCCGGCCCGCGCCTTTTCGGTTAAATCGGTGCCAAAATAACCCAGAGCGCCGCCACCGCGTTTTTGGCGGCGGGTGGTGGTGCGTGTGCCGTCAGCGGCGGTGTCGAAATCGGCTTGTTGGCGGTTTAAGTACTGTTCGAGCTCGCCAACTAAGTTGTCGACATCGATGCTCATGTCGCGCAAAAGCACTGTGGCGCGCGCATTTTTTTGGCTTAAAATGCCCATTAGTATGTGTTCGGTGCCGCAATAATCCTGGTTAAATTCCTGGGCGATGTCCCAACTTAATTTAAGTGTCAGCTTTGCTGTTTCACTCAAACCTTTTGAGCCAGTGCTGACCACCAGCGCGCGCGGCGTTAAGTTGAGCGCCACGCGGGCACGGTCGAGCGTCACACCCAACGTGCCGAGCATTTTAGCGCCCACTGAGCTGTCTTGGCTCAGCACCCCCAGCAAAATGTGTTCGGTGCCAATGTAAGCCGCGCCGAGGCTGCGCGCAATGGCGTCGGCGTGTTGCAAACTCGACCGCGCGTTGTCGGTGAGGTGGTTAACAAAATCGTGTAAATCGCCAGCTGGCATCATATATATTCTACCTTCCCACGTGTCATATGTAATTTTAGTATAAAAAATTAGCACTCACATTGCAAGAGTGCCAGAAATTGACATATTTAAACATAAGTTATACTATAATTGCATCCACGCACCCTTGGAGGAAACCGTGGCTGAGGTACCGCAGAACCCCGATCTCGTGGCAATCGCCCGAGAATATGGATTCCCCGTCACCGACAGTACGAGTAACCAAGAGCTTGCGGAAATGTTGGCGCCAACCCCGCCGACCGCCGCACAACTCTTCTACCTACACGTACTCACTGGCCGACGAGACCTGACGATCACGACGTTCGCGCAAGCGATGGCGACGATCGAGGTACTCGAAGACCTGCGCAACGAAAGCGCGTTGCAACGGGCCGGCTGGAGCGTAGGCGACGTGCTTGCCTGGAACGCCCACCACTGGCTCATCGAGCAGATCCACGACAGCTCGTTCGGCCACCGCATATGCCTGCGCAAAGTCGAGTTCGGGATACGCGACGGCCACGCCGTAGTGGTCATGCTGGCAAAGACTGCCACGCGCTGGCCTTACTCGCTTGAGCTCGACGGCGCATGCAAGGTCGCGCTCGACATCCTCCCCGCGTTGGTCGCCCCGAAGGCCTAAGAGCAACGTGGACAAGCGCCCTCACCCCTCCGGTGAGGGCGCGTTCATACCCTGTATACTTATACCTATGAAGCAAATCGTTATTTTTGGCGGCAGTTTTAACCCGCCAACGCGCGCCCACCAGGCAATTATTGCGGCGTGCCTTGGCCTGCCGCAATTCGACGAAGTATGGGCAATTGCCAGCGGCAAAAACGCGGGCAGGCACATAGCCCCGGCGGTCGCGCAGTACATTGCCGCGCATAAACTATACCAATAGCCATCGAAAATTTGTACTATTAAAAGGTCAATCGCCCGCAAACAAGGGAGCTAGGGCATGGCAAGCAGCACAGAAACCAGCAGGATCCGCAACATGCTGGAAAAGGAGGCGGCGAACCTCAAGGACGTCGAGTTCGACGACAAAACGAGCGACGCAGTCCTGCGGCAAAGAATCAACAACGCCGCGGTGACCGACAAGCAACGGGAGCAGGCCAAAGCGCTGGGCGTCCCGCTCGATGACGAACTCCGCTACGGCGCCGTCAAGAACATTCTCGGCGGCCACCTGCTCGGTGTCAGCCGCGGCTGCATCAAGAAGGGCGACTGGAAGGCTGGCACGTGGCTGGAGTTCGACGGCAAGCTCGTCGTCCTCCTCACCGTCGACGGCAACAAGGGCAGGGTCACCGGCAGAATCTACGACAAGGTCAAGCGCAACAGCGACCATCTGCCGTTCTTGTCCTGGGAAGTACTGTCTTCGACGCCAGCCCACGAACTGGATGGCGCCGTGGTCATCGAACCCGACGACATCCCCAGCCTGCTCAGCGCCCTGTGACGCACGTCCTGGCCCCCCCCAACC
>CAYTEG010000039.1:6434-8221 GCA_964436805.1 uncultured Candidatus Saccharibacteria bacterium
CCCCCCCCCCCCGCCCCCCCCCCCGCCCCCCCCCCCCCCCCCCCCCCCCCCCCCGCGGGCGCGCACGGCAATAAAAAGCCAAAAAACCGCCCCGAGCGTACAAGGGGCGGTTTATCTTGGCTTTACAGCGGCTTATTCTTTTTCTTTTGGTTCGTCTTTGGGTTCGTCAGAAGTTTGCTCAATCGCGGCCAACAACGAATCTTCGATGTTTTTGCGCGCTTTTGGCTTGCCAACAGCGGCTTTGGCTTCGGTTTGGGCAGTTACAACGCTTGCGCCGCCAGGTTGGCCGGCTTCAATGTCGAGCTCGTAACCAGTAAGGCGTGCAGCCAGGCGCACGTTTTGGCCACCGCGGCCAATGGCGATACTTAGCTGGTCGGGCTCAACCTGCACGCGGGCGTGCTTGCTGGCTTCGTCGAGCGTAATTTTTTGCACGGCGGCCGGGCTGAGCGCGTTGGTAATAAAGGTGGTCGGGTCTTCGTTGTAGGTGACGATATCTATTTTTTCGCTGTCACCAATTTCGTTCATTACGGCCTGCACGCGTGTGCCGTGGCCACCAACAAAGGTGCCGACTGGGTCGACGCCAGGTACGGTGCTTTTTACGGCCAGTTTGGTGCGCTTGCCGGCTTCGCGGGCGATGGCTTTAATTTCGACCGCGCCAGATTCCATTTCGGGTACTTCCTGGCGGAACAAGTATTCGATAAACGCTTCGTTTGCGCGGCTTAAAATAAGCTGCGGGCCGCGTGGGCCGCGCTCAACATCTTTTAAGTACACTTTAACGCGGCTGCCGATGCCGTAATATTCGCCCTGGATTTGCTCTGACTGCGGAATAATACCGCTGGCTTTGCCCAGTTCGACGCGCACCACGCGTGGTTCGACGCGCTGCACGGTGCCGGTAATGACCGTGCCGATTTTGTCGGCGTATTCGTCCATCACGACTTCGCGTTCGGCTTCGCGCAGCTTTTGCAAAATTACCTGCTTGGCGGTTTGGGCGGCGACGCGGCCAAACACGGTTGGGTGGTCGGTGACCTCAACAGTAAATGGTTCGTCGGGGTCGTCGCTTACTTTTGCTTCTTTGTTGATTTTTTTAGCGGCGGCCAAACTTATTTCGAAGGTTGGGTCGTTAACTTCATTTACAACTTCTTTGGTAATGTAAACTGTTACGCTGCCGTTTTGGCTGCTTAATTTGGCGCGCACTTCTTGTTCGCGTTCGCCAAAGTCGCGGCGGTAAGCTGCAGCAATGGCTTGTTCGATAATGTCATGCACGATGTCTTCGGGCAGGTTTTTTTCTTCGGCGATCTGTTTAATCGAGAGCGCCAGTTGTTTAATGTTTAGTCCGTCCATAATATTTCTCCTGTTACTATGCAAAAATCCGACCTGCCGGCCGGATGTGTACCTTTTTATTGTACCAAAAAAATAAGGTATGTAAATAGGCAAAATATTGACTTTATTGGTTAAATATTGTAAAATTGTTTTAGTATGGCTGGTTTTTAGCCATCAGTCGTGACTCACTCGAAACCGAGGAGACCCCGTGAACATCCCGCACCGCCGCGTCGTGACGTTGGGCGTCGCCGCCTTGTGCGCAGCCCTGGCCGCGTGCACCGCTGTCAACGCCCCCACGACGTCCGGCGCCGCGCCGACGCAGACCGTTACGGCCAGCCCGGCACCGGTCGACCCCTGGAAGTACGTGGAGCCGGCGTTGGTGGAACGGCTCAAGGGCTGTGGTGCCAACAACACCGCGCTCAAGCCCAGCGGCGAGGCCAACATCGACGCCATGGTGCCTTGCATCA
>CAYTEG010000040.1:0-8204 GCA_964436805.1 uncultured Candidatus Saccharibacteria bacterium
TGGCTGGCTTTTGGCAACCGGCGTGGCGCTGGCGGTGCTGGCGTTTTTGCAAGTAACAGTTATCCCAAAATATTATTTGGCGCAGTTTGGCTACGACAAAGATGTGACGATTGCGCCGTATTTGTTGGTCGACCAAAACCCCGACGCCCTGCGCGCTTTTGCCACCATGCGTGGGCCAAATACACTGGCGGCGTACTTGCTGTTGCCGCTGGCTGGCGCGCTTATTTTGTGGTGGCGCGAGCGTAAAACATGGTTGCTCGGCGCGGCGGCGCTTATGGCGCTCGGCATATTTTTGACCCAGTCACGCAGCGCGTGGCTCGGCGCGGCGGCAGTGCTGGCGGTGTTGGCCTGGCACATAGTGCCGCGCGCAAAGTTGTGGCGATGGGTAAAAGTTGGCGCCCTGCCGGCAATTATTATCGCGGTGGTTGTTGGCTGGCTGGCGGTGAGTGTGCCGGCGGTGCGGCTGGCGGTGTTTCACTCGGGCGGCAATAACCCGACCGAATCGTTGGTCGAAGGCTCCAGTGGCGATCACTGGCTGGCCACGGCAAACGGCCTGCAGCAAATGGTTGCCCATCCCTTTGGGCAAGGTGTTGGCACGGCTGGGCCGGCGTCGTTTTACAACCACAACCAGGTGCCAAGTATCCCCGAAAATTATTTTGTGCAAATTGGGCAAGAAGTCGGCCTGGTTGGCCTGGCTTTGTTTGTCGTAATTAATGTGCTGGTGTGGCGCCGTTTGTCGCCGCAAAAAGATGTATGGCCGCAGTTGCTGCTCGCCAGTTTTGCCGGCCTCACCGTGATCAATCTGTTTTTGCACGGCTGGGCCGACGACCCAACCGCCATGACGTGGTGGGGGTTGGCCGGGTTTTTTGTTGCAGCCGCCAAAACAAAAAGAGTACAATCTAAGTAGTTTATGGTTATCCGCCCCTACTACCAAGGCCCATTTTTAAGCCGCGTCGACAAACGCCTGGTGTTTGCCTACATGGCCAGCGGCGCGATCACAACGCTATCTGATTATTTGGTGTTTACCGTCGTTTTTAGTTACTTAAATATGGGTTTGCTGGCCGCCACGGTCATTGCCTACATTATTGGCCTTGTGGTCAGCTTTTTGCTCAACCGCTACTGGGTGTTCCATCACGGCGCCGACCGCCAAAGCGCGGCCACCAGCCTGTGGCGCTACGGCACGTTTTTGGCAATTAACCTCGGCATTACCTACGCCATTTTGTGGGCGCTCGAAACATGGTTTGGTATTTCGCCTTACCTTGGCAAATTTGTGGTCAGCGCGTTTATGTTCTTTTGGATTTATTTGGGCGACACCTTTTTTGTGTTCCACGGCCAAAGGACGGGCCCCATACAACTATGAGTGACGAACGGCCATCCAAAAAACAGCGCGAACTTTTAAGTTTTATCGACGCGTTTATAAAAGCCAACGGTTACGGCCCCAGTTACCGCGAAATAATGAACGGCATGGCGTACAAATCGGTTTCGACCGTTGCGACGCATGTTGATAACCTGATAACCAAGGGGCATTTGCGCAAGCGCGATTATTCGGCGCGGTCGCTTGAGGTCGTGGCCAAACCCGACACCGACTTTATCGAAAAAACAAAGGTCACCCAAACCAAAAGCAAGTGGTTAGTCGACCAAATCACCGCGCGGTTCGACGCCGTCGAGGCCGATAAAAATCTTGGCAAGACCGAAATCGATAATCTATACGTGCTGGTTGGCGCGCTGCACGTACTTGGCTTAACAGAGGCAGCAGCAGCCTTTAAACGTCGGTTACTGGCGTTACAAAAATAAGCTTGCTGTTGTAACCTGGCCGTTGCTAGAATAATTGGATGGTTGAACGCATCCAATTTGTCGACACAGCAATGCATCGCCAATTTGTTATTACGCCCGAAGATTTTCCTATCCCCGGCCGGGCCGACATTTTTGCCCACCCCATTACTTTTGAGGACAAAGCGCTGCTCGACAAAAGGGAGGCGTTTGTGGTGCATCAGGCCGAGGCGGCAAATAATGTGCTGGCCGCTACTTTTGAGGACAAAGCGCTGCTCGACAAAAGGGAGGCGTTTGTGGTGCATCAGGCCGAGGCGGCAAATAATGTGCTGGCCGCTTTGCAAACCTTGCCAGACCCACCGACTGCCGACGATTGGCAGGCCATCTACCACGCGCTTACCCGTTGGCGGGCAGAGCTCGGCATTGACGCTTTAGGGCAGGGCGCCACGGGTTCTGACCGCATAATTATGCCTGTCACCGATGACTTTCCAAACCGCGACCGGCTCGGTAGCAGGGGCAGGCTGCGCGTCGGCGCAGTGTGGGACGACGATGCCAAAATGTGGATGGGCGGCCAAGAGACGCCGTCGAGCCTGGCATACGAAGCAGCGCTCCAAAGGGCGCTCGCCCGCTTTGCTACCGAAGGGGTTGTGGGCGATGAGCTGCAAAATATTGTGTATTTGCCCGACGGCCGAGCTGTTGCCGGTGGCAAACTCATCCGCGGTGAAACGGCTCGGCAGATTACTTTTGGCCTTAAAGAAGGGATCGCCCGCCGCGGCGAAGATGTCAGCACGTTCGAAACTGGCGGCGATATGCTGTATGCCGTAAGCGGTACCGCCGCCGACCGCGCGGTTATTTTTGAGGCAGCAATGCGCGAATTGGCCGACCCCGGCGAGCCCAGCCCCGAAAAAATCGCCACGATTACCTACTTGTTGTTTCAGTCGCCACAGTACAAAAGAGGTTCCGACGCGGTGATCCGCACCTTTTTAATGGCAGCCGGAACCTATATTACCGGCGGCAGAGTGCCCAAAATACCGAGCGACGTCGACATGCAGGCATACACGCTCCACCAGTACGATTTTATCCCGGCCATGTTAAAGGCCACGTAGCCGCCCGCGCCACTTGACCATATCTGTTGTCCCATCTATAATAACCGTCGTATCTTACTCCATTCCGGGGTAGCGCAGCGGTAGCGCAGTTGACTGTTAATCAATTGGTCGCGGGTTCGAATCCCGCCCCCGGAGCCATGAAAATACGACAAGCCTTTAGGTTTGTCGTATTTTCATGTTTTGGCACAGATTTGAACCCGCGTCGCGACAGCTTCAGCTGGCGCAGTCGCGGGTTCGCTCGTAAGGCTGGCGGCGCAGGAATTTATTCCGAGCACCAGCCGCAGCGGCGATCCATCCCGCCCCGTTTTCTGTTATGATACATTTATGGAAACCCCCAAAGAACTCCTCGACCTCGTCGACCAAACCGACCAAAAAATCGGCACCATCACCCGCGGCGAAGTAGTAGGTTTGTTTACGGCCACGGGCAAATACGTGCGCTACGCTAACTGTTTTTTGCAAAACGCTCGGGGCGAATTGTGGGTTCCGCGGCGCGCCGCACACAAAAAAATTGCCCCCAATGGGCTCGATTTTAGCGCCTCCGAGCATGTAAAATCCGGCGAAGATTACCTAAGCGCAGCCTTGCGTGGCCTGCGCGAAGAATTGTTTTTAAAAACCAGCAAAGACGGTATTACGCTCATTGGCAAACTGACGCCCGCCCCCAACCGCCCCTACTTTTCGGCAATCTTTGTTATTAAACAACAAGCTGCGCCAACATTCAACCCCGACGATTTTGTGGGTTACGAATGGCTAACGCCGGCCGCACTGGTCGCCCGGCTTACGCAGGGTGCGGCCGCCAAAGACGATTTACTCCCCGCCGCCATGCTGTTGCAATAGCGTTCGAACCATAACCGTTTTTACGGTATACTTAACCTAAGCCCGCTGTGGGCAGGAGTTTTTAGGTGGTAAAACAAATAGCCCTGGTGGCCGGTACGGTCGTTGGCGCTGCTGCTATTTTAGGTGGCGTTGGCGTGCAGTGGAACCGCATTGGCCCACAATTTAAGGTGCCCGAGCAAAATGTGGTGGTATATACGCCCAGCGTTGCCGAGCTGCTTAAACAACAAACCGATAAAAAATCGGCCGATTTACAGGCTATTTTAGATGGTTTTGCCGCCAAGTATCCTGGCCAATTTGCGATTGTTGTAACCGATTTAACCACCGGCGCCACCGCCAAAGTCGCCGCCGACGACCAAATGGTCAGCGCCAGCATTTACAAAATGTACGTTGGTTGGGGTATTTATAAAATGATCGACGCCGGCCAAATAACCCTTAACACTAGAACGCAAAGCGGCCAAACGGTAGGCGAATGCCTTGACGCCATGATCACCGTTTCGGACAACGACTGCGGTTACGCGCTCGGCACTATGGCGGGCTGGGCAAAGCTCGACACCGATTTAGCTGCGCTCGGCCTTACCAACACTCAAATTAATAACTACGGCACGTCGACGTTTATTTTAACCCAGGACAAACACACCACGGCCGCCGATGTCGCCATATTTATCGAGGCATTGTACCGCGGCAAACTGCTCAGCCCGGCCAGCACCGAAGCGTATTTAGCGACGCTTAAAGCCGCAAAATTAAACGGATTGTTGCCGGCGGGCCTGCCAAGTGGCACGGTATTTGCCCATAAAACCGGCGATTTGTACGATGTCGTGCACGATGCCGGCGTGGTGTACGCCAAAAACGGCGACTATCTTATTGTGGTCATGAGCCGCGGCTGGCAAAACTCCAAAGAGCCCCAGGCTATGTTTGCCGATATTTCGCGCCAGGTTTGGGACTATCAAACGCGATAAATCTTACATTGGCTTGCAGTAAAAGTGAGTATGATGCAAAGTGTGCAAAAGTTAATCGCCGCCGCGCGCAACAACCAGTTTTTACGCCACAACCTTATTTTTTTCGCCGGCTCGGTGGCGGTTGGCGCACTTAACTATGTGTACTATCCTGTTTTGAGCCGCTTGCTCCCTCCGGCGGCGTTTGGCGAAGTGCAAACAATTGTGTCGTTATTTTTGCAGCTCACGACATTTTTGATGGTGCTGGGGTTGGTGGTTGTAAATGTCGTAGCCAACAACGCCGACGCCAATCGCCGCCACCGCATTATTTTGGAGCTCGAAAAGGTGGCGCTGCTCGGCTCGCTTATTTTGTTTATCGCCGTCTTAATTTGGAGCGAACAATTGCGGCAGTTTTTGCAATTTGGGTCGTCGGTGCCATTTATACTTTTGGCGGCTGCAATTGTGGTGACTGTTCCGTTTACGTCGCGCACCGCCTACTTGCGCGGCATGCAACGGTTTGTAGTAACATCGGTAGCTAATGCCGTCGGCGCAGCAAGCAGAATTGTATTTTCGGCAATTTTGGTGGTTGTTGGGCTGGGTACGGCCGGCGCGGTGGGCGGGTTGGCGTTTTCGCAGTTGGCCGCCTATGTTTACGCCGCCCGGCAGTCGCGCTTGAGTGGCTTTATAAAACCGCCCGGGTTTAAAAAATTTGCGCTGCCAAAACTGCGCACAATTTTGCCCGAGCTGCGCTATGCGCTGTTTGTAATGCTCGGTTCGCTTGGCATTATGGTGCTTTTTAGCATTGATGTAATTGTGGTCAAACGATTTTTCGACGCCCACACCGCCGGGTTGTACGCCGGGGTTGCTGCCGTTGCCCGCGTCATCTTTTTTTTGACGGCGTCGATTGCGCAGGTATTGTTGCCGGCGGTTAAAATAAGCCAGCCGCCAAAGCAAAACCGGCAGTTGGGATTGCGCTCGGCATTGCTGCTGTTTGCTGTGACCGTGCCGGTTTTAGTGGTGTGCGCTGTCGTGCCCGATCTTTTGGTCGGCACGTTAATGGGTGGCGCTTACCGCGAATACGCTGCATTGCTGCCGGGGCTCGCCGCCACAATGTTTGTGATCTCACTCCTTAACTTAGCGGTTTTGTATTTTTTGGCGCTGCGCCAATACGGCCCAGCGATTATTACGGTTGTCGGTGCCGTGGCGGGCTGCGCCGCGCTGTGGGCGTGGCACGCGTCGCTCGTTATGGTCGTGGGGATTTTGTTTGGTTCGGCGATGGTTATTTTGGGCTGTGTCGCCGCGTGGGTGGTATGGATGGTGGTGCGCCACCGCGCTAAGCCGCTTATTTAAATTCGACGCTGTATGTTTGTTTTTGGGCGGTTGGCGTAATGCGCAGGCCGGGTACGTCGACGCGCGTAAAGTCGGCGGGCAGGTCGGTTTTTTTAACGGCAGCGGCGTATTCGACTAAAATGCTGTTGCCGCCCGCTGGCACCACAACGTTATTTTTGCCTTGTTGCAGCGTAACGTCGGCCGTGTAAAAACTAAAGTCGAGCACATCGTTATTTACTGGGTCGCTGGCGATCCGTTTAAGCGTGACGTTTTGGCCATTTAGTTTTGCCTGGATGCTTGCCTGTTGGCTGGCGGCGTGTAACAACAAGCGGTGTTCGCCGGCTGTTCCGGCGCTGAGCTTCATTGTTACCTCGCCGCTGCTACGCGGCGCAATCCCCACAAATTGGGCGGTCTGCAGGTTAAGCAAGCTCGGCACGCTTTCTTTTATATAATTGTAATCGTCGTCGCGGTTGTAGAGCGTCGACAACGAAAACATGTTGGCAGTAAAGTCGGAGCTTGGGATGAGGTCGGTGCTAAATGGCAGCAGTGCGCTATCGGGAATGGCGACATTGTTGCCGGCGTACAAGCCGTAAAATGTACGCTCGGGGTTGTCGGTAATGACCTGCTTTTCACCCTCGTTTTTTTGAAAGTTCGTTTGTTGGATGGGGAAGTAGAGTTGCTGGCTGGTTAGGCCGCCTGATAGTAATTTTTCGAGCGCCGGCCACGGCATTGCCGCCATGACACTGCCGCTTGTTTGGTTACTTTTGAGCGTGTATAAACTGTAGTCTGGCCCGTCGTAACTGCGTTCAAAATTTTTAGAATGAGCAAGCGCGGTTGCAATATTATCTTCGACGCCAGGCAGGTAAATCGTTTCTTTACTGCGTTCCTCGGTGTGTTTTGGCACCAAAATGTGGGTGACGCCAAGGCTGTTCGCCAAAATATTTTCCCAGGCGTTGTTGCCGTCAATGATCGAACGATATACCATATGTGACACAATTTTATTGCCGGTGTCGGCGCCGTAGCCGGTGTACACGCTTGGTTGTTCGAGGTAGTAAATAAGGTATTTGTCTAAAAACGAATAACGCTCGCCAGCGGTGTTAATGACTCGGCCGCTTTCGAGTGATGGCAAGATAAACAGCCGGCCGACGTGCTGGCTTTGCAGCTGGCTTTTAATATCGGCTAAATCTTTGGGTATTTTATATGGCGCCAAAAAGCCGCCAAAATCACCCGAAATATACGTGTCACGATAAGCCGGACTGGCAATCAACGGCGCGGCGACAACCACCGCCAAAATTGCACAGGCCGCCTGACGTGGCACATTTTTGCGCCGCAACCAGCCAAATAGCCACACCAAAACAATGCTCAAAAGCACTGCCGCGGTGTAATAAAACACAAACTGAAAACGGTGCGGAAACCGCAGCACGCTTATAAAAATCGTAATAATTTGGTTGATGCCATTGGTGACAATATTGTCAAAATGCGCCAAAAACCCAACCACTCCGCCCAGCGCCGCGTGGAACGAAATAAGGCTTTTATTGCTAAAGCCAATCGCCATCCACACCGCCAGCAGCGTAATAATAAACAAAATATAGACCAAATGTTTTTTTGGCGCGGCGAGCTTGCGCCAATCTTTAAACAAAAACAGCGCAGCAATGCCGGCAAACACTGCCAGCATCGATGCCGTCGCTTGCGGCGCGATGTATTCGCCGTACCTAAAAAGGTCGACATGCCCCAAACTATCAAACGACAGCAAATACAAAAGCGGCACCGACGAGTAAAAAATCATCCAATAATTGACCGGCATTTGGTTAAATACGGCGCCCGCGGCTGGGGTGGTTAAGTAAATATACACAAGGTACGGCGCCAAACTGGTAGCAAAAACGATGGCAATATACAGCAGTTGCTGCCAAAACAGCCGTTTGTCGAAACTGCGGGTAAAAAGTTTTACCACAACACCAAGCGCAAACAGAAGCCCGGCGCCCAGGTAAAAAATTAGGTGGTAATGGATGGCGGGGTTAAGTAGCACCAGCAAAACCGTAAAAATAAGCGGCCACAGGCGGATTTTTTTGGCGAAAAACAGTTGCTCGGCGGCCAGGCTCATGGCAAGCGCAAACATACCAAAGCCCAAAATAAGTGAGTAAAAATGGGCGATTTTGGCGTACACGAGCACCAGGTGGATCAGCAGCGCGACCAGCAGCGACGCATATGCCGCGGCCTGTGGGTTGCCGGCAAT
>CAYTEG010000041.1:0-8163 GCA_964436805.1 uncultured Candidatus Saccharibacteria bacterium
ACGGTTACGTTGGTTTTGGATGCGGAAGTGCTGGGCAGCGTAACACACTCCAGCCAAATTATTTTTCAGGTTTTTCGGCGCCCAAATCATTAAGCGCGTCATCCCAAAAAGCCGCGAGCTTGCTACCGTCTAAATCTTCGGTAAGCTGCCATTGGTCGTCCTGGTTTTGGGCGTCGGCTTTAATCGAGTTGCTTAAATCGTCGTCATCATCCTGGACTGGTTCGAATTGCATTTTGCGAGGTGCGAAATCTTTTAATGTGATTTTCATGTCTTTTTGTTTTTTACGTTTGTCTAACTTAAACATTAGCACAATAATGCGCATTGGTCAATATTATTTTAATGCGCATTTGTAAAATTAAGCAAAGTCATCTATAAAGAAGATAGCCGGGCTTACCTGCCTGGCAGCACCACTCTGCCGAGACGCCCTTAGGGAGCGATGTCATGACGGCACTTGCAACAGACCCACGCACAATCACCAAACGCAAGGAATGGTTTGCGGCGTTTGGCTACAAAGACGGCACGACAGTGACACTACAAAACGGGCTGGGCGACGTCCACGCCGATCTGGTGTGGCACGTACTGAGCGGCCTGCGCAGCATCGAAGCTGAGCTTGACCGCCGGTTCTTCGAACAGCTTGGCCGGGTCGTCTTTGAAGGCGGCACGCTGAGCGACCGCAACGGCGAGTACCAACGGGAAGCCTTTGGCGCGTTCTGCGGCGAAGACGGCAAGATCAAGCAGGAATACCGCGCGGCGCTCATGGCGCTGCTGCGCTACGACCCGGGCGAGCGCGAAACGACCTTCGCCCGCCAACCGCTGGTGCAAGCTGGGCAGGCAAAAGGCGCCCACCCGCTACCTGCCAGAGTGCACCACCACACCAAGGCGCGCCTCCACCGGCCGCCCCGCGGGCCCGCGGCTGAAAACCGCCGCGGGCCACTCTGCCCTAGTTTGCTTTGCCGAGCGAAACCGTGACCGGCACGCCATCAATTTTGGCTTCGGCCTGGTTTTGCTGCGGTTCGTCCGAGATTTCGATTGCTAATGTTTCTTGTTTAATCACATCTCCGTAATCGCGCACGGCTTGTTGTACCACAGCGTCGGCGCTGACAATTTGCAGCACAATGCGGTCGTCAACTTGCAGCCCGGCCGTTTTGCGCAGATTTTGGATGTGGCGCACAAGGTCGCGCATCACACCTTCGGCTTTAAGCGCGTCAGTAATTTTTGTATCGAGTTCGACTTTTTTACCGCCAAACACCACTTCTTTTACGTTAAGCTCTTCGGCCAAAATGTCGCGGTACGCAACTGGCAGTTTTGGCACGGTCACGCTGGCCAACGGCTGGCGGACTTTTACTTTTTGGGCGGCGCGGATGGCTAAACCTTCGGTTATAACGTCGCGCACCGATTGCATGTCGGCCAGCACTTTTGCGTCAACGTCGCGGACTTCTGGCCAGTCGCTCAGGTGCACCGATTTTGGCAAATCAGTACCCTTTACCAGCGGCCGCCACACTTCGTCGGCAAGAAATGGCGCCCACGGGGCGAGCAGTTGGCTGAGGTTCACCAACACATAGTGCAGGGTTGCGTAAGCGCTGGCTTTATCGCCGTCGTCCTCGCTTTTCCAAAAACGGCGGCGGCTGCGGCGGACGAACCAGTTGCTTGTGTCGTCGAGCAAATCGGCCAGGGCTTTTACCACTTTTGGCACTTCGTAGTTATCGGCGTATTCGGTAATATCTTTGACGGCCGCGTGTAACCGCGCGAGCATCCATTTGTCTAAAATATTGGCGGATTTTGGCTGCACCAAACTTTTGCCTGGCGCCCACTTATCGACTTCGGCATACATACTAAAGAAGCTGTGGATGTTTTTAAACCGCTGGATGATATTGCGCTGCGTTTCGACTAGCGCCTTGCTGTCAAACGCCGACGACTCCCCGCTCATCACCGCCGTGCCCAGCATGTACACGCGCAGGCTGTCGGCGCCGTAGGTGTTAAATGCCACGTTGACGTCGGGGTAGTTTTTGAGTCGCTTGCTTAATTTGCGGCCGTCGTCGCCCAGCAAAATGCCGTGCGCCACGCAGTTTTTAAACGCTTCGCGGCCAAACAGCGCGGTTTGCATAACCAGCAGCGTGTAAAACCAGCCGCGGGTTTGGCCAATGTATTCGGTAATAAAGTCGGCAGGGAAGCCGGCTTCGAACTGTTTTTTGTTTTCGAACGGGTAGTGCATTTGGGCAAAGGGCATGCTGCCGCTTTCGAACCAGCAGTCCAAAACGTCGTCGACGCGGTGCGCCAGGCGGCCGTCTTTGGTTTTAAGCACGACGTCGTCGATGAACGGGCGGTGTAGGTCGGTGACTTTGCTGGGGTCGACGGCCAATTTTTTGAGCTCTTCAAGGCTGCCGGGCACGATTAGTTCCCCATCTTCTGTCTTCCACACCGGGATTGGCGCGCCCCAAAAACGCTTGCGGCTGATGTTCCATTCGCGGGCGCCCTCTAACCACTTGCCAACGGCGCCGTCTTTTACACTGTTTGGAATCCAGTTGATGCGTTTGTTAACGGCGATCAGCTCTTTTTTGATTTTTGGCACGTCGAGGAACCACGCACTGATAGCGCGGTAAATAATTGGCACGTCGGTGCGCCAGCAGTGCGGGTATTTGTGGGTGTAAATCGCCGAAGTGAACAGTTTTTTGCTTTTTTGCAAATCGACCACCACTTCGTTGTTGGCGTCGAACACCAGCCGGCCGGCGTAATCGCTGACGTCGGCGGTAAAGCGGCCGTCGTCGTCGACCGGGCTGATGATTGGCAGGCCTTCGCGCTTGCCGAGCCAGTAGTCGTCTTCGCCGTGGCCGGGCGCAATGCTTACCACGCCGGTGCCGTCTTCGGCGGTTACAAAGTCGGCGGCGACCACGCGAAAGGCGCCGGGGGTGTCTTTAAAGTAATCCAAGGTTGGCTCGTAGGTCATGCCAACCAGCTTGTTGCCTTTCATGCGGCGCACGACTTCGGCGTCGTCCAATTCTGGGTAACGCTCTAAACCGGCTTCGGCCAGCACAAATTTTTCACCGGTCGCAGATTCGACTTCCACATAATCAATGTCGCTGCCGACTGCCAGCAATAAGTTTGCGGGCACCGTCCAGGGTTGTGTCGTCCAACCCAGCAAAAAGCGGCCGTCGGCGAGTTTAAATTTAACGGTGGCGCTAATGTCTTCGCGCTCGCGGTAAGAATCGTCGAGCCGGGTTTCGAAGTTGCTAAGCGCGGTTTGAGCGCCATAGCTGTAGGGCACCACGCGCTCGCCTTCGTAAATTAGCCCCTTGTTGTATAACTCTTTAAATGCCCACATCACGCTTTCCATGTACGGCGCGTCCATGGTGCGGTAGTCGTCTTCAAAGTCGACCCAGCGGCCCATGCGCTCAACATAGCCGTGCCATTCGTCGGTAAAACGCAGTACCGATTGGCGGCAGTAGTTGTTAAACTTGGCGATGCCGTATTCGGTGATGGCTTTTTTGCCGGATACGCCGAGCTCCTTTTCGGCCAACATTTCGGGCGGCAGGCCGTGACAGTCCCAGCCAAAACGGCGCGGCGCGTAGTAGCCGCGCATTGTTTTGTAGCGCGGAATAGCGTCTTTTAAAACACTGGTGGCCAAGTGGCCGTAGTGTGGCAGGCCGTTGGCGAACGGCGGGCCGTCGTAAAAACTAAACAGCGGCTGGCCTTTACGGCCGCTCACACTTTTTTGGAACGTTTTTTCTTTGTGCCAGGTGGCCAGCATGGCCTCCTCTAGCTGAGCCAGCGGCGTTTTTTCGCCTGTGGGGTTATTCATATAAGTACCTTTCTTTTTGCGTTTAAAAAATCACCCTAAAAAGCAGAATGTTGGAACCCAATTGCGGGCGGTACCATCCAACTTCTCTTTGGGTGACCAAAAAGCACTTGTTTTGCAGGTGACGGCTGCACCGGCGGGTTCTACTTAGGTTACTGTTCTTCCCGCAGCTTTCGCGGTTGATGGCCGCTCATCTGGAATATACTCCCAGAACGCTGTGCCCTGATTGTACCGAACTTTAGCTGTAAATGCCAGGGAATTTAATAAGAACAATCGCAAGCATAACCGCCAGCCATGCGGCCACGGCAAATTTGTCGTAGTCTTTTTGTAGCCAGCCCATAATTTTTTTGTGCGCGCCGGCAGAAAGCTCAAACGTATTTTCGCGCAGGTTGTAGCGCAGCAAAGCGTCGAACAACAGCGTGGTCATGGTGGTGACAACCAGGCACCACGGGCACAGCACCCCAATAACAAACACACTTTGAAAAAACAGCCAGTAGGCAAACAGCAATCCCAGCCCAAAGCACACCTGCGCCGCGGCCATAAACCAGCGGGGGAACCGCGCGCCGGCCAAAAGCGCCACGCCCAGCGTAATGACCACCGGGTAGGCCATGAGCCCAATAAACGAATTGGGGAACCCAAACACCTTCGCCTGCCACGTTTGCATAACCGTGCCGCAGTTAAAAATAGCGTTAAAGTTGCAGAGCAGCTGTGCGTTGGGGTCGATTAATTGCTGGATGCGCTCCACCGAAAGCATAAACGCGGCCAAAAGCCCAAGCGCGCCGCACACAATAATCGTGATAAAAATCGCTTTGTCGCTTTTTTTGTCGGCCGCGCTTTCGCCAAATAATTTAAACATTTTTTGGCGCCGCACTTTCTTGCTCGACGTAATAACTAAGCTCGCTGTATGTTGGCAACTGGTCGCTCGCCCACATGGTTTGCATGTGGCCTTCGTTGTCGGTTACCACAATGGCCGGGTACTGCACAACTTCGTAGAGGCGGCAAAATTCGGCGCCCTCGGGCGAATCCGGGTCGAGCGTTGGCAACGTTTTGCCAGTTTGGGCGGTAAAATCGCGCATATAATCGAGTGCGCGGCGTTCGTTTTCGCTGTTGGGGCGGTAAATTAATACGGCTTTCATTGGTTTTATTGTAGCACCACTTCCCTGCCGGCCGAAATTGACTTTACAACCAAAGGTTATATAATTACGAGATCATCCCCTCTCCTCCAAAGGAGGTGACGTACGTGAAGCGCAGGCAGTTTTGGTACGACGAAAGTGACGACAGGCTCGTGGCCGCGGCCGCCCGCTACGCCGAGTTCGAACAGGAACAGGCCATCGCCTGGGACTGGATCAGGCTGAACCACAAGGTGATTTTCCCGGGCGTGTTCAGGTTCAACCTGCCACTGTGGAGCATCATCGCTGTGAGCCTCACGCTGGCCGCAACCCAGCAATGGGCCGGGCTGCTCGTTTTCGGCGTGCTGCTGGCGGTGTACGTTAGCATCTTCGGCGAGCAATGGATCGTCGCCCGCTGCAAAGCCATGCTGCTGCTCAACGCACTGGAGCGCGGCGACTACGGCATGAGCGTTATGGTGCGCGGCAGTATCGAATGGAAAACGCTCGACAAAGCGCTGCACGACATCGGCTACACCGTCGACAGCCTGCTTGACAGCCCGGCCGTACCACAGGCCGCGAAAGTCAAGTCGCTCGACAGGTACCTGGTGTTGTCGGGGCGGTTCCGAAGGTCAATCCGCGAGATGGGCCGCCGCGGGCCCGGCCAGTACCAAACCGACCCGTGGTACGAACTCGCCCGGCGGGCAACCCGCGCCGCCGAGACCATCGGCCAGGCCAGCCCCTAACCAACCGTACAGGGGATGTCGGGCGCTGCAACAAGCGCCCACATTCTAACTTTATAAAAACAGGCTCCACTACCGGGGCTTGTTTTATTTTCGCTGCAACCGCCCAATCCTCTATTGCTACAAACTGATTTACGTTATATAATTAGCTATCATCCCTCTTTAGAGGAGCGCACATGAACGTAGCAACGAAGTTCTGGTACAACAGCAGCGACCCCTTCGCGGTCAAAGCAGCCAACGCCTACAACGCCATCCGGAGCGATATGCTTACGGCTCGGCGCCGGACGCTCCTGGGCTTTCGTAAGCCGTGGGCGAGCTTGGCCAGAGGCGCGGCGCTTAGCCTGGTGGTCATGGCCGCCGCGACCCGCCACCAGCCATGGGTGGCGCTTGGGATGCTGCCACTGCTCTACATGACCTTCTGGGGTATTATCTGGGCAGTTACGGGGCAAGGAAGTAAATTCGTACTCCGAAAACTCGCCAAGAACGACTCCATTTCGATCATGGTGCCGGGCGACCGGCTGTGGGTGGCGCTCGAGAAGGCGTTCTCCTACGAAAACCTCGTGAAGAACCTGGCCGAAGTACTCGCCTGCGAACAGGATGTCGACGGTGTCGAGAAACTCATCGCGGACTTCGTGAAGAGGCGCCACGAGCTGGAGAATCCCGACGACCTCGCGCTCGTCGCTGGCGTGACCGCCGGCCAGGTTGCGAGGAAAATCTTCGCAGTGCCTCACTGAAGGGATGAGGGCGCCACCGCGCGCCCCATTCTCGCCTTATATAAAAGAGGCCTCCGTTATAGGAGGCCTCTTTGTTTATGTGCAAACAACTACTAACTGCAGCCGCTTGTTGCGCCACAAGACGTACAGACGTAACAGCTACCGGCGCGCTGGGTAATGTTACCGCACACGCTACACAGCGGTGCCGAACCGGCGCTGGCCGCGGTAGCGACCGGCTTTTTTTGCGGAACGCTCTCGGCCATTACTTTTGGCTTTTCAGCCACTGGCTCGGGCGCGATGTCGGCGGTCAGCAGGCTGGGCTGGTTTTGGGCTTGCTCCTTTTCGAGGTCGTCGAAGCTGGCAAGGCCGAGTTCTAACCGGTCGTCGAAGCTTAGGTAATCCTGCGCCAGGCGGCGGAAGATGTAGTCGATTAAGCTGCTGGCGGTTTTGATTTCGGGGTCGTCGGTCATGCCGCTCGGCGCGAAGCTCATGTTGCTAAGCGTTTTAACGTAGCTTTTTAGTGGCACGCCATATTGCAGGCCGTGGCTGACGCTGATCGCGAAGCTGTCCATTAAGCCGCTGAGCGTCGAACCTTGTTTGGCAACGCGCACAAACAGTTCGCCGGGCGCGCCGTCCTGGTACTCGCCCACCGTGACAAAACCTTTGAGGTCAGAAATGTGGAATTCGAACGTGCGGGCGCGGCGGTTGCGCGGCAGCTCGTGTTTAACGGCGCCGGCTTTAACCACCACTTGTGGCGCTTCTAGCTTTGCCTCTTTCTTTTCGGCTTTTTTGTCGCTGAGTGGCTGCCATGCTTTGCAGTTGTCGCGGTAAATAGCGATGGCTTTAATGCCCATTTTCCAGGCGTCGGTGTGCAGTTGCTCGACTTCTTCGACGGTCACACTTTCGGGCATGTTGACGGTTTTGCTGATCGCACCGCTAATAAACGGCTGCACGGCGCTCATCATTTTAACGTGGCCCAGGTAGTGGATGGCGTTTTCGCCAACGGCGCAGGCAAAAACCTCAAGGTGTTCGGGCTTAAGGTGTGGCGCGCCAACGACCGAGCTTTTTTCGCTAATGTAGGCCACAATGTCTTCGGCCTGCTGCTTGGTGTAGCCCAATGTTTTGAGCGCGCGTGGCACGGTTTGGTTCACAATCACCATGCTGCCGCCACCAACGAGCGTTTTAAATTTGGTGAGCGCAAAGTCGGGCTCGATGCCGGTGGTGTCGCAGTCCATCATAAAGCTGATCGTGCCGGTTGGCGCCAAAACGCTGGCCTGGGCGTTGCGTACGCCAAAGCGTTCGCCAAGTTCTACGGCGTCGTCCCACGAGCCGGCGGCGGCTTGCAATAACTCTTCTGACACATTGCTTGGGTCGATGTCGTCGACAGCGTGGCGGTGCTTACGCAACACCCGCAAAACGCCTTCTTTGTCTTTGTCGTAGGCGGCAAATGCCCCGACGCGTTTGGCGATTTTAGCGCTGGTGGCGTAGGCGTGGCCGGTCATGATTGCGGTTAGCGCAGCGGCTTGGGCGCGGCCTTCGTCGCTGTCGTACGGCAAACCTTGCGCCATTAACAGCGCGCCTAAGTTAGCGTAGCCAAGGCCTAATTGGCGCAGGGCGCGGGTGTTTTTGTCGATCGCTTCGGTTGGGTATTCGCTGTAGCCGACTAAAATTTCTTGGGCCAAAATCATGGCTTCGACCGTGTGTTTGTAGGCCGGCACATCAAAGCTGCCGTCGTCGTTTAAGAACTTAAGCAGGTTAATGCTGGCGAGGTTACAGGCCGAGTTGTTGACGTGCATGTATTCGCTACA
>CAYTEG010000042.1:0-3106 GCA_964436805.1 uncultured Candidatus Saccharibacteria bacterium
TTGTGATACATTTATTATATGAATACACCTACACTCCGCGTGGCTGCGAAAGCCTGCATTATAAATGACGACGGCAGAGTGCTCATTGTGCGCGAGGCGGTGAGCAAAGACACCACCCAAGTCGGCAAGTGGGGTTTGCCCGGCGGCCGGCTGGAACCGGGCGAATCTTTTACCGACGGCCTGCAGCGTGAAGTGCGCGAAGAAACCGGTCTGCAAGTTACCATTGGCAAGCCGCTGTATGTGGGCGAGTGGCGGCCGGTCATCCGCGGCGTGCCGCACCAGATTATTGCTATTTTTATGGTGTGCCAGTCAAAAAGCGACGACGTGCAGCTGAGCGACGAGCACGACAAATATGAGTGGATCGTTCCCGGCGAACGCAGTAAATTTACCATTATGCCGCCCGACGACGCGGTGATCGACGCCTTCGCGAACATGCCATAACGGGCGAAAGAGTGCTATAGTTATAAGCGTAAGCAGGGTTATAAGGTGGCGGCAAAAAAACGTCAGTGGCCATGGGTCACGCAAAAGGGTAGGCTTGTTACTATTGCTGTGGTCGCGGGTGCGGCTTTATTGCTGGCGGCCGGCACAATCTATTATTTGGTGTATGTGTTAAAACCGGCGCCGCAGACTGCCGCCAACAACCAGTTTGTCGCCGCAATTAACGAATTATTAAAACAGCCCGTGCCCGACGATCCAATCAGCAAGGCGATTTTTTATGCTTTGGTGGCGCAAAATTACGACAATGTCGGCGACCCAACCACCGCGCTTACGTACTACCTAAAGGCGCAGCAAATTATCGACGACAACAAACTGGCCGACCAAATTGTGTATTACCAACCAATCGCCGACGACTATTTGGCGAAAAAAGATGTTCCCCAGGCGCGCAAATATTTGTTGTTGCAAAAGGCGCACGTACAGGCATATTTGCAGGCAAACCCCGGCGACGAACCCAGCGAGGCGGCATTAAAAGAGCTCGACCGCCGGCTTAACGAGTTGGCCGAACGATGAAACGCATAATTTTTGTACTCTTTTTGGGGAGCTTTTTGTTTACCGCGCCGGCCGCCCACGCCGCGCCCGACCAAGGCCCAGACCCAACCGATTTTTCGTACAGCACGCGCTACGGCAACACTAACGGCACCACCCGCACGGTGGATTACGTGGTTGCAACCAGCGCTTACAACACCATTTTAAGCTCGCGCCTCAACATTTACATGCCCGCAGCAACCGGCGCGATTGTCGTGCATAACATGAATATTTGTTATGCCACGTTCCAAAATGGCGGCCGCAACTACGACCAGCTCGACGACGGCGTAAACAGTAGTTCGGGCAACACCGTAAGCTACAGGATTGGCTCAACGACGCTGTGGGGCGCTTTCGACAGTGCAGCTAGTTGCGATTCTAAGACGATCACCTTTAACGTCAGTGGTGCGACGATCGACCCCAACACCGGCATGTACAAATATCAGCTGGTCGTCACCGCAAATGCCGCCACCGACAAATACATGAACACTTATTGGCTAACGGCGCCGGCCGGTTCGTATGTGTCGCAAGATAGCTCTTTGCCGACGTCGTCTTTTGCGCTTAACCAAACGTCGCCGATTCCGGCAGGCAGCAACCCCAGCAGCACGCAAAGCCCGCCGAGCCCGTACCAAAACTACACAAACTATAATATTAAGTTTGCCCCGGATTGCTCGCTGACCGCCGCCAGCGCTGCAAAATCGATCGAAATTTATGACGACGACAACCTCAATAACTGGGATGTGCAGCCCCGGCCGTTTTTGGTGCGGATGATCGAAACCGATGTCGTGAGCGGCGCGAGTGTCGATGTGCCGCTAACGGCGACGTTTCCGGATGGGTCGGGGAGTGCCAGCGGGCCGAGTGGCGGCTATTACACCTTTGGTACTACCGCCAACGCCAAACGTATTATCATCAATTTTACGGTTAAAAAAGGCAAAAAATACCAATGGCTGGTCGACAGCGTGTATTACGACAACACATTGCAGTTTAAATTGCCATACGACACCGTCTATTATTACATTGGTTGCGCGCTGCCCGAAGCCAGCTACAAAGCGGGCATGACCGCCTCGCCATCAACCATGAACCAGGACGACACGGCAACGTTTAGCCCCTCAATTAGCGTCTCTGGTTTTTTGGCAGTCGATACCGTCAATTGTTCGATCACCCGCACGTTTTACCCGGCCAGCGGCGGGTCGAGCAGCTTAGGCTCGCAGCCCTGCACAACCACCACCGGCGCCACCGACATACCAATAACCGGCAATGGCACCATAGATTTAGCCGATAACACCTATTCGTCGCCCTCAACCGCGGTGCCGGGGTCGCGCATTTGCGACACCATTACCATAACCAACCCGAGCGACCCCAAATATTTTGTGACCAGCGGCGACAACACCAGCACATCGTGCGTCACTATTACTAAAACGCCAAACGTGCAATTTTTAGGTGGTGACGTGTGGGCTGGCGGCGGGTTTGCCGCAGTCGCGCCGGGCACTTGCGCCAACGCTGGTAAAATTACCGCGTCGGCTGCTTCGGCGGTATTAAGTGACGCGACGCGCGCTGGGTCGGGAACAGCCTACGCCGCGTTTGCGCTTGGTAAAATCACCAATTTTGGCAGCGCCAGCGCAGCGCTCAGCACTGGCATTGGCGATAACTGGACGTTCTCTAATATCAACAGCTCGAACCTTGGTTATTACGGCGCTCCCCAGCACTGTATAACCGATTACGTGGCAACCTACCAATCGGCGCCAGCACTTGGCGCGGGCACAATTGATGTCGCAACCGGCGCGAGCGGCTCCTGGAAAATCACCGGCGACAGCACCTTTAACGGCACCATGGTTGCCGGGCGCAAAAAGGTGTTTTACGTGGTTGGCAACGTTACCGTTAACGCCGACATTAAATATCCGGCGACTTACACATCGGTGAGCGACATCCCCAGCTTGGTCATAATCGCCACCGGTAACGTGTACGTTAACGCCGGCGTGCGCCAAATGGATGGCATATATATTTCGCGCGGCACGATGTTTACGTGTTACCCAAAAACAGAGCCGGCGACCATTAGCACCTGCAATACCCAGTTGGCAGTTAATGG
>CAYTEG010000042.1:3116-6669 GCA_964436805.1 uncultured Candidatus Saccharibacteria bacterium
CAGTGTAAATGCCCTCGACTTATTCCGCACGGCCGGTTCCGACGGTGGCACGCCAGCCAGCCGCAAGGCCTCGGGCGAGAGCTTTACCCTAAGCCCCGAAGTGTTTATTACCAACGCGCTTAACTCCAGCCAGCCAACCGTGACAACCAGTAACGTACGCGAACTGCCGCCGCGTTTTTAGGGTGACATGTGCTATAGTTTTAACATAAGCGCAAAGTGGTGGGTGAGTAGCTGTTAATGGCAAAAAAGAAGTTTCGCATAACCAAACAAAAAATAATGGCGGTGGCTGGTTTTTTTGTGTTGCTTTTAGCAATGGTTGGCGTCGGTTTTTTAGTGTGGTGGCTGCAAAATAAAGATACGCTAACTCCTCCTGCGCCGTATAACGAAACACTTGAAAAGCCAGCGCCTAAAGCTGTCGAAGAAGCCCAAAAGCAGGCGCTTGGCGGCGACAGCGCGGCCGCCCAAACCACGCTGCAAAATGCCATTGCGCAGTCGACCGACACCAACGAAAAGCAACAATTATTTGTGCAACAAGGGGTGACGTACGGTAATAGCGGCGATTATCAAAAGGCGCTCCAGGCGTACTTGGAGGCCGAAAAGGTAAAATCCGACTTTACCACCAGCCACCTTATTGGCGAAACTTACGAAGCACTTGGTGATGCGCCCAAAGCGATCGAATATTTTAAAAAGGGCATTAGCCAGCTCGACCCAAAAGCTATAGGTTACAAAATGGACAAACAAGTGTACGAAGATAAAATACGCGAGCTAGGCGGCCAGCCATGAAACGCATCGCGTTAATTGTTGCCGCGGCCAGCGCGTTTTTGGTGGGCTACGGGTTTGCCGGCCATGCCTGGCCTGGCGTGCCCGACCGCGACAAGTGGCATGGGTATTTTCAAAACAAGCTCGACACCCAAGGCGACCAGGTCATTCCGGGTGGGTTTCCGAGCTCGGTCGATACCGCAACTGAGTTTATAAATTTCGTTAAAAACAAATACAGCAGCGGTACGGCCCGCGAAAAGGTGGGAGCTGGGTTTATTATCCAAACAATGCTTGGCAACCCGACCACCGGCTACGACCACACCATGCCAAGCGCCGATGAAGTCACCGACTGGGAATCGCGTATCCGCCACTACGACACCCAAAACCGTATTCAGTGGAAGGCCAACTTTACGTATAGCGGCAACAGTTACTGGCAAGGCAACAACGACGGCGGCCCCGACCCCAACGACGACGCCTATTATTACGAAAACGGCACTCGGCTTTCTATTATTTTCTTAAATGCCGCCAAAAACGATGCCGATTACGTGCTTAAACGCGATTGCGGCAACCCCTTAACGTTCGGTTCGATGCCTGGCGTCGAGGATTCATATACTATTACTGGTAATACCACCGTTGCAGGCACGGCCCAGCCCGGCCAAACGGTCAACTTCGAACACTTTTTGCACAATATTGTTGGCGGCACCACGCCACGCATTACCTGGACGACCTACGAAGGCGCGTCGAGCGCGGGCACCGGCCTGCCGCCAAAAACGGGGAGTGTGCTTATGCCCAGCGGTGCCAACACAAACGTTGTCGACGAAAGCTTTACCGTTCCTATAAACGCCGCGGCTGGCACAAAGTACTGCCGTGAAGTCGGCTACGACCCGCGTAACTCAAGCGGCGGGCGCAACGGCAGGGGAGCGGAGGCCTGCGTTACTGTAACAATCCCCGCCAAACTTAAGGCGTCAATGACCGTCAGCCCGTCAACCATGCAACCCGGCGACACTGCAACATTTACGCCGTCGCTTTCGGCAACCAGCAACGCCAGCCCAATCACGGTAAATTGCAGCATTAACCGCACATCGTATGCCCCGAGTGGCGCGGCAACCAGCCTTGGCGCGGTTCCATGCGTCACCACGGCGGGCGACCCAAACATTGTCATTGGCACGGGTGCATCGGTTATTTTGCGGGCAAACAACTACACGGCCGCCGATACGCTGCCGATCGGTTCGCGTATTTGCGACCTTATAACCATCACTAATCCGTCTGACCCTGGCTTTTACGCCGATCCGGGCGATCGCACCGACGAAAAATGCGTCGCAATCGCCAAAGTGCCATATGTGCAATTTATGGGCGGCGACGTATGGGCGGGCGGCGGGTTTGCGGCCGTCGCGCCCGGCACCTGCAACAATGGCGCCAAAATTACCACTAAAGTGCGCACCCGGGCGCTCACCGCCGACGGTACGACTCCTGGGTCTGGTGTTACCTACGGCGCCTTTGCCCTTGGTAAAATCACCGATTTTGGCAGCGCCAGCATGGCATTGGTAAGCGCCAGCGGCATTGGCGATAACTGGACGTTCTCTAACATCAACCCCGGCAACCTTGGCTTTTATGGCGCGCCGCAACACTGCATACCCGATTATGTGAGTACCTACATGTCGGCACCAGCGCTGGCACCCGGCGTTATAAACGTCGCTTCTGGCGGCAGCGGCTCCTGGAAGATTACCGGCGACGCCACCATCCACGGCACCATGCCAGCGGGCGAACAAAAAGTGTTCCTTGTGGTCGGTAATGTGACGATCGACAGCGATATACGGTATATCCCAAATTATGGCGGCGTGGCACAAATCCCCAGCGTCGTCGTTATAGCGACCGGCAACATATATATTAACGCCGGTGTGCAGCAAGTTGACGGCATATATATTGCCCGCGGCACCACCTATACCTGCTATCCAAAGGTGGAGCCAGCAACGATTGCGACCTGCGCCAACAAGCTGACGATTAACGGCTCGGTGAGCACCAACGCGCTTGATTTGTTCCGCACCGCCGGCGCCGACGGCGGCACGCCTGCGTCGCAAAAGTCTGCAGCCGAAACGTTTAACCTCAGCTCCGAAGTATTTATAACGAACGCGCTTAACCAAACCAACCGGGCGACGATAACCACCACCAACGTCCGCGAATTACCGCCACGATTTTAACCAAAAAAGCTTTTTAGTGAACGTGCTTGTGCTATAATCATGGGCAGTATGAAGTTGTTTTCCTCGGTGGGCGAGTTCTTCGCACTCGACATTGGCACCACTGCTGTGCGTGTTGTCGAGTTACATAAAAGTGGCGACGCCTGGAGTCTGGCTAAGTTTGGTAGCGCTCCAGTCGATATTAAAATTGCCGCCAGCGACTCCATGGACGACCAACGCCGGCTGGGCGACGTTGTAACTAACCTTATTACCCAAACAGGCATTAGCACGCACAACGTTGTTGTTGGCATGCCGTCAAACAAGACGTTTGCAACTGTTGTTGACCTGCCCGATTTACCCCCGCAAGAACTTGCCGCGACCATTAAGTACCAAGCCGAACAGTTTATCCCTATGGCAATCGAGGACGTAAAAATCGACTGGGCGGTGCTTGGCAAATCGTTGCGCGACCAATCTAAAATAGAAGTGCTGCTCGCCAGCGTATCTAATAAGTTTAGCGAATCGCGGCTCGACATGATCGAAAGCCTTGGCCTTAACGTTGTGGCGCTCGAGCCCGACAGCCTTGCGATGGTGCGCTCGCTTGTGCCGGCTGGCAGCAAAGA
>CAYTEG010000042.1:6679-8064 GCA_964436805.1 uncultured Candidatus Saccharibacteria bacterium
CGACTTTACCACCGATATTGTTATGGTGCTGGCGGGTGCGCCGCGGCTGATCCGCTCAATCCCAGTCGGTATGCAAACGCTTATTAAAATTGCCCAGCAAAACCTAACCATCGACGCCAACCAGGCGACGCAGTTTATTATGAAGTTTGGGTTGTACCCAGACCGGCTCGAAGGCCAGATTTTAAAATCGCTCGATGCGACGCTCGAACAATTTGTGGCCGAAATTACCAAATCTGCCAAGTTTTTCCAGTCGCGCTACCCAAATGTGCCGATTAGCTCGGTTATTTTGTCGGGGTACACATTATCCATTCCGGCCTTTGGCGAATACATCGCTACCAAAGCCGGGATGCCGACCGTTGCTGGCAACGCCTGGGGCACCGTGCGCTTTAGCCCCGATTTGCGCGATAAACTTATGCAGGTCGCACCGCAGTTTGCTGTGGCGGTTGGCTTGGCGGAGCGGAGTATATAGTTGTGATTCAGTTAAACCTTCTGCCAGACCTCAAAAAAGAATTTATCAAGTCGCAAAAAACAAAGGGCTTGGTAATCAGCAGCTCAATTTTGGTGACGCTTGGCGCGGTTGGCCTAAGCGTACTGCTGTTTGTGTATGTTACTTTTGTGCAGCAGTTTCAAATTAACTTGGCGACCGACGACATAAAGCAAAAAGAGACGCAGCTAAAAACAATCGCCGACGTCGACAAATATTTGACCGTGCAGGCGCAATTAGCAGCATTGCCCGATCTGCACAATAACAAAGGCTCGTACAGCCGTTTGTTCGACTTTTTGGGAGTGCTTAACCCCAGCGCGCCGAGCAACATAAACCTTAGCAACCTGCAGCTTTCGGTGAGCACGCAAAACCTTGTGCTTACCGGCACCACGGGCACCTTCGAGACCCTTAACGTGTTTGTCGACACCTTAAAAAACGCCGAAATTTCGTATAAACACCAAGGCCAGGGCGAAACAATAAAAGAAAAAATGTTCACCCAGGTGCTCGTACAAAACAGTGGCCTCGCGCATGTCGGCGCCAAAAACCTTGTGTCGTTTGCGGTTAAACTGGTGTACAACCAAAGCGCCTTCGACGTGCAAAATACCGATATTGCCGCGAGCGTACCGCACATTACAACCACCCAATCTGTGACCCAATCGCCGCAAACTGGCCTATTATTTAACGACAACAAGGCGCAATAATGGTAGAACAACCAACGCCCCAAAAACCAGCAGAGCTTAAACTCAACCGACTGACCGGCCTTAAAAAGCGCCAGCAAATCGAAGTAGCCGGCCGCACTATGTTTGTGTGGGTGGCTGTAGCTGCGGTGGCGCTTAGCTTTTGCCTGGCAACCGGCCAATATTTGTTTACCAAATGGGACTACAACAACAAAGTATTGTCT
>CAYTEG010000043.1:0-7688 GCA_964436805.1 uncultured Candidatus Saccharibacteria bacterium
CGAAACCAATGTCGGCTTACGAAGTAAACGGTTACGTTGGTTTTGGAAACGGAAGCCCTGGGCAGCGCAAGGCAATATGGCGTCTTACTACACCGCATTAAACGTATACGTCTTCATGTATGTTTAAAATAGCTTATGTCGTAAAAGATATATTGTGCGACATAAGATATATTTCCTTTTGTGTGTTTACGTACGTATTTCATTCTTCATTCTGGCCTGCTTTTTATTTTTGCGCTTCTCTATTTTGCCCACTGCCCGCTTATGCCCGGCTTGCTGTTTAGTGGGTTTGATGGTCTGTGCATTAATTCTGCCCATACACCATCCTCAATATGTTCTAATTTTGTTCGTAAGAATTTAAGAACAAATTTAACCAGTGATAAACCTGATGATTGGCAGTTTGTGCCAGGTAAGCGCCATCATAATCGAAAACACATGCCCGCTGCTGCGGATTACGTGGGTGTGGGCGTAAGTAAGCGCTCCGTCGCCCTTTGGTACATAACTGTCACGGGTAGCGCTAACAATAAGGATTTTTTTACGGTCGTGGTCGCTCAGTTTTGGTTCGATGCGGGCAAAGGCGGCTATCGCGTCGTCGAAGGCCGGGTTGAGCGCCAAAAGCGCCGTAGGAACGCTTTGCGGGCGCCGCAGCTTGCCGCAAATCGAAACGGCGTGTTCGATTATGGCGCGCCGTTTATAAAACGCCACAAGCGCCAAGGGCGAGCCGGCGCTTGCCGCAACCAGCGAAACGGCAAAGCCGCGGGCGTGGGCAGCGTCGATAACATGCAAAAGCCGCCCGAGTTTTTGCTCGAACGTTTCTTGTTTATTTACCCAGTCGGGCACAAAATAATACGGCTGCAACTTGCGGCTGCGCCAAAAAAACAGGGCAGTCCGCTGGCCAATAACGTAGTGCGTTTTGTCGGCCAGGCCTGGCACATACACAACAAAATTGCGCATGCTTCCCTACCGCAAGCGGATGACGGTTTCGTCGTTTACTGGTTTTGGCGCTGGTTGTGGTTGCTGTGGTTGCGGTGCGGCTATAATAGTGGGCCTGTTGTCGTCTGTGCGTGCTTCGCGCGGCGGATTGCTACTGCGCTGCTGCCCTTCTCCCCCACCACCGTCGCTACCCTTGCCACGGCGCCGACGTTTACGCTTTTTACCGCCGCCTTCGGCTGGTTGCTGCTGGTTTGATGGAGCCGAATTTTGCGTCGCTGGTTGTGGCGCCTGTGCGGCTGCAGGTGTTGGTTTTGGCTCTTGAGGCCGATCAGGGGTGGCAACAACGCTACTCGTTGCCGTTGCGGCGAGGTCGTTAACGGCCTTTTTAACATCGGTGTGTGGTTGCTCCGCCTTTTTAGCAGGCAGGTTACTTGCCGGCACTGGGTGCTGCTTTGCCTGCGCCTGCGATTGTGGCTGGGCTTGCTGCTGCGGTTGTTGTGGTGCGCTCGTCATGAGCGGCCCGATTGTCTGGCTTATTTCTTCTTCGATTTCGTTGCGCGGCCGGGCAAAGTTACGGCGTGTGTTTTCGATGATCTGCGGCGAAAAGTCGGTTTGTGCTGGCGGCAGCGTCAGTGTCGTCGCCGAAAACGCCGGTGCCTTTTCGCCGTTAATTACCATGCTGGTGATAAAGTGGCGGTTATGCATTTGCATAATGTCTTCGGGCAAAAACTGTGGCGCAAACTGTTTGCCAAGCAGCGGCGCGTCGTCGGGGCTAATACGAAAGCTCACCATCGACCCAACGTTACCAAACACCGCGTCGCGCACCGTCGGCTGCATTTGGCTGACATACTGGTTGGCAACGGTGAGGTTAAGGCCGTACTTGCGCGCCTCAGACAAAATCGTGGCAAACGAATCGGTCGCAAAGTTTTGGAACTCGTCGACGTACAGGTAAAACGGCCGGCGGTCTTCGATCCGCGGGATGTCGCTGCGGCTCATTGCGGCCAGCTGAATTTTAGTCACCAAAAACGAGCCCAAAATCGCCGCGTTGTCTTCGCCAATCAACCCCTTGCTAAGGTTAACCACCAAAATCTTGCCTTCATCCATAATTTGGCGGATGTTAAAGGTACTTTTTGGCTGGCCAATAATGTTGCGGATGATCGGGTTGGCGGTAAATGCACCCACTTTGTTAAGCACCGGCGCGATGGCTTCGTTGGCAAATTTGTCCGTCCAGCTGGCGAACTCGACGTTCCAAAACTGGCGCACCACGGTGTCGTGACATTGTTCGACCACGCCTTTGCGGAATTTTTTATCGGTCAGCATACGCGTAATATCGAGCAGCGTTGTGCCCGGCGTATCGAGCAGCGCCAAAATGGTGTAGCGCAAAATGTATTCCAGACGCGGCCCCCAGCTTTCGCCAAACATACGCTTAAGCACCCCAATCACTTCGGAACTAATGTTGTTCTTCATGTTGGGGTTAATGACTTCCATGGGGTTAAAGCCCACCGGAAAGGCCGTGTCGGCCGGGTTAAAGTAAATCACGTCGTTGACGCGGCTGGGCGGAATAAACCGCAGGTTGTTTATGGCAAAGTCGCCGTGCGGGTCGATGATAGCGTAGCCGTGGTGATGAAAAATATCGCTCAGCGCAAAAAGCTCCAGCAAACCGGATTTACCGGTGCCGGTTTGGCCAATAATATACACGTGTCGGCCGCGGTCACCGCGCGACATGCCAAACTGCTGGGTGATGCCACGGAAGTTGGTTAACCCAAAGGCACTTATGTCGGCGTCGGCCTCGGTGCCCATAATAATCGGCAGTTTGGCTGGCGGCTCGGCGGTTTTGCTGTTAGCCCACACGATGTTAGGCGTTTCGACGTTGGTGTGCGGTAAGTGGTAGACCGAAGCAAGTTCTTCGATGTTTAAAATGTAGCCGCGGTCAATAAAGAACCGGGCGCGGTACTGGGCGATGCCATCGATGCCATATTGCGGGCTTTTAATTTGGAAGCCGTTAAGGTTGGTGCTGTTGTACTGCTTAAACGTACCGACGATCGCCTGCATACGCAGCCGGGCCGTGGTTTGGTCGTGGCCAAGGTAGGCCAGGCGCACTTTAACCTGGTAGCCCAGTTTGACGCTCTTTTTTTCGATTTCGCTGATGCGGCCTTTATCGCGTTCGCTGACTTCGGGGGCTTTGGCGCTATCTTCGGGTGGTTTCCAGAGGGCTTCGAGGGTTTTTAGGGCGTAATAGCCGGTGCCGTGGCTACTGCTGCTAATGAGGCCGCTTTTGACGCGTGCCACAAATTTACTCGACTTGCGGTGCCAGTCGTCCGAAACCGGGCGCACCAAAAATTGCAGCCACATTTCTTCGTCGGGGTCTTCGAGCTTGGCGAGTGTGGCGGTAATAGAGGCCAGCGGGTCGACCTCGAAGCTCTGGAACGTTTTGATTGGTAACACCTCGTTGTCGACTAACCCCAGTTCGGCGGTGTAGGCGACGGTGTTTTTGAGGCTGCGGGCGCTGTAATCTTCGTCGGCGGTGTGGATTTGCAGCGTCGGGTACTGCGCGTACAACTGGCCCTCAACAAAGTTTTGCAGGTATTTTGGCAGCCACACGTAAAAGCGGATGCGTTTTTCGATGGCGGCGACTTCGAAACTAATGTGTTCTTGCAGGCCACCTTGTACTGCAAGTTCACGCTTGCTGCGCAAAATGCCGTGTAACGACGCAAACATCTGCTCGGCGGCGAGTTCTTTTTTGTCGTTGGTACGCGGGATTTCGAGCACAAGCAAAACGTGTTCGGTTTCGCTGACAACTTTGGCGCGCCGGTTATTACGCATGGCTAAGTACCCCAGGATAGCCGCCACTGGGAGCCATAGGTACCACTTGCCAAGCAAGCCAAACAAAATTGATAGCAGATCCATAATGCCTTACTTTATATTTTCGCTCAAACTGGGTAGAAGTGCAATGCGCTTGAGTTTTTTTGGGTTCATATTTTCTTTTGCAAACCAACCATAGCTTCTTTTTGTGCTGACTAATTTTAACGCTGCTTTTGCGCTTTACGCTGCCTAAGCCTTCCGTTTCCAAAACCAACGTAACCGTTTTGCTTCGCAAAGCCGACATTGGTTTTGGAGCCTCGGAAGGCTTAGTCGCTGTACCCTGCAGTGCTAGAACGGACGATTCCAGGACATTAGTCGTTTTACCACTGCGGTGCCTTAGCGTCTGGCCGTCCGAGGGCTCCCAAAACGATGTCGGCTTTGCCCTACTGGGCAAAACGGTTACGTCGTTTTGGGATACGGACGGCCAGGCAGCGTAACGAACGAAAAAGTTTACTTCTCGTCAGCCAAAGCGTAAGTAGCTTTTGCCACGCGCTTAAAGCGCGCCTTACCCTGCAGGTTCAACAAAATCGTCGTTTCTTTTACCTGGCGGTGCTTAAGCACGCGCTTAACAATTTCGTCGCGGTGCAGCGGGCCACCCTCTTTTTTAAGGATGTCGGTAATAATGTCGGCAACCGTGCCCTTGCTGTAGCCCCACTCTTTAAGCGCGTAAATACCGCGGCCAATCAGCACAAAACGGCCGTCTTTAATAAGCTCGTTGTGGATGGCCTGAGTGGTCACGTCTTTGCGGCGGAAGTCAGAGCCTTTAATGGCCTTAGCGATGTCGCTAAAGTGCATAGGTTTGCCATTTTCTTGCAAAATAACGTAAATTTTGTCGCGGATGTTTTTAGGGTTAACGGTTGGCCACTTAGTAAGGCCCCATTTGTCTTTAAGGTGTGCGAGGTCTTTGCTGACACTGGCCAGCGCGCGCACGTGTTCGGGGTGTTCGTGGTCGATTTTGCCGTGCAGCTCGTCGATTGTCATTGGGCTGCCATTCTTTTTGATGGTCTCGACAATAGGATCAACGTTTTGCTTGATCTGTTCGTCGGTGCCGTGCTCTTTAATACCAACAGCGTGGTGGTAGCGGTCGTTTTCTTCGACAACCGTCAGGCGTGGGGCGATTTCGGCAATAAATGCAACGTGGGCGCGGGTGGTGTCGTTAGCTTTAGGTGCCAAAGTAACCGTAAGGTCGGTGATTTTAGCCACGCGGCCGAGGTCGTGCAAATGGCGCACAAAATGCTTTTCGATGGCCGTAATATGCGGCAAGTCTTCTTCGGCGGCCAGGCGCAGGCGGATCATAATTGCTTTTTCGAGCTGGCGCACGCGTTCGCGGGTAATGCCAAGCAGCTCGCCAATTTGTTCGAGCGTCTCTTTACGTTCGTACAAGCCAAAACGGCGCGCAATAATTTCGCGCTCACGTTCACGTTCAACAGTGCCAAGGATGTCCTTGACAGCAGTTTGCAGGTCAATTGCAGCAGATTCGGTCACGTCGCTCATTGGGTAGCCTTTCATTACTTTTGTATAAACGATTATTATTACTCTAACACAAAGGTTTATGAGTGTCAAATAACTTGGATATGTATTTATTATAGCATCAATTTGGAGCTTAAGACACTTTCTGCCCCAAGACTTTCGGACTGTGGATAAATGTGTAAGTATAAGCGCTTCTACCCAGTTTGCCATGATATGGAAAACCCAGCCGGTGGGCTGGGTGTAAGGGGCCCACTGCTTGGCGCAATCACTCGCGACCTTGCGGTCAACTCCGGTGGGAGTCATCGAGAGACGCTCTCCAAGCAGTGGGCTCTCGCCTCGTAACTGTTACCCCTCAGAACAGTCGAGGCTGGGAGCAGCCTGTGAGGGCTACTCCAAGTCGTTGTGGCGGAAGGCGGACGGTTACCGACATGGTTTTCAAGGCCAGTCGGGCCGTCCACCCTCCGCTCGCGCCGATTCCTACCCATACAGGCCACCTGGTGGGGCGGGCGTCTGCTCATGGGCATCGAGGAACGGCGCTCCCCAGCCAGCTCCGTCATGGCGGTAAACCGGAACCGGGGGGAAGTAGGCGCCCGCGCGCGAGCCGATCGGGGAACGACGAACGCGCGGGTCCTTTCCGTCGGCTGCGGGGGGCCGGGCAGACGGAAAACTAGGTGGGGACGGGTGGTACCGTACCACAAGTGGCGGTCTTGGACGACTGCAACCTATGAGACCAGGCCCGTCCCCATTTCGGGCTCCGGATGCAACACAATCACCGTGAGGTGTGCCCTGAGGCATTATGTGCGCGGTCCGATGCCCATGTTGCCGGGTTGGCCGGCTTTGTCGCACTGGCCCAAGGGCCCGGCGACTATCCTTCGTCCAAAATTAATCTTCGGAAGGAGTTAATACCTTTTATACTACAAATGATAATCTTATGCAAGCCTTATTTTCGCGTACGGCGCTTGCGGGCGGTTTTGGCCGGGGCTTCGGCCAGCATTTTTTTGGCCGTTTCAGGGGTCAATTTTTTAGGGTCTTGGTCTTTTGGTACTTTGGCGTTCTTTTTGCCGTCGGTGATGTAGGGGCCAAAGCGGCCGTCTAACACTTTAATCCCCTGCTCTGGCCAGTCGTGGATGGTCATTTTAGCGCGCTTTTCGGTGTCGGCTTTAATAAGGGCGTTGGCGGTTTCGAGCGTCACGTGGTATGGGTCTTCTTTGCCTAAGGATACGTAGCGCTTGCCTATTTTAACGTAAGGGCCAAAGCGGCCAATGTTTACTTCGATTGGCTCGTCGGCTTCGGTGTGGCCTAAAACGCGCGGTAGTTTAAATAATTCCAAGGCTTGGTCGAGCGTAATGGTGTCCATGTTCATGCCGGCTGGGATACCCGCGAACTTTGGCTTTTCTTCGTCTTCGGCCTCGCCCATTTGCACCATGGCGCCGTAGCGGCCAAAGCGGGCGCTCACTGGCCGGCCGCTCTTGGGGTCGACCCCAAGAGGGCGCGACTGCATTGCTTCTGCCCTGCTAATGTCGGCCGATTTGTCGACCGTTTTATGAAACGGATCGTAAAACTTTTGCAACATGTCCTGCCACTTTACTTTGCCGTCGGCGATGTCGTCGAACTCTTGCTCGACATCTTTGGTAAAGTCGTAGTCAATCACATGTTTAAAGTGTTCTACCAAAAAGTCGGTCACTACTTTGCCGATGTCGGTGGGTACCAGTTTACCCTTGTCGTCGGGGATTGGTTCGACGGCCTGCGCGCGTTCTGCCTTGCCTCCCGCCAGTTTTAGTCGCACGATTTCGCGCTCGCCACCAACAACATCTGCCTTTTCAACATACCCGCGGTCTTGCACGGTGCTAATTGTTGGCGCGTAGGTGCTTGGGCGGCCAATGCCGAGTTCTTCGAGCTTGCGCACCAAACTTGCTTCGGTGTAGCGGGCTTGCGGGCGGCTGTAAGATTGTTCGGCTTCGGCGGTTTGCAGGTTAAGCGCGTCACCTTTGGCGACCTCTGGCAATAAACCTTCTTCTTTTTTACCGTCGCCGTACACTTTTAAGAAGCCGGCAAACTGCACGACTTCGCCCTTTGCCTCGAGCGTGTCTTTTGTTTTGCTGGCGCCAATGGTGATGGTTGTTTTTTCGACTTTAGCGGGCGCCATTTGGCTGGCCACGGCGCGCTGCCAAATAAGATTGTATAACTTCTTTTGTTGGGCGTCGTCGCCGGCTTCGCGCTCGCTGGGGTTGGTGGGGCGGATGGCTTCGTGGGCTTCTTGGGCGCCAGCCGATTTGGTTGTAAACTTGCGCACCTGCACGTACTCTGGGCCGTATTCTTTTTCGACCAGGCTTGCCATGGCGGCCACGGCGATGCTACTCAAATTCACCGAGTCGGTACGCATGTAGGTGATCTTACCTTCTTCGTAGAGGCGCTGGGCCAGCATC
>CAYTEG010000044.1:0-7546 GCA_964436805.1 uncultured Candidatus Saccharibacteria bacterium
TGACCTTAGGCTTATGAGTCCTACGCTCTAACCAACTGAGCTACGCTGCCACGTCAAGGAGTTATTGTAACAAAAAATTCTCAGTTTCGCCAGAGGTGCTTGATCGCCTTCGGGGCATCAGGTACACTAGGTCTAGCATAAGTGTTTAGGGAGTAACAATGGAGTTTAAAGGCCAGGGGCCAACTAATACTAATCATCATGTAAGCCAGCCGCATCCGGCGCCGCGCGCTGCTGAAGGGAGTTCTTTTACTATGATGAACCAAGAGAGCAATAAAAAACCAATGGTTATTGTCGGGATTATCGCCGCGATTGTGGTGGTGCTCGGGCTGGGCTGGTGGCTATACACCATGTTTATGAGCCCGGACGGCATTAAAAAAGATAGATACCAGGCCATCTTTTTAACCAACGGCCAAGTGTATTTTTGTAAACTCGCCAATGTAAACGCCTCGTACGTCGACTGCACCGACATTTATTACCTGCAGGTGCAACAAAGCTCGACCGTGCAACCAGCCGACAACAAAACCGCCGGCCAAAACCCGCAGGTCGAACTCGCCAAACTGGGCAAAGAGCTGCACGGCCCCGACGACCAAATGCACATTAGCCGCGACCAAGTATTGTTCTGGGAAAACTTAAAAGACGACAGCAAAGTTGTCGACGCGATTAAAAAGAACCAAGAGCAAAAATAGTACCGCGCACAAAAAAGAGCCGCCCATTTTACCGGAGCGGCTCTTTTTTAGCAGAACGGGCAACTGTCGGGGTTTTCGGCCTGCTTTTTCTTCATGCGGGCCATAACAGCGGCGGCGTCGCTTTTGCCGGCTGGTTTTTTGGCTTTGGCGGCCTTGGCTTTTGGCTTTTTGAGAAGCGCCATGACGTATCCTTTCTTTTTATTTTACAGGTTGCGCAACGTCGGCGTACTCTGGCCCTATGCGGTCGAGTACCGGGTTTAACAGTTTCATGATACCAAACAATACGATCGAAATACCAGCAATAATAAGCCACTGCTCCCAGCTAATTGCGGTAACGTCAAAAATGCCGCCCAGGCCGGGCACATACAGCAGTGCAATTTGAATGACAAGCGACACGGCCAGACTGACAATAAGCAGCGGGTTGCTAAAAAACTTCATTTTAAAGTCGCTGCGGATGTCGACCAGCCGCACAAATTCGTACACTACCATCGCCAAAAATATCACCGACGACGCTACGATTGCGCCCTGCGTTGGTAGCGCAAAGGTGTACTGCGCCAGCAGCGCCGCGGCCATCAGCCCGCCAAAAATAAATATTTCGAACCATACGCGCTTGTTAATAATCGCCTGTTGGTAATGGTGCGGCTTAAACTTCATAACATCTTTGGCGACCGGGTCACTGCCGAGCGCCACGGCCGGCAAGCCATCGGTCACGATGTTCACAAACAGCAGCTGGGCGGCGGTGAGCACTAAATTATGGTGGATCAGCACGCCAAACAGCACGGCCATAACTTCGCCAATATTGCACGACAGCAAAAAGTTCACAAATTTACGTACGTTGTCAAAAATGCCACGGCCTTCTTCGACGGCTTTGATGATTGTTACAAATTGGTCGTCGAGCAAAATCATGTCACTCGCCTCTTTAGCGGCGTCGGTGCCGGTAATGCCCATGGCAATGCCGATGTCGGCGGCTTTAATGGCGGGCGCGTCGTTTACCCCGTCGCCGGTCATCGCTACCTGGTGGCCGTGGTGCTTAAGCGCCTGCACAATGCGGATTTTATGCGCCGGGTTGACGCGGCCGTACACGCCGATTTTTTCGACGCGGGTAATAAATTCGGCGTCGCTCAGCCCGTCGAGCTCAATACCGGTGAGCGCCTCGCCAATTATGCCAAGCTCGGCAGCTACCGCTTTGGCGGTTTCGATGCTGTCGCCAGTAATCATAATAACGCGCATGCCGGCTTCGCGCTGGATGCGTTTAATAACCTGCGCGACTTCGGTGCGCGGCGGATCCATCATGGCCTGCAGGCCGACAAAAATAAGGTCGCGCTCCATGCTGGCCTCGGTGGGGTGCGAGCCGTCCTGGCGATAGGCAAACGCCAGTACGCGCAGCGCCTGCGACGACAGCGCCTTCGACTGAGCGGCGATCACCTTTTTGCGGCTGGCCGTCAGCGCCACCACTTTGCCGCCGTGCAGTTCGTGCGTGCAGCGCTCAAGCATAATCGACGTCGCGCCTTTTGTGGCGATCATAAAACCTTTGGGCGATTTGTGCAGGGTGGTCATCATTTTGCGGTCAGAACTAAACGGGATTTCGTCGATGCGTTCGTGCGCGGCTTCGAGCGCGGCGCGGTCGAGCCCGACTTTAGCCGCCGAAACAAGCAAACAACCTTCGGTCGGGTCGCCCAGCACATTGCCAGCGTGCAGTTTGGCGTTGTTGCAAAGCAGGCCGATTTCGCACAGCTGGCGCACGCCGTCGGTAGGCGCCGCTGGTTTGCCGCCGCGCGTCAACTCGCCTTTTAGGTCGTAGCCCGAGCCGCTGACATCGTACAAAACGTCGTCGACAAAAAGGGCGCGCACGGTCATTTCACCTTTAGTGAGCGTGCCTGTTTTGTCGCAGCACACAATATCGGTCGAACCAAGCGATTCAACCGCCGAAAGTTTGCGCACCAAAGCTTTTTTGGCCGCCATACGCCGCGCCCCAAGCGCCAAACTAATACGCACAACAAACGCCAGACCTTCGGGGATGGCCGCAATCGCCAGCGCCACCGCAGCGGTAAAGGCGAAAATTAATTTACGCACCAAAGTGTCGTGCTCAATTTGGGTGTCGAGCAGCAAAATAACCACAAAAACAACGGCGCAAATCGCCAAAATAACCAGCCCGAGCTTTTTGCCAAGGTCGTCGAGCTTGCGCTGCATCGGCGTTTCTTCGTCTTCGACTTCGCTGACCAACCGCGCGATGGCGCCAATTTGGGTAGCCGCGCCAGTGGCCACAACCACGCCCTCGGCCGTGCCGGTGGTAACCAGCGTGCCCGAAAACAGCATGTTTTTTTGGTCGCCCAAGGCCAGTTCGCCGCTTAAAACGTTGGTATTTTTGCTAGCCGGGACCGATTCGCCGGTTAAGCTGGCTTCGTTGGCCTGTAAGCGGTTGGCGAGCAGCAGCCTAATGTCGGCCGGCACTTTTTTGCCTTCGTCGAGCAACACAATGTCGCCGGGCACCAACTGCTCGGTTGCGACTTCGGTTACATCGCCGTCGCGGCGCACGCGGCAGGTTTGCGACATCAGTTTTTTAAGCGCTTCGACGGTTTTTTCGGCTTTATATTCGTTGGCAAAACCAACAATGGCGATCGCCACCACAATGCCGTAAATCAGCAAGGCTTCGGTTGGGAGCCCATCTTGCTCGTATATGCTCAAACCCAGCGACACCGTGGCGGCGACAATTAATACAATAATAAGCACATCTTTAAATTGGCTGAGTAACAATGTTAAAACCGAAACTTTAGGCCCGCTCGGCAAGGTGTTTGTGCCGTGCTGGCCAAGCCGCCGCGTAACCTCGGCCGTACTTAAACCATGCGCCGGGTCAACCTGTAACGCCGCGGTGGTTTGTTCGCCTGTTTGGGTGTAAATTGTATTTATTTTTGACATACTCTGTTGGTACGTGATATACCCTATAGTAAGCGTAAGTGCGATAAAAATACAAATACAAAATGACAAATATATTCGGCACCGAAGATTTAGAGACGTTTATTGGTAACTTGTCACTCACCGTGACGGTTGTTGGATCGATCCTGGTAGTAGTGTTATTACTTTTGGCGATTATTATCGAAAAGCGTAAAAGCAAACCGGCAAAACGGCTTAAGTTGCCGCTTTTTGTGGCAATAGTTGTTGTAGTACTCGGTACAACATTAACGATTGCCGGCAGCACGGTGTACTTAAATATTGCCTCGGCGACCGGCGGCCCAGTGCACTGGCACGCCGATTTCGAAATTTGGGCGTGTAACAACGAAATAAACCTGCGCGACCCGCACGGCTTTTTAAGCAACAAAATTGGCACACCAACCTTGCACGAACACAACGACAAACGCATCCACGTTGAGGGCGTGCCGATTACCCTGCCCTACGATTTTAGTTTAGGCAAGTTTATGACCGTTGTTGGCGGTGGGATTAGCAAAAACTCGCTGACCGTGCCGCTTAACGACGACAACTATTTCGAAACTGCACAAGACGGCGACGGCAACCCTGCACCCAACCCCGAACTCGTGACGCAGTTTGTCCACACCGAAGCCGAGGGCAAAACCGCCAACTTTGTGAGCGGCGAAAAATGCGGCGATCAACCCGCCGAAGTACAAGTGTTTGCAATGCGCTACGACGACGCGGCAAAAACCTACCACCAGACCAAAATTGACGACCCGGCCAATTATATGCCCGCCAAAGAGGCCAACGTGCCGCCCGGCGACTGCGTAATAATGGAATTCGCGCCACACAAAGACCGCACCGACAAACTATGCAAGCAGTTCGGCATCCACGACACGCAGCGCTGCGCCGCCTTTGGCGTGCCCGACCGCGACCGCCATATTTGCGACACAACGGAGGTATTTTAAATGCTCGATTTACCAACGCTCGGTTTAGTAATTGCCTCGGCGGCGATTGATTCGATCAACCCTTGCGCGATTGGCGTGCTCATTTTAATGGTGTCGGTTGTTTTGGGCAGCGGCAAGTCGATTAAACGCCTGCTGGTGCTCGGCGGCGCGTACATTTTTGCGATCTTCATCACCTACCTGGCAGCCGGCCTGGGGCTGGTGTACTTCTTTTCGGCCATCCCAATTGTGATCGCCGAATATTTGTCGATCGCCGTCGGCTTTTTGGTCATTTTGGCCGGGCTGCTCGAAATAAAAGATTTCTTTTGGTACGGCAAAGGCTTTAGCCTGCAAATTCCGCACGGCATGGCCATGAAGATACAAGAAATGTCGGCCAGCAAAAAACTCAGCCTGGTAAGCGTTATGCTGCTCGGCGCGTTTGTGGCCGGCGTTGAGCTACCTTGTACCGGCGCGCCGTATTTGGCGATTATCACCGTTTTGCGCGTCGACTTTAACCTGGCCGCCTTTGCCTTAATGGTGCTGTACAACATTATTTTTGTCGCGCCGCTGCTTATTATTTTGGCGCTGGTGGCCGGCGGGGCAAAAATAAGCTCGGTGCAAAAATGGAAAGAAGAAAGCAAAGGCGTCATGCGGCTGGGCATTGGCCTGCTGTTGGTCGCCTTGGGCTGGATTTTGATGCTGATTGCGAATGGGGTAATTAACTTTGGCTAGAAATAAGGTGCAGCAATGACCCGTTCCCCATTTTGTTCCTCGTTGTTCCCCAACCTAAGCGCAGCCCATCTTTGGGCGGAGCGGGGAATAAAATGGGGAACGGGTCATTGCGAGCCAAAGAGATAACCATGAAAACCCACATCGTCAAAAGAACCCCCGACTACACCGAGCCCTACGACGAGCGCAAACTCTACGCCAGCGTTTACGCCGCCTGCTTAAGCGTGCGCACGCCGGTTGGCGAGGCCGAACTCACCGCCGCGCGGGTTTGCGCCGAAATGCAACCGTGGGTCAACGCCAAAACCGAAATCACCTCAGACGACATCCGGCGCAAAACAACCACCTGTTTACAAGTGTATAACCCCGACGCCTCGTACATGTACGGCCGGCATCGTATAATAGGATAAAGGATTTTTATGGCTAAAAATAAGTACGACTATGACCTTATCGTAATCGGCACCGGCGGCGCCGGCAGCGTTGCGGCGCACATGAGCGCCAGTTTAGGCAAGCGCGTCGCCGTTGTCGAAAAAGACGAAATCGGCGGCGAATGCCCAAACTGGGGTTGCGTGCCGACAAAAGCGCTGCTGCACGCCGCCGAAATTTACGACGCAGCAAAAAATGGCCAGCAATTTGGCATCCGCGGCGCGACGCTCAGCTATAACTATCCGTCAATCAAAGCCTGGAAAGATATCGCCGTGCACCGAACCGGCACCTGGCAGGGCAAAAAAATGTTCGAGGCCGAAGGCATCACCGTTGTTAAAGGCGACGCCCACTTTATAAGCAACCACGAAATAACGGTGAACCGCCAACACCAAAGCGCCGAATATTTTTTGGTGGCCACCGGCACGCACGACTTTATCCCGCCTATCGAAAACCTCGACCAAACTGGTTACATCACCTTTAAAGAAGCGGCCGACTTAACCCGCCCGCCAAAATCGCTGGCCATTGTAGGCGCCGGCGCCGTTGGCTGCGAATACGCCGAACTTTTTAGCATTTTCGGCACAAAAGTGCATTTAATCGACATCACGCCGCGGCTTTTAATGAAGGAAGACGAAGAAGTGGGCGCCCTGGTACGCGAAACTTTCGAACAAAACCGCGGCATGAACGTGCTCATGAACACCAAAGTGATGAAGGTGGCCAAAGAAGGCCTGGCGAAACGCGTATATTACCAGCAGGGCCGCGAAATGAAATCGCTTAAAGTCGACGAGATTTTAATTGCCAGCGGTAAACTGGCTAACGTCGACATCGGGCTCGAAAACGCCGGCGTCGACTACACTCCTAAAAATATTATCGCCAACGAGCTAATGCAAACCAGCGCCAAACATATTTACACGGCTGGCGACGTGGCCGGGCCCTACCAGTTTACGCACACCGCGATTTACCAGGGGCGGGTTGCCGCCCACAACATGTGGCACAAGCAAAAAATCGCCGTCGATTACCGGGCAATCCCGCGCTGCATTTTTGTGAACCCCGAAATCGCCTCGGTCGGGCTTACCGAAACCGAATGCATAAAACGCGACCTCAAGTTTAAAAAGGCCATGGCGCCGATCAGCATTATTGGCCGCGCCAACACCAGCAATGTCGACAGAGGCTTTGTAAAAGTGATTGCCGAACCAGATGGCACGCTCATTGGCGCCAGCATTGTAAGCCCGCGCGCCGGCGAGATGTTACACGAGCTAACTTTGGCGATCCAATACGGATTAACGGCGCAAGAAGTCGCAAACACCATACATGCTTTCCCGACGTGGAGTGAAGCGGTACGGGTGGCGTGTAATAAGATTCGTTAACTACACCTAAGCAGGGTAAGCCTTCCGGCATTTTATTCCCCGCTCCGCCCAAAAAGGGCTGCGCTTAGGTTGGGGAACAACGAGGAACAAAATGCCGGAAGGCTTACCCTGCACGCAGCCGTATGGTAGTGCTACAATAAAAGCATGACCCACGACGGTTCACTCGGCTTGCTCAATATCACGCCAGAAATCGAAGACTGGCTGGCTAAAATTGGGATTGAAACCGCGCACGAATTTACCAAAATCGGCGGTAAAAAAGTGTATTTGCAATTATTAGAAGCCGGCCACCCGGCCGACGACGAACTGCGCTGCCGGCTGCTCGGCGCCGAACAGGATTTAGACTGGCACATTATCGCCGAGCGCGACACGCACCGCGCCAAGTCGCGGTTTGCCGATGTTGACGAACCGTAAGAAACCTTGCTTTATATAGTATTTTTGTTATAATTATGCGGTCAGAGCAAGACCCGTTCACGAACAATCCCTGGAGGGGATGTGG
>CAYTEG010000045.1:0-1416 GCA_964436805.1 uncultured Candidatus Saccharibacteria bacterium
ACCCGTCATCGGCGGTGCGGAGGTACAGGTAGCTGAAGACAGCCTGGTTGAACATGTCGTACAGCTGGCCGTATGCGGCGACGTCGCCGCACCGCATGCGGGCGACGAGCTGCTGGGCGACAATGTCGTTGTCGATGACCGGCCGCTGGGCCTGTCGTGCGCCGACGGCCGTGACCTGTTGAGTGGTCACGATGTCGGGTGATCGTCGCGGCTGAGGAACCGATCGCGGGCGGTTGTTACCGGCCCGACGAGCGGTTTGTGGCTTGACGGTCATATGCGTCCATTTCGTGTCGGCCTCAGTCCCAAAGGGGCTAAAGGGAACGTTGAAGGGATTGCGTTAATGATAATCCTGTTGGTTAGTACAGTCAATATAAAAACGCCGAGGCAAATGACACTGGTGCGGATTCGTGTTAAAATGTGTAGTTAATATGAGTACGCCAAAAGTCTTTAAACGCGCAAAAATAATTGCGACCGTCGGTCCATCGACCGACAGCTACGAAATGATCCAAGAAATGGTCGCCGCCGGCGTGAACGGGTTTCGCCTTAACTTTAGCCACGGCACGCACGAAGAACGCTTAATCCAAATCCCCTGGATCCGCAAAGCCGCCAAAGAGGCAGGCAAGCCGGTGGCGATTATACAGGATCTGCAGGGGCCAAAAATCCGCCTCGGCGACTTTGACGGCGTGGTCGAAGTAACGGCCGGCCAGGAACTTACGCTGGTGCACGGCCGCGAAGCCAAACCGCCACACATTTTGCCGATGCAATACGACCTCTCGGCCAAAATGAAGGCCGGCGAGCGCTTATTCTTATTTGACGGCAAAGTGCGCGCCCAGGTAAAAAGCGTCGGCACCGGCGAAATTACTGTGGTGATCGAAAACGACGGCATGTTGCTTAAACGCAAAGCGCTCAACGTGCCCGACACCGACTTTGGCGGCGACGTGCTGACGCCAAAAGATATAAAAGACATTGCGTTTGGCGCCCTACAAGACATCGACTACGTAGCGATGAGCTTTATCCAAAACGCTGCCGACATTACCAAACTGCGCGCTATTTTAGACGAACACGGCCGCCAAGACCTCCGCATTATCGCCAAAATCGAAACGCCGGCCGCGGTGAGCGAACAAAACCTCGAAGATATTGTTAAAACCGCCGACGCCAGCATGGTTGCCCGCGGCGATTTGGCTGTCGAAACCAGCCCCGAAATCGTGCCGATCATCCAGCGCAAAATTTTGCACCTGGCGCAAAAGCACGGCAAAATAAGCATCGTCGCCACCCAAATGCTGGCCAGTATGCAGCTGAGCCCCGAACCAACCCGCGCCGAAGTCAGCGCTGTAGATAGGAATGGCAGAGGTCGGAACTCTAGTCACCGCTCATTAGATCGTATGCCGTCTTATGATTGAAAAAAAGGAGGGGGGG
>CAYTEG010000045.1:1426-7506 GCA_964436805.1 uncultured Candidatus Saccharibacteria bacterium
GCAGCTGAGCCCCGAACCAACCCGCGCCGAAGTAAGCGATGTTGCCAACGCCGTTATTACCGGTGCCGACTGTGTGATGTTAAGTGACGAAACCGCCATGGGGCGCTACCCGATCGAAACCATTGCCACCATGAAACGCATTATTTTGTACACCCAGGAACACGCGCCAGTGCGCCCGCTGTTTTACCGCGAGAGCGAAAAGGGCATGCAGGACGCCATTAGTTTGGCTACGGTTACGCTTGCGCAGCGGCTCGCCGCCAAAGCGATTATTTGCGAAACTAAAACCGGCGCGACCTCTAAAAGTATCGCCTCGCACCGCCCGGGCATGCCAATTATTTCGGTTACCTCTGACCCACGGGTGGCGCAGCAATTATGCATGTTATATGCAAGCAAAAGTTTTTTGCGGCCTGACGGCGAACGCGCTGGGCTTACCATTGCGCACGAACTCGTGGAGCAGGGTATGTTTGAGGCCGGCGACACAGTGGTGCTTGTTTCGGGTCGCCAGCCGGGTTTGACCGGTGGTACCGACACCATCCGCGTGCGCGTTTTGGAATAAAAAAGCCCCAAACTTGGGGTCTTGCAGCCTCCCCGCCGGCCAGTTGCGGCCGGGCGGGGAGGCTTTTGTTCACTCGTGGTGGCGGATGCAGTGCTCCACATGCCACCAGCGCAGGTCGCGCGCGGCGTCGGGCAGCTCCATGCCGGCCTGGGTTGCGTAGGTCTGCACAGCGGGGTGGCTGGCCATCTGCACGTCGGCCGCGGTTGGCCCACGGCCGTAACAGATGGTGCTGTAGTGCGTCAGGGCGTCCCGCCGCGCTCTTGCTGCGTGGTACGCCATGCCGACAGCCTCGTCCAGCGTGACGTCCGTCGCCTGCCCGAACATGTAGGCCAGGGCGAGTGCGTGCTCTACGCGCGAGTGGATCGTGGTGTCGGTGTGTATGCGCGCGGCCATGTCGAGCAGCTGCTCGAGGGAGTACTGCAGCACGGTCGGCGTACACATAGCCTCGATAGCGGCGTGGCAGGCAACTCCGCCCACCACCACCTGCCACTTCTGATCTTCCGTAGGCATCGGGCTCCTTCGTCAGTTGGGCTTAAAAATACAATACAATGAAAATCTTATTTCTACAAGCCATAGGCGGCAGCGTCAGCCTGTGGTTAAATAAAATGAATATGGTGGGAACATTTACCAAAAAAACGATCAAAGACGTGCCGCTCGAGCACAAAACTGTGCTGCTGCGCGCCGATTACAACGTGCCTATGCACAATGGCAAAATCGCCGACGATTACCGCATACAGCAAAGCCTGCCGACACTCAAATTTTTAATTGAGGCTGGTTGTAAAACTGTTATTATCGCGCACCTTGGCCGGCCAAAAGGCAAGGTCGACAAAGCTTTAAGCCTCGAGCCGGTCGCCGACCACTTAAGCAAACTGCTGGGTAAAAAAGTTACCTTTGTGGCAGATTGCATTGGCGACCGCGTAAAAGTGGCGGTTAAAGCGGCAAAACCGGGCGACGTTATGTTGCTCGAAAACGTGCGCTTTCATGCGGGCGACGAAGAAAACGACAAAACGTTTGCCAAAGCCCTGGCCAAAAGCTCGATGGCCCAATATTTTGTGCAGGACGGCTTTGGCGTGGTGCACCGCGCGCACGCCAGCACCGAAGGCGTGACTCATTTTTTGCCGAGCGTCGCCGGGTTGTTGCTGCAAAAAGAGGTTTCAACCATCACCGGCGTCATGAAACACCCCAAACGCCCGCTGGTCGCCATTTTAGGCGGCGCCAAAGTGAGTGACAAAATTACTGTTATACAGCGTTTTGTAGAAATGGCCGACCAAATAATTATTGGTGGCGCCATGGCCAACACCTTTTTTAAATACCGCGGTTGGCCAATCGGCAAAAGCGTGCACGAGCCCGGCGAAGAACATTTAATCGAGCGCATTTACGCCGACGCCCGCCACAAAGTCGGCGACCGCGTGGACGATTTTATTTTGCTACCCAGCGATGTCGCGGTGGCGCCGGCAATCGCCCCCAACCAAAAACGCACCATTGTCGACGTGCACGACGTACAGCCCGACGATTACATTTTAGACCTCGGCCCGACCAGCACCGATGTTATGCTGGCCCATGTTAAAAACGCCGCCACTGTTGCCTGGAGCGGAACTTTGGGCTACACCGAAGAAATCGTGTTTGCCTATGCCAGCGCCAAGCTGGCCACGCAACTCGCTGCCCAAAAAGCCCACACCTTTAGCGTTGTTGGTGGCGGCGACACGGCCGACTTTGTACTGCACTGGGATAAAAAAGGCGGTGACAGCTTTGGCCTTGTCAGCACTGGTGGCAGCGCCAGCCTGGAGCTTATGGCCGGCCAGGTACTACCAGGTGTCGCCGCCCTTATGGACGCCTAGTTTATTTTGTAGCGAAAAAGTGGTATAAATACACAGTCCGTGCAATCAGGTTAAGGGGGCACCTTGTCCGAAAACACGCAAGGCGACGCGCAGGTCGAAGATGCGGGTGAGACCGTCGATTTTCACCTGATCATCATCGGCGTACTCACCGCGGCCGTTAAGACCGGGGTGCTGATGATCTTCCACTTCTTGGGCTGGCTGAAGCTGATGCCGCTCCAGAAGGGATGGGGCACCTGGGGCGTCGTGGCGACGGCGGTGATTGTGGCGATCGTGGTCACGATCGTCACCGTCATGATCCTCGAACTCGCGTTTTGGTTGCAGGGTTGCACCTGCTTCTTCTCGCTGTTGCTCGTGCCGCTGTCGGGCTACATCGCGCTCAAGATGATGCTCGACCTGGCGCCGCAGCTGATCACGGCGCCGGGCGCCAACTTCTTGGGGCTGCTGGTGCTCGGTTCGCTCCTGGCAATCGCCATGGTGCCGACCAAGCAGCGCATCATCAACTCCCGCAAGAAGGCGGCGTAGAACCTGAACGGGCGGGTCTCCAGTAGCGGAGGCCCGCCCGGCGAAACACATTAGTTATAAAAAATATTCCGGGAACTGGCCTATTACAAAATGATGCGCGTCGCCAAACAGGCGGGGCGATTTTTTTACGAGTTGGCTGTGTTCTTGGGGAGTAAGCGTCACGACCTCGACGGCTTCATGGTTAAGCTGTATCGGTTCGTCAGATGAAATGTCGTAAACGTTAAAAAAATGGTTTTCGCGGCGGCCTAAAACGGTGCGGCTAAAAATTGCGGCGCCAACTTTGGTGATGGCGACGTTATTCCAGCCGATTTCTTCGGCCACTTCGCGGCGCAAAGCGTCTTCGAGCGATTCGCCGGCCTGCACATGCCCGCCAACCGGGTTGACCAACTGCCCGGCATCCTGGCGGTCGGCCGCCTGGCGCACCATGACGCGGTTGCCACTTGCGTCGCGCACAGCGCCAATAACCACGGCGTGCAGGTCGCCGCTGGCGTGGGCGGCGCCTTTGGTAGCGGTTCGCAAAAAGCCGCCGTTCGTATCGAGTATGTCTACATATTCGGGCGTTTCATTCATTCTTTTATACTACCATCAATTTTTTGTCTTTATGACAGTGCTTATGCTAAGCTAATAGCAAAGATAACTGGGCATCAATGGCAAAAAAACTGATTGTCGCAAACTGGAAGATGCACTTCACCGTTGGTGAGGCTAGTTTGTTTTTGCACAAATTACAAGAGAAAGTCCAAAGCTTCCGCGACGTCGAAACCGTGCTGAGCCCCAACATGCTGACGCTGCAAACGCTGTCGTTACAGGTTGACCGCCGCAAGTTTAAGCTGGCGGCCCAAAACTGTTATCATCGCGACGAAGGTGCCTTTACCGGTGAAGTTTCAGCCACGATGCTGCGTGCGCTGGTCGATTACGTGCTAGTTGGCCACAGCGAGCGCCGCCATGTTTTTGGCGAGGATGACAAACTTATTGCGTTAAAAGTGCAAGCCGTCATCCGCAATGGCATGACTCCTGTTTTGTGCGTTGGCGAAACCGCCCACCAGCGGGTCGAAGGCGAAACCGCGCATGTGCTGCACGACCAAGTCACGGCTGGGCTGGCTAATGTTACCTCTGGCGAAATCGAAACCATGGTGGTCGCTTACGAACCAGTATGGGCAATCGGCACTGGCAATTACGACAAAGCCGACGACGCCGCCGAAGCCGTTAAAATCATCCGCCGCAATATCGAAGCCATGTTTGGCAAAAAAGCGGCGCTGGCCGTGCGTGTGTTGTATGGTGGCAGTGTCGACAGTAGTGACGCCGGCGGTTATTTGGTCGCGCAGGGTATTGATGGATTATTAATCGGTGGCAGCAGCCTTAAAGCTGACGCATTCGCCAGTATCGTGCAGCGGGCGCACGAACTGGCAAGCGCATAACATAAAGGGTGGAATATGGAAGATCTAGACCTCGACGAACTCGACCAAGCCGTAAGTCAGCTGATGGACACGCCAGGTAAAAAGGCGCCTAAAAAGCCGGCCGAAGAAGATAAGCCAGCGGATGCTCCCAAGGCTACCGCTGACCCAGTGACACCCGTAGCTGTTGCTGTGCAACCTGCTGCCGACAAACCCGCCGACGAGCCAACAAACCGGGTTGTCGTGAACCGCCCCATGCCCAAAGTGCCGCCGCGCCAACGGATGCGCCCGGGTGCGATGGATATTATTCAGCCTGCTGCAAAAACATCCACCCCGCCATCGAGCCGGCCAACGCGTATGGCCGCCGCCATCCAGCCCACTAAAGAGGTGACGCCAGAGCCGGCAAAACCAGCCGAGCCTACCCCGGCCGAAAAACCAGCCGAACATTCTGATGTGAGTGACGATGTTTTAGCCGCGCTCACCATGCTCGACGACCCCAAGCCATCGCAACCCGCCCCAACGCCCGAACCAAAAAAACAGCCAGCCGAGACGTGGCCAGACCCGCTTGATTTTCATGGTTTCGACGACAAAAAAGACGAACCTGAGCCCAAAAAAGAAGACCCAAAACCAGCCGAGCCGCCAAAAGAAACGCCGCCCAGCTTAGAGCCAGCCGCCGAAGCCCCAGCCGTACCGCCGCACGACGACCCTTTAACCTCGCCATTTGTTACCACTAAGGTCGAAAAGCGCCCGCTTGGCGCATACGCCGACGCCAAACCCGAAGCGCCCGCCGAGCCGGCCGACGAACCACCAGTACCCAAGCAAGAAACAAGTAAAGAAGACATGGCGCAGGCTTCGCTCGAAAGCAAGCAGCACGAAAGCGCCGAGCCCGAGCACGACATGGACGATCTGCGCCAAATGTCGATTCCACAACAATACCGCAGCGAACATGCCAAGACGAGCGAAGAAGTGCACCCCATGTACGACACCAAGGAGTACCACGCGCCGCCGCAGCCCATCCATACCTCGCACAAAGGCGGGCCCTGGCTGGCAATTAGCGTTGTAGTGCTGATCGTGCTTATTATTGGAGCCGTCGCCATTGGCTACTTTATGATGACCGGCACGTTCGACTTTACCAAGCTTTGGTAGTTTGTTGACATTATATAAAAATGTAGCTTGATAAGTTTTATTTTAGGTGTATTATGTATGTATTGGCCAAATCCGAGGAGGCAACTCATGGCCGGTGGAATCGCTGGGATCGGGTTCGATCTCGACAGGCTGGTGAACAGTGCGCTCGTCCCCGTGACGATCTACTGCACCAGTCGTCTCGCACCGATGCGGGACGGATTCTTCAACAACGTCGCGCCGGGCGGCCAGTCCTACCCGCAGACGCTCGAGAACCTGGCGGGCGAGGCGCTCTTGAATGACGTCGATGTCACGCTCGGCCCCGACCTGCTCCTGGAGCCGGTCGATGGCGAAGGTTCGCCCCTGCTCGAAGGGGCAGCCGTGGTCGTCTACGACAGCAACGGTGACCAGCTCGGCGCGGTGGCGCTGATCGGCCTGCCGCAGCCGGCATCGGCGCTGCGGGCACTGCTGGTGCTGTGGGGTCTGAACTGCCCGTCTCACTCACTGGTCACCGTGTAACTGCGGTGGCAACAAGCTCACGAGAAGAAGCTACGGTTTCTGACCGTGAGCTTCTTTCTTATTGACGCTGCCTTACCCTTCCGTTTCCAAAACCAACGTAACCGTTTACTTCGTAAGCCGACATTGGTTTCG
>CAYTEG010000046.1:0-7128 GCA_964436805.1 uncultured Candidatus Saccharibacteria bacterium
AAGTTCGGGATGTTCGGCGCCCCAGCGTTTAATAATTTGCGACGGGTCTTCGACAAATAAATCGAAGTTTTTTAAGCTAAAGCGGTCTTGGTCGCTTAAAAATGCGCCGGTTTGCACGCACAGCAAAATCTCGTGGGCTTCTTTGTCGCCGGGCTGCGAGTAGTGCGCGTCGGCGGTTAAAACGGTTTTAATACCTAAGTCGGCTGCCAGTTTTATCAGCTTTTGGTTGGCTTTTACCTGTTCGTCCCAAAAATGCGGATGGTCGGGATGGCCGTGATCCTGGATTTCGATGTAATACCGGTCGCCAAACACTTTTTGGTACCACCGCGCGATTTCGTAGGCTTTTTCGTCCTGGCCGTTCCTAAAATTTTCGCCAACTTCGCCACCAATGCAGGCGCTGAGCACAATCAGGCCCTCGTTGTATTTTTCGAGCAGGTCGTGGTCGACGCGCGATTTGTAATAAAAGCCTTTGAGGTTCGCAATCGTGCTCAGCCGCATTAAATTTTCGTAGCCCTTGTTGTTCATGGCCAGCAAAATAAGGTGGTAGCGGCCTTTGTCTTTTACCGGGTCTTTGTCGGTGTGGGAACGGTTGGCGACGTAGGTTTCCATGCCAATAATTGGCCGCAAATCGCGCGCTTTGGCCTCTTTGTAAAATTCGATCGCGCCGCTGAGCGTGCCGTGGTCGGTAATCGCCACCGACTTCATGCCGAGCTCTTTAACACGGTCGAGCATCGCCGGGATTTTTTGCAAACCATCAAGCACGCTGTAATGCGTGTGGTTGTGCAAGTGCACGTAATTTGCAGGCGTTAAGCCGCCGTTGTTTGCCAATGTTCCCTCCATCGTTACTTCTAGTATATGCTGGCCAGGCACATGGTTCAAGGCGTCGGCGGCGTGCCCGGGATGTAGCCGCCAAATGGTTGCTGTGGCAATTGCGGGCGGTTGGCGTGGTGGCGCACAATGCGCACAATCCAGATGATAATTGTTACCACAATCACCAGCGCGAGCGCCGCCAGCCCAATCGTCACATACAAATTTTTAGTTGCAATATCGACCTGCTCTTGGGCAATCGTGCGCAAATTTGCGACCAAATAGTGGCCGGCGTAATCGGCATCGACTTTTTTGAGCGAGCCAAGCGCGGCTGGGTAATCGCCGCTGGCGAACGAACTGACTGCGCCATACCACTCGCTGTTAAGCGGGCTTTGGCCGTCAAATGTTAGGTTATGCTTGCCAGCCAGCGCGACAAAATCGCCAATATCGCGGATGTAACTGTCTTTCGACAATTTTGATTTGCCGAGTTCGGGGTCGGCTGCCGATAAAACAGCGTAGGTAGCCAACCCGACTTGCTCACCACTGGCGTTAAACGCCGGCCCGCCGCTGTTGCCCTCGGCGAGTGGCGTCGAGCTGCCAATAAGGTAATGCCCACCGTTATCCTGCAAGACCGAATCAACCCGGCCTTGGGTGGCGGTAGGAATGGTATGCTCGCTTTTTGGCAGTACGCCGCCATCGACAAAACCCGGGAACCCGACAATTGTAAGCTGGTCGCCTTTGCTCAGCGAATCGAGTTTGCCTAAATTTACCACCGGGAATATGCGCTTGTCTTTTATAGCCAGCAGCGCGACGTCGGATTTTACCGATTCGGTGATTTCGGCGGTTGGGTCGTAATCGGCGTCGACGTAATCTGCGCCAACAATCGTATTGCCATAATTAAAGCTTAGCTTGCTGCCGTCGATTTTAAGGCGGATGGGCGTGTCGCTGAGCTGTATTGCGTATTCGCCGGCCTGTTTTTTAATCGTCATGCGGGTGTCGGCGACTTTTGCCAGCAATGTTTGGAGCGCCTGCAGCGCGTTGTCGTCTGCCTGTTTTAAGGCATCGGCAAACCTTGGCGCATTGGACTGCGAAAGCACGCCGGCCGCGACCAGCCAGTCAACATAGCCCTGTAAGTCAGTAAAATCTTTATTGACGATGTCGAGTTCGATTCGGGTAATGATTGCTTCGCGCAGGCCAATGGTAACCACATGGCCGTTAGTGCTCACCTTGCCGTCTTTGCTTACAATGCTGCCACTACCGCTGCCGGCCGTGCACACATTGGTGGCTGCTTTTGCTACTTTGCCCGCGGTGCTCAGCAAATCGACATCAAAGCAATAAATAGTCCCGACGCGCACGACGGCCAGCTGGTTTTTGGCAACGACCGAAATATCGGTGCCCGATGCTAAAGTTTGCGGCGTGTTGACTGTTTTGTCGGCCGCCAATTGCACGCTGGTCGACGCCTGCACAACGTCGGGCGCGGCGCGCGACAAATACTGGACGTTTGCATCGAGCGGCTGGTAGGTTATGGTGTGGAGCGCCTGCACCAGCGGGGTTAAATCACCCTGTTTCGAGCGCGGAAAATAATTAATCGTCGCCGCGAATGGCCGGTTGTTTTGGATTGTGAGGTATTTAATGCTTGTCGCGATCACTTCGTCGTCGTGGCGCGATTCGTATACAAGCTTTTCGTAGGTGATGCCATTTATAACTTCTTGCGTGTGCGAAGCCAGCACATCATTTGGCTGTGCAAACGTGTCGATTACAATTTGTATGTCGGACTTGCCAGGGTTGGCCGGCCGCCGGGTTTCGAAAAAATCTTTGCGGGCGTTGGTGGTAATAACCAAATTAGGCTGCAAAAAAGTACTGACCGCGCTGTCGGTCGCCGTGTTTTTTAGCTGTAATGTTACGATGCTATAGCTGCGCGGCGTTTTAAGTTCGTCGCCCGAATATGCTTCGCCGCCGACCACACCGTCTTTTGAACTTGTTATAACTTGGCCGTTCGTGTCGACAAATGCGGTGTTGTACGTGACGCCAAAACCAAGCTGCGAAGTGAGCGTAATGGTGCTGTCTTTTGGCTCGGTGACTTTTACGGCTTCGGCCAGCTGGATTTCGGCTTTGGGGTTAGGGCGCACCAGCCAAAACCAGGCGGCGACAACTCCTGCCAAAAGAACGACGAGCGCGATTAACCCTATAACCAACCGTTTGTATTTGGCAGTGTGCTGTTGGTGCGGGCTGGATTGCGGTGCTGGCATAGTACTCCTTTTTACGCGGCTGCCGGCCACAAATTTAAGAATTGGCTCACGACCTGAATGCCGGTAGTGCGGTCGTACATGGTGTTGTCTTCGAAGTAGTGGTCTTTGCCGTAAAAAAAGTCGACCGTGCCGGCAAAGTATACATAATCGCTTACTTGCTGGGCGTGCGACACAAGTTGGGTCGAAATAATCGGCGTGCACACATACAATTTGTTGTACGTAATTGGTTTAAGCGAATCAATAAAGCTGTCGAGTGCGACGGTGGTGGTCATGCAGTCGTCGACGACAATTATGCTGCGGCCTTTAAGCAAATCTTTGCGGATGACAGTTTGGCCTTGCAGCTCGCGGTTCATGCTCGAAAATGCGGTGCGTTTGGCGTCTTCGATGTAGCCGCGGAATTCCTGGTAAAAGTAGTCTGATTCGCCACTCGACATATTACTGCTGTAACTAAACCCACCTTCCTGGTTTACCCCGCCGACGCGCACACCACCTGGCACGTCGATGTCGGCCGTAAGGTACAATTGCAACGGGCATTGCAGCGCATTGGCAAGTTCGGCGCCAATCACTAGCGCGTCAGTACTTAAACTTACCACTGTCAGCGGCTCGGCCGCAAACTGCCGAAACGCCTCGAGCGCCCTTTCGCCTGCCTCTACCCTGCTTTTGTAATACACTGCTGCCATAGCGTTACCACACAAAGTTTCCGGCGGATTCGCTGCCGCCATTTAAGTTTTCGTCGAACCGCCGTTGGTTTTGGTAGCTTTGGGTTTGGTCAATCTCTTCTTGGTTGTCTTTTACGATTTCTTCGGAGGTTTTTTGCTGGCTGCTGCCTTGGGTTTGTTGGGCTGATTTGCCGCTGAGCCGGCGGATTTTTTCGAGCAAGTCATTATATAAAGCCTGAAACGCGTCTTTATATTGCGGGTCGTTTTGGCATTTGTTTATGGCAATTACGCGCAGGGCTTCGGCGTACTGGGCGCGCGCTTGGTCGGGGTCGCTGGTGACCAAACCGTCGCCTTTAGCCGACAAACTCAACCCCCAGTTGTAGCGGATCATGCACACGTGGTCGGGTTCGGCCACGGCATCGGCTTGCTGGTACGATTGCACTGCGGCGTCGAATTCGCGCTGTTTGTAGGCGGCGTTGCCGATGTCGTATAGCACGCGGTCGCGTTCGTACACACTTATAAACGAAGTTATCGTCCAGACCGTGCGCGCCTGGCCTGGGTTTGCCTCGTACAAAGATTGCCCAACTGCCACGCCTGCCCACGGCAGCGCGCAGGCCAGCATTGCCGCAAACACCGTCCAAAAAATAATGCGTTTTATAAGCTGTTTCATGGCCTGCGCCTCCAGTTTGCAACCCAGGCACGCATGCGTTTGCTCAGCAAAACTTCCATGACAAACAGCCACGCTAAAATAATGATCGCCACCGGTACGTGCAAAATATTTTGTTGCACGGCACGGCTTTCGGGCGAATTTTGAGCGTGTGTGGCGCCGGTTTGCCGGGCGTTAATAAGCGCCGTGGTGCTGTCGCCGACATTTTGTTCGGGCACATACGTACCGCCCAGCGAGCCAGCAACTGCCTGTAATGTTGGCTCGTCGCGCTTGCTTATAACATCGCCAAAACGGTTATTTATGTAATCTTGCACGTTTCTGCCGGAGTCTTCGAGCTTGCCGGTTTCGAGGTCGGCGTTAATAATATGCATCGGCGCACCGGCGTCGCTGCCGTAGCCAATCACCAAACTGGCGTCAATCACCGGCTTGAGCGCTGCCGCCGCCGCAAGCAAACCCGCCTGCGTGTCGCTTTTGCCCGTTAGCTCGCCGTCGGTCATAACCACCAGCACGCGGTTGCGCGTGGCATCGACCTTTTCGCTGTCTTCGAAATATTTTTTGGCAGCCCCAAACGCTTCGGTAAATTTAGGGTCGTTGCGGGCGTCGTAATACCCCGGCGTGCTGAGCGTGGTAGTGGCGATGGTAATATCGGCGACGGTTGCGGTGAGCGGCAAATAAATAGTTGGCGTCGTATCGAACGTCATAATGCCGACGCGCGAGCCGCCAAGTGCTTTGGCAAATGTCTGGATGTCTTGCTGCACGTCACTCAGCCGAGTGTTGCCGCTGCGGCCGTCACGGGCGTTCATGCTGTAGGTGGTGTCGACTAAAAACACGACGTCGGTATTACTGACGACTTGGTCGCTATTGTCGCCGCCAACCGGCAGCAGGCCAATAGTAACGCCAACCACCACAAGTACTGCGGTTAAAACAACGCGGCGCCAATATAACTGGTTGGTCACCTTCCATAAAACGCCCATGGCAATTATGGCGCCGAGCACCACCACGGCCAGCCCGCACACAATCCACATAATCATAGGTGTCGTCTCCAGCGCAAAACCATGGAAAACCACCAGGTTATAAGTGCAATTAGTGCAATGCCCCACCAGCCGTATGGCGCGTCGGCCAAAACATAGGCCTGGCTGGTGCGGGTGCTTAAAATGCTGTTAAATATGCTCGAAAGCGCCGCCGAACTGTCACTATCGTTGTCGAGTGCACCGACGCTTGCGCCGGCAATTTGCACAACCGGGCTATCTTGGGCGAAAGCAACATCGCGCTGCGGTGCCAAAACATACAGCTTAACGCCATATTTTGGCAACAATGCGGCCACCGCGTTTTGGTCGGACACACTGTTGTGATCCATGTCGCTGAGCATAATGATGTGGCGGCTGCGCGGCTCTTCGATTGCGTCAAAACGGCGCATACAACTGGCCAGGCCGAGGGCAATGTCGGTGCCGCCGCTGTCGTTGTCACCCGATTTAAAGCCGAGTAAATCGGATGCCGTAAATTCGGAATCCTTAAAATCGTCGCTAAATTTTTTGGCAATTGTGTTTATGGCGCTTACATCGCTGGTGAGCGGCAGCGCAACATACGGCGCATTTTGAAACAGCACCACCGAATACCGGTCGGTGGGGTTTTTGTTAACGATGTTCTGCAACGTGGTAAATGCCGACGCGGCGTAATCCTTCATGGAGCCCGACACGTCAACGCACATAACAATATCGCGTGATTGTTCTTGCTCGATTTTTTGGATGCGCTGTTGCGGGCGCCCGGCAATAATAATGAGCGTGGCGACCAAAACGCCAAGCGCGGCGTACTCGATGGTGCGCAGCAATTGCGCGCGCTGCTGCTCTTTTTTAAACGACGGCAAAATACCAAGCGTTTTGCTGTTTGCGACAAAACGCACCGGTTTTTTTGGCTTAAATCGCAACCGGGCAAGCGCCGCCAGGCCAAAAACGGCAACAAGTGCCAACGCCAACCACCACCATTTTAACGACATGCTTCGATTACCTCCACGGCTTTGGCGCAAGTGGCCGCAAAGCCTTGTTGGTCGCGGGCGGGCGGATTGAACGCCACAGGGTAATCAACGGTGAGCATGCTTTCGAGCGTTGTTAAGTGCCGCTGGGCGACTTCGAATTTTGCCGCGTACAGTGTGCGGTGGTTCATAATAATGTCGAACGCCCCACGCACCACGGCGCTAATGCGCAGCGCACCTTGGTCGGCGGGTAGGCTGCCGGTTTCGACGGTGTGTTTGATTTCGGCAATCTCTTGCAGGGCTTTGGCGATAATCTGGTCTTTGTGTGGTTTTGGCACCATTGTCGCGCGGCGTTGCAGGGCGAGCGCAATCTTTTTACGCAGCCAGCGCAGCACGTAATAGCCGTCGACAACGGTAATAAACCCGCCAATGCCAATAACGGGCCAGTACCAACTAAGCGCCAACGGCGCGTAAATATCACTTACGGCGTGCAGCATACCTTTTTGCCTGTATAAACATTGCGCGCAGAACATCAGGGACTTCTTGGGCATCGGTAATTAAACCATACGGCACGCCGTGAGTTTGACATGTGCGCTTAGCCGTTTGCGACCAGTCGGCAAACGCGGCTTGCCATTCTTGCTTAAGCTGGGTGTTTACCGCTAAGTCGGGCGCCATGCCGCCGCCGGTTTCGATGTCTTGCAGCGCAAATTCGTCACTCATTTCTTTGGCGAACGGCCAGCTTGGCGCCAGCTGCACGTAAAACACCTGGTGCCGGCG
>CAYTEG010000047.1:0-6989 GCA_964436805.1 uncultured Candidatus Saccharibacteria bacterium
CCTTCGCCATGAGTCGCGCGCCTATCGCAATAATCGAAAATTACCAAAACAAAGACGGCACCATTACGGTGCCAGATGTGCTGCAGCAATACCTCGGCGGCCGCGACAAACTCTAGCCATAAGTGCTATAATTAAGGTATTAAAAGAGGGGAGCCTACAATCGCATGATTTCAAAAATTGATACGTCTGGTATCAACCTTGACCTAGGCGCCGATATTAAAAAATATATCGCCCGTAAAATCGGCCGCCTCGACAAGTACATACCGCGCCATGCCCGCGAAAGCGCCCGCGCCGAAGCCAAATTACGCGAAACCAACAACCGTTTAGGCAATAAATACGAGTGCGAGGTTATTTTGCACTTGCCGGGCGGCACCATACAAGCCAAAGAAGCGACGCTCAATATGTTTGCGGCGGTCGACATTGTCGAAGCCAAGTTGCGCAACCAGCTTGTTAAATACAAATCGGCGCACATTGCGCATTTGCGCGAACGCCACCCCGGGCTACTTGGCCGGCTGCGCGTGCATTTAATGAAATAACCAAAAACCGCTCTAGCAGAGCGGTTTTAATGTTCGGGTTGTCGTGTGACGGCCGGAGTGGGTGGTGGTGCCTTTTGGGCTACACACCACCCACGGAGCCTACGGCTGGCCGTATTTTTTCAGGCACTTGCCGAGCGTTGGGTTGTCGATCCCGTACTGCACGCTGTCGGTGTCGCCCTGGCTATACGTTTTGGCGCCTACAGGCGGTGTACCTGCCAGCGCCTGTAAGAACTCGCGGGTTTCGGCGTCGGCCGCCGCTTCGTCGGCATTGATCTTCCCGTAATACAGCTCCGTACCCCACCAAGTACCGGCGAAGCAGCGGGAAATCAGGTCGGCCTGAGTGTCGGTCAGGCTGATCCCGACGGAGTCGAACAGGGCCACCGTGGCGTCGGCCAGCGCAATGGCAAGGTTGCCGAGCGCGCGGCCACGGCCACCTTTGGCGATGTCGGCTCGCAGCCACGCCTCGCCCAGGTAGATCCTGTCATCTTGAGGGCAGTAGGCCGGCTTGTTGTCGGTGCCGAAGCTGGTGCTACAGGCGGTGTTGAACGTTTCGGTGCCTGGGTTGGGCGCGAACCGCATGGATGGCATACTGGTTTGTACGATGCCACCCTGTCGTAGCTGGGCTTTCAAGATGGTCATGAAGGCTTGGCTGGCATCGGTCACGAAGACCGCCGCGTAGGGTACGCCAGCGACCGCGCCCCCGTCGTTCCATATGGGGAGGTCTTCCCCGTTTGGCGCCACCTTGTCCAGCTTGCTGGAAAGGGTTTGCAGAGTGATGGTCGGCGGGCTCGGCTGAGGCGTCGGATCAGTTGCGGGGCTTGCACAGGCGGTGGCAAACGCAGCTACAGCCAGTAGTGTTGCGGCCTTGAGCAAAGGTTTCAACGCACGCTCCCTAATCATGAACGGCAGGGGAGCCGTCACACTGGGATATATTATATAACTAAAAACAAACTTTACGAAATTGATTAGACGTGTAAATTTCGGTATAGTCGGCATGACCCCAAACTGTTAAGGAGGGACTATGCTTGTTTGGCGGCACCAAAGGCGCCAGATCGATACGGCGCTGATGGCCATCGCTTACGGCATCATGCATCAACTAGCCAGGGCACGTTCACGCTTTATACACCCGGGAGCAACCGAGACACTGGCAGAAACCTCTGCCCACGACCTTGCATCTTCATTGTGTCGCACACTACTGCCAGGGGTACCGGTGTATGTGCACGGCCGGATGGTGGTGTCGGATTTGCCGGTCATTGGCGACTACGTGGCGGTGATGGTGGTCGATTCGCCGTCCTATTACCGCGCGAGCGACGCCGAACTGGATGGTTTGGCGTGCCTGGTTATGTACGTGCGTGATCGCCAGGCTAAGGCGGTCGTTGTGGGCGACATCAGCAACGGCGAGCTCTTTGCCCTGAAGTGCGAGACCGGGGAGGTCATGCTCCACATGGCTGGCCACACGGCAACCCTGTCAGAGGTGAACCACATGGCCGCCGACAATAAGGTGGTGGTAGTGGGTGGTTTGAGGGGCTTCCCGGCATCGGTTGCCCACTTTGTGGCCGAACGACGCATGGAAGATGCGGTGCTCGAGATCGCGTACGCTGTCGGGCCGCTCAGCACCTTCCCGAAATTGTGGCGTACGTTGGTCGTCGCGCACCTTTGGGGGCTCAAGAAACATCTGCCCGAAATGGTAATGCTGGCCATCACCAGCTTGAACCAGGCGCTTGGCATGGTCACGCTGTGTATCGAGGGTCAACCCCCCGACGTGCGGTTCATGCCTTGCAGCTTGTCGCCATGGGATAGTGCTGCGTGGCCCAACCATCTGGTGACGGTGCATGCCTCGACCGTACATCGCTTGACAGGCATGGGGCATTAAAAGCGGGCGGGCGCCGGTTGTGCTACTGGCGTCCGCCCCACGCGAATGACATTATGTATTTACTTGCGGGACGGCGCGGCCGTGCTGTACGTGCTGCCGGTGGCGGTGTACGCGGTGTTCGCGAAGCCACCGGTCACGGTGACGGACACGTTCGCGCCCAGGTCGCCACATGGGCCGGCGACCTGACTGGCGTTGACGTTCCCGACGGGCGTGACCACTGCGCTGGCCGGAGTGGCGGCGAACAGCACCGCACCCAGTGCCAATGCGGCAACGCCGCCCAGTACGAGGCGTTTGAACATACGCGCTCCTTCGAACGAGCCCCAAAGCACCTTTGTGTGCATTTGGCAGCACGGACGATTATAGCATAAGCAACTTGGTCGTCATGAAGCGAAATCTATGTCATAATTTTGCATGGCACGAGACAATCCACTGAAATGGAGGCACGACATGGCCTTACCGCCAGGAGTGTTTGGCGACCTTACCCCACGCCAGCTGCACCGAAACATCAAGCACATCCTTCACGGTATGCGCGAAGGCACGCTGCAGTTCATCGCGAGTGGCGACGTGGCCGTCGAGACCAAGCCGGGCTACGACGGCACGCCCGGCGCCGATGTGGTCACCGCGGCCGACAGGTTCGCGCAAGGCGTCTTTATGGGCATGCGCGCCGATTTGCTCCCCGGCCTCGGCGTCATCGCCGAAGAAGGCGAGTTGCACGTCGAGTGCACGCTGCCCGGCGAGCCGGTGGTTATTACCGTCGACCCGATCGACGGCAGCAGGCAGCTCAAGCGGCTGCTCGAAGACCCCAGTTTGCCGCGCGACGGTGTAGCGATTATGATCGGCGTGCGCGTTGGCGACAGGGTAGTGGGTGCGTACATCCTCGATTTGTTCAAGGGTGACCTGCTGGCGTTGAACCCGGCGACAGGCATGGTGACCTACCACATTTTTGGCAGGGGGGTGCCACGAGTCGTGCAGCCGTTTTCATGGGCGCCGGCGGGTTGGCTCAACACGGGCACCCTGCTGATGGGCGATAACCAAACGCCCGCCACCCACGGCCCGCTGCTGCAGATGCTGACGCGGCCGGTCGACCAAGGCGGCGCGTTTGGCAAAGTCGTGCCCATTGGCCACAGCTTCGCCCTGACGCTGCCGGCCATGATCAAGGAAGAAGCCGTGGGCGCGGTGCGGCGCAACCCCGGGTTCAGCACCCCGTGGGATGACACGCCGATGATCGGCATTTGCAACGCGCTGGGCATCGACACCTACTACGTGCTCGACCACCTGTTACAGGAGTTCGTCGCCGTGGCGCCCAACGCGGTCATCCCCAGGCATGCCGGCGTGCTGTATCTGCCACGCTGCTACGTGCAAGATTTGGGCGGCTCGGTGCGCCATCTCCCGTAAGCGGCGGTTGGCAAAGGGCGGGGTGTCACTTACACTGACATCCCGCCCGCGACCTTTATTTTGCCGCCAGATCGAGCTATACTATTCGATAGTCTTACATGTTTTCTAAACCGACCCGGGAGTATTTGCATGAAACAATTTTTGACCAAAATTTTTGGCGATCCACAAGCTAAAATCATCCGCCGCCTGCGTAAACGCGTGCGCCAGGTAAACGCACTAGCCGACGATTACAAAAAAATGAAAGAACCGGCGCTTAAAAAACAAACCGCCGAACTTAAAAAGAAGCTCGAAAAAGGCAAGTCGCTCGACGATATTTTGCCCGAAGCGTTTGCGCTGGTGCGCGAAGCCAGCGACCGCGTGCTCGGCCTGCGCCACTTTGACGTGCAGCTTATTGGCGGCATGGCGCTGCACGAAGGCAACGTCGCCGAAATGAAAACAGGTGAGGGTAAAACATTGGTCGCAACGTTGCCAACGTATTTAAACGCCATCACCGGCAAGGGCGTGCACGTGGTCACGGTAAACGACTACCTGGCGCAGCGCGACGCTGGCTGGATGGGGCCGGTGTATCACTTTTTGGGCTTAAGCACTGGCGTAATTATTGCTGACAAATCGTTTATTTTTGACCCCGACTTCGACAACAAAGACCACGACGACCCGCGCATGCGCAAATTAAAACCAGCCACGCGCAAAGAAGCTTACGAAGCCGACGTTACCTATGGTACCAACAACGAGTTTGGGTTCGACTACCTGCGCGATAACATGGTTAACAAGCCCGATTTGTTGCGCCAGCGCGAGCTTAACTTTGCGATTGTCGACGAAGTTGACTCAATCTTAATCGACGAAGCCCGCACGCCGCTTATTATTAGCGCGCCAGCCAGCGACGGCGGCCAAAATTACACCACTTTTGCGGCGATTGCCAAAAAACTGGTGCCGGCCGATTACACGCTCGACGAAAAACGCAAAGCCGTCAGTTTAACCGACGAAGGTACCGAAAAGGTCGAAAAACTGCTCGGCATCGGCAACTTTTACGCGCCCGAAAACGTGCGTTCGGTGTACCACATGGAACAAGCCCTGCGCGCCCAAACCTTGTTTAAGCGCGACAAAGATTACGTGGTCAGCGCCGACAAAGAAGTTATTATCGTCGACGAATTTACTGGCCGCTTAATGCACGGCCGTCGCTACAACGAAGGTCTGCACCAGGCGATCGAAGCCAAAGAAGCCGTGCCGGTGTTGCAAGAAAGCATGACGCTCGCCACGATTAGCTTCCAAAACTACTTTAGGATTTACAAAAAACTCAGCGGTATGACCGGCACAGCGTTTACCGAGGCCGAGGAATTTCAGCAAATTTACGGGCTAGATGTTATACAAATCCCGGCCAACCGGCCAGTGGTGCGCGAAGACAAAATCGACGTCATCTTTAAAAACGAAGCTGGCAAGTTCCGCGCGATTGTAAACGCGGTTAAAGAGTACCAAATGGCCGGCCGCCCCGTGCTTTTGGGCAGCGCCAGCATCGAAAAAAACGAGGTGCTCAGCAAAGCGCTCACTAAAGCCGGCATTCGCCACGAACTGTTAAACGCTAAAAACAACGAGCGCGAAGCCGCGATTGTAGCCAAAGCCGGGCAGCGCGGCGCGGTGACCCTTGCCACTAACATTGCCGGCCGCGGCACCGACATTGTTTTGGGCGAGGGCGTTAAAGAACTGGGCGGGTTAGTGGTTATCGGCAGCGAACGCCACGAATCGCGCCGCATCGACAACCAGCTGCGTGGCCGCGGCGGCCGCCAGGGCGACCCAGGTTTGACTCAGTTTTTTGTAAGTTGCGACGACGATTTAATGCGCATTTTTCAGGGCGAACGCATTAAAAGTTTAATGGATCGCCTGGGCGTCGACGACGACACGCCAATCCAAAACCGCGCTGTTAGCAAAACGCTCGAAAACGCGCAAAAAAAAGTCGAAGGCTACAACTACGACTCGCGCAAAAACGTAGTGCAATACGACAATGTCATGAACCGCCACCGCAAAGCCGTGTACAAAATGCGGCGCGAAATTTTGCTGGGCGAAGACATTAGCGAAGACATCCAAAAATTACTAGCCGAGCAGGTTGGGCTGTTGGCCGGGCTAAACAGCAAAGACAACCCGCAGTTCGAAGTTGAATTTGAGCAAATAATCCCGATTGACGGCAAAGAACTCAAAAAAATTGCCAAAATCGAAAAAGACAAAGAGCGCGTCGCCGCCGCGCTAAAAGCCGCACAAAAACTGTTTGCCGTGCGCGAAAAGGAACTGACTCCTGCGCTTATGCGCCAGGTTGAACGCGAAGTGTACCTGCAAATTTTAGACACGCTGTGGATGCAGCACCTCGAAAACATGCAGCACCTGCGCGAAGGCATCCACTGGCGCAGCGTTGGCCAGCGCGACCCGTTGGTCGAATACCGCCAGGAATCGCAGCGCGTCTACGAAACAATGCAGGCCACCCTGCGTGAAGAACTGGTGCGCGCCTTGTACCACATAACCAAGCGCGAAGTAGCGCAGGCGACCGACGAAAACTTAACTACCGAACTTACCAAAGCGGCCGAAAATTCTGTCGAAGTTGGCGTCAACGAAGTGAGCGAAATCGAGCGCGAAGTGAACTTTAAAGGCCAACCGAGCGTTGCCGACGAATCCCACAAAAAGAAAGCGCACGACAACCTGCGCAAAAAACGCAAGCAGCAGCGGCAGAACCGCAAAAAACGCAAATAGCAAACAGCCCCGTTGGATCGGGGCTGTTTTATACGTGGTGAAAAGTTGCGTTTTAATTATTTTTGTTTTATAATTTGTAGTTGATGCGCCGTGACACGGCGTGGAAGGACGACACCAAGGAGCTGCGAAATGACACTCCCTTACCGGGGCGTGATGTTATTGCCTAACTCCAGTAACCTGATGCGGGTCGACCTGGGTATACCCTCCGATTCGCCCCAGTTCGCCGGTTTGGCCGCGATGGTCGTTTCTGCGACTGGGGTTGATGGCATGCAGCCGTGTGCTGTGGCCGGCCGGTACGACCTCATCTTTCACCCCATTGGTAGTGAGTACCCCGGTAACCCCATCCGCGACCAGCGAGACTTGACAACTGCACTCGAACGTGCGGCCGAAGGCTTCGAACCGGTCGTTTTACCCACGGGCAACCCGACGGTCGCCCAGCTATGCCTGAGCTA
>CAYTEG010000048.1:0-6709 GCA_964436805.1 uncultured Candidatus Saccharibacteria bacterium
AGCAGAGGATATTCGTTGCCGTCTTCCCATTTAATGGTTTTGTCGGTTTTAGCGGTTGACTTGGTTAAAAACGCAAAGCCAGCGCTAGGGTCTTGCATGACCACTGGGCGATAGTCGGTGGGGTGAAGGTTGCTTTTCATAATTACGTGTTATTGTATCTGTTTTTGCCTCGATTGTCAAAGGTATATTGCTTTTTTTACAAAAATAGTATAAAGTATGTTAAACCGACAACCTCTCAAGAAAGTTGGTGAACGAAAGTGACGCTGATCGAGCTGCTGATCATGGCGTTCCTGAACATCATGTTCGGGGCCGCCATGGCGCACTTCATCGGTAAGTCGTGGATCGTCGACATGCACGTCGGTGGCGGCCTTCGGGTGATCGCCTGCGGCGTGGCCAGTCTGGCCACGGCCTGCCTGACGTGGGGGTTCGTGCTGCTGGCCAGCACGGCCATCTACGGCGCTGGCGACCGGCCGATGTGGATGTTCCACGCGAGTGCTGCATTGATGGCCTTCGGCCTGATCATGGCGCTGGCGACGGTGCTCATTACCTACAGCCGGCCGACGCGCGAGTTCTTGTATGTCGCGTACAAAAATTACTCCGCCGAGGAGTACGCGAAGTTCAAGGGCTACCACGACGCCTTCCTGGGCGTTGTCAGCTACCGTGAGGCCGTCAGCCAGTTGTACTGGCAGATGCGCTACACGGTTGGGCGCGTACTGGCGTTCGTCGTGGTCGGGCTGGCGCTCGGCCTGCAAGGGCCGCTGCTGGTCTACTGGCTCATCCGCCGCTCGGCCGGCGCCGCGAGCCCGCTGCGGGAGCCGCTGTCCAACATCTGAGAGAACATCGGAACGCCCCCTCGCACCCGCGAGGGGGCGTTTCTCATTTTGGCGTCTTTTTTATACAATAAGTATATGGCGAGCCCTGATGCAGCCGAAGTGTATCATTTTCCGCGTCACGAACAGCGGCCAGATGATGCGCGTGCCAAAAACGAGCCCGAGCTCGGCAGCCAAACAGAGCTCAATGATTTATTTGATGACGCGGCCGACCTGCTCGGCATGCCCACTCAAAAACCGCGCGTGCAGGTGGACGGCTGGGAGCAGGACGGCGAAGAACTTATACAGTACGAAATTGTGGATTGCCGCGACAAGCCTGATGGCACGTTTGTGGAGCGCGTGGCCTGCGCCGAAATTGCGCGGCGCGGCGGAGAGGTGAGCGCCGTGGCCTGGGTTGCCTACCATCGCGGCACGATCGTGCGCGAATGGGAAGATAGCAAATTGGCGTGGCAAATGGTGCAGTATTACGATGATTCGCCGCTGGTGGTTGACGCCGTGCTCACGCCGGCCTTAATCGCCGAGCACCGCACTGCCATAAGGCAAGAAATAGACCGCGCCGCCAATGTGCAGCGCGCAACATACCAGCTTATCCTTGGTGAGCAGGCGGTCAAACTAAGCTGGGGGTAGCGCGCGTTTGGCGCGGATACTGCCCAGTATGGCAGCGCCCACAAACAGCAGTCCCAGTGACCCGACCAGCCACTCCGGCAGGTCGACATGGTAGAGCTTTAAAAGCATGACGGTGCCTAAAAACCCAATCGCCCAGTGCGCGCCTTGTTCGAGGTAGCGGTATTTGCTGAGCGCTTTGATACGCACAATATGAATGGTAATCGCGCGCACCCACACCGCGCCGGCGCCTAAGCCCGCCATAATCAGCACGGCGCTGCTGGTAATGGCAAAAGCGCCAATCACGCCGTCGAGCGAAAACGATGCGTCAAGCAGTTCGAGGTATAAAAACGACGCAAAAGCCGCCATCCCGACTTTTTTTGCAACCGCTAAGTGTTGTTTTTCGCGCTTTTGGAACGATGCAGTCAAAATATTAAGCCCAATATGCAGCGCCATCGCGCAGACCGATGCAATAAGCACAACGCTCTGGTTTGCCGGGTCGACCGTAAAGTACAGCGCAATCGACACAAGCAGCATAATAAAGGTTGTTGTGTCGTCGAGCCGGCCGAGTTTGCCCAGGCGGCGCTCCAAAAACTTAAACCAATACACCTCTTTTTCGTAATCAATAAAATAGCTCAGCGCGATCATCACCAAAAACGCGCCGCCAAATGCACTAATAATTGGTTCGGCCTGCGAAAGGTGGTGTTCGTATTCGGTGGGGTTGGTGAGCGCCAAATTAACAACATCGCCAAACCCAATGCCCGCGCTTGCCATAACAATAAGCAGCGGCATTGCAAAACGCACAACAAACACGGCGATAAAAATGCCGATCATCATAAATAGTCTTTGCCACAACGGCGAAAGCTGGGTGAGCACCGTGCTATTTACAACAGCGTTGTCGACACTAAACGTTGTTTCGAGCAACGTTAAAATTACCACGGTGGCCAACGCGTCCCAGCCGGCAAGCAGCGCGGTGGCAGCCCAGATTAAAATGGTGGCAGTCGCAGCAAACCAGTATGTTTTAAACAGCTCCATAGTGGTCTTATGGTAGCGCATTTTGGGTGCGAGGCCAACCACGAGAAAAGCCCGCGGAGAGGCCGCCGGGGAAGTGGTGGCCTTCCGGGGGCTTTCTCGCGGGCTTGGTGCCCAGGGCTAGGGCTGTGGTTGATGTTCGTCCTCACCTTTCTTGGGTGGGATGAGCAGGTTGTAGACCGCCGGTTCGAGCGTCTTGTGCTGCTCGATCAGTTCGTCGGTGATGACCTTGAGCGACGTCAGTAGCCACGCCAGATGCATGAACAGCGTCATGATGAGGTGATCGACATTTTCGTCCTCGTTGTTCCACCAGCTAGTGATGAACTTCGCGACCTTGTCGTTGAACTCGTCGATCAGCTGGTCTTTGCGTGCGACGCCGCCCGAAGCCGGGATCACCGGCAGGTAGACGCTGGCCAGCTTGGCCTGCACGCCCTTGATGGCCGTCTCGAGTTCCTGCCGCTTCCTTGCGGCCTCGGCATCGGCCGCCTCGCGCTCTTCGAGGTCGGCGAGCAGCCTGTCAGCCTCGGCGTCGGGCTCGTCGAGGATCGTGTTGAGCTCATGCCAGAACGCGGTGTCTTCGTCGGCGTCCAGCTCCAGGTGGTAGGTCGCCAGGAACTGCGTGACCTCCTGTGAGATCTCGGTCGCCCTCAGCCGCGGTAGCGTCCTCGGCCTCACCGAAAGCGCGCCCATGGTCACCGCCAGCTTGTTGAGCTCCTGGATTTTGGCGATCCGCTGCGGTTCGGCTACCGCTTGCAGTTTGGGGTTCACCAAAGACCTGATAAGCGTTTCGATCCGTCCGCGCCGGCCAAGCGCCTCTGTTGTGACTGTCGACATTGCGACCGCCTCTCTGTTGTGCTGACTTACGTCTTGCTATGGTTATAGTACTTTAACTTCTATAGCGCAACCCCTAGGGCAAATAAAAGAGCCCGCGGAAGGGCGGCGGGGAAGTGCTTTCGCAACTTCCGCGGGCTCTTTCGCGGGCTTGACGGCCTAGCTGTTTTGGGCGGCGAGAAATTCGTTGACCATGAGCTCGAGCTCGGTGGTGAACGCATTGACGTCGCCCTGCAGCTGCGCCATCTCCTCGGGGTTTCGGCTGTTATCTGCCAGAGCCGCCAGGAGTGCAGCGACGATCTTCGCCAGCACCTCTCTCAGCGGAATTGCCGGCTGGTGCAGCTGCTGGGCGTGCCTGTAGAGCGCGTCCATCGCCGTGTACAGCGTCGATTCGCGGAGGTAGAGGGTGACGATACCGTGGAGCATCCACGTGGCGGGCATGTTTACATCCGCCATCCGCCTGTGCAGCTCGCCGGTTTCCTCGGCCAGGGGCTGGCCGGGCAGGTCGAGTGCGGTCAGGACCGTGCCCACTTCCGCGAAGCACGCTCCCAGCCACGGAAAGCCCGTTGAGCCTGGCTTCCCTTGGCCGTCTTCGTTGTACGGCACGGGGTAGTACCGGCGTACGAGCTGCCACGCTAGGGCAGCGATGCGGTCTTCGATCCGTACTGCCGTGGAGTCGTCTCCCACGGGATCCTCCTTAGTCGGGGTGGATTGGGTAGATTATATCATGTTTTTAACTTCTTTGCAACATATACTGGACGCACCAGAGTAAATAAGGTATAATCGGCGTATATCAAGTTTTAACGAATCACCCTGACGCGCGTATATCCTCCGGTAACCGGGAAGCGCAGGGGAAGAAAAGGATTTTCTATGGCAGTAGAAGTAGATATTAAGGCCTTGCTCGCCGCTGGCGCGCACTTTGGCCACAAAACAAGCCGCTGGCACCCAAAAATGGCGCAGTACATCCACAGTAAGCGCAACGGCAGCCACATTATTGACCTCACTAAAACGGTTGAGGCGCTCGAAAAGGCTTTGCCTTTTATTACCAAAACAGTCGGGCAGGGCAAGCAAATTTTGTTTGTCGGCACCAAGCGCCAGGCAAAAGACATCGTACAAAAAGCAGCGGTCGAAGCCAGCATGCCGTTTGTTACCGAGCGTTGGCTGGGCGGTATGCTCACCAACGTTAAAACAACCGCCGAGCGCGTTAAACACCTTAAGCTGCTCGAAAGCCGCATGCTCAGCGGCGAACTTGCCAGCCGTTACAACAAGCTCGAAGTGCAGCGTTTCCAAGAAGAAATCGACGAACTCAACCTTAAATATGGCGGCATCAAAGACCTCAACGGCCAGCCTGGCGCCGTGTTTGTCGTAGACATGGCCGAAGACAAAAACGCCGTGGCCGAAGCCCGCCGTCTTAACGTGCCGGTTGTGGCAATTGCCGACACCAACGCCGACCCATCTTTGGCCGACTTTGCCATCCCGGCAAACGACGACGCTTTAAAAACCTTGCAGCTTATTACCGACTACGTTGCCGCCGCTGTGGCCGAAGGCAAAGCTGCCCGTAAATCAGAAGACAAAAAATAGGGGGACATATGGCAATATCTTTAGACGAAGTAAAACGCCTTAAAGACTTAACCGGTGTTGGGTTAACCGACGCCAAGCGCGCGCTCGAAGCCAGCGACGGCGATTTCGACAAGGCGCTTGCCGAAATGCGCAAAAAAGGCCTCACCAAAGCCGAAAAGCGCGGCGAACGCGAGGCCAGCCAAGGTATCGTCGATAGTTACGTGCACGGCGGCCGCATTGGCGTGTTGGTAGAAGTTAACTGCGAAACCGATTTTGTAGCGCGCACCGACGACTTTAAAGCATTGGTGCACGATTTGGCCATGCACATTGCTGCCAGCAGCCCGCTGTACATTAGCGCCGACGACATCGCGGCCGAAACCCGCGACGCCAAAGCCGCCGAATTTACCGAAAAGGTAAAAGCCGAGGGCAAGCCCGAAGCCATGGTGCCGCAAATTGTCGAAGGTATGCTTAAAAAATACTTTGCCGAGCTATGCTTGCTCGACCAGCCATTTATTAAAAATCCCGACGAAACCGTGGGCGATTTGGTAAAAGGCAGCATTAGCAAACTGGGCGAAAACATTGTGGTGCGCCGCATGGCGCGGTTCGAACTAGGTGTGAACGCCTAAATAAAATGGGGTGGCAGGCAGTGTCATTTTTCTTCAGCGAGGCTTTGCCCGAGCAGAAGAAAAATTGGCACGCCTGACAGGACCCCTTCCTTAAAAAAAGAAGCTCCGCATAGGGGGCTTTTTTGATTCGCCCACCCGGCCCCGCGCTAGGTGCGGGGCCGGGTGGCGGGTTCGGGGTCAGCTCCAGCGCAGGAACGCGGTGCTGACGGCCGGGTGCAGGGCTGCCTGTGAGAGGTAACGTGTGGCGCCCAGTCGGCCCATGAGGGCGCCGAAGTCACGGTCGAGGTAGTTCTCCGGCTGCTGGTTGGTGAACGGAACAATGTGGATACCGCTTACCAACTCCGTCAGTGCGCCCTCGGGGTCGGCCTCCTTGCGCACCTGGCGCGTGCCTTTGCCGGCGATCAGCACCAGCACGGGCGCTTCCGGCGTCCAGAACTCTCGGCCGCTGGTTTCGGCGCCGAGGTTCAGGAATGGCTGGGTGTTCGCGGTCACGTACGCAGCGACCGGCACCCAGGCGCCGAACACGTAGTTGTCCACCGGGTTGGCCGCCGCGTGGCTCGCCAGATACTCGATGGTGATGACCGGCGGGAAGAACAACTCGACCTCGTCAAGCGCAATCGATGCGGTCGGCGAGGGGTCGATCAGCCCGAGCGCCTCGAGGGCGTTGGCCGCTACGTACCGGCGACGTGCCACCATTTCATTCATCTTGCTGCCTCCAGGTTCGATGTACGGTCGATATAATTTTAAACATTTTGTTAGTTTTGTCAATGACTGCTACAATAAAAATATGTTCGACACAAAACCCTACGAAGACCGCATGAGCCAGGCTTTGGCTCGTTTTGAAGACGAAGCTAAAAAAATCCGCACCGGCCGCGCCAACCCCGGCATGCTCGACGGCGTGATGGTCGAGGCTTACGGCACCAAAATGCCGCTCATCCAAACGGCGACCATTACCGTGCCCGAGCCGCAGCAATTGCAGATTAACCCCTTTGACCCGGCTAATGTGCAGGCGATCGTTAAAGCTATCCGCGACGACCAAAGCCTAGGTTTTAACCCCAGCGATGACGGCCGGATTGTGCGCGTGCCAATCCCGGCGCTTACCACCGAACGCCGCCAGCAAATCGTCAAGCAACTGGGCGAAAAAGTAGAAGATTGCCGTATTGCCCTGCGCAATATCCGTCACGACGCACTTAAAGATGCAAAGGCCAAAAAAGATGCCAAAGAACT
>CAYTEG010000049.1:0-475 GCA_964436805.1 uncultured Candidatus Saccharibacteria bacterium
GCCGCCGGTGGCCAAGAAGAAGCCACCGGTCAGCCTTGGCAGCGCCCACAACTGGTCCTTCAGGAAGTAGGCTATCAACAGGAGCATCTGGAATGGCTCCTGCGCATCGATACCTACGAAGGCGCAGATCCGGGCGATCGAGAAGGAGCTGCTCGCCAAGAAGGGCTGGCAGTCGCAGATGGGCTGCCTCGACAACGTCATCGATGGCGAGTCCGACTGGCAGATGAACAGCGAGAACCCGCAAGGTGCCTACGGCATCCCGCAGGCGCTGCCCGGCAGCAAGATGGCCAAGGCGGGCGCAGACTGGCGAACCAACCCCCGGACGCAACTCCGCTGGATGATCTTCATGTACATCCCGGAGCGCTACGGCACGCCATGCGCCGCGTGGGCCTACTGGCAGAAGCACCACTGGTACTAGCCGATACGAAATAGGCGGGCGCGCTCTGGGGAAAGCCCCTGGGGCGCGCCCGCCACC
>CAYTEG010000049.1:485-6590 GCA_964436805.1 uncultured Candidatus Saccharibacteria bacterium
GGCGGGTGGGCCCTCTGGCAAAACCCCCCCGTGCTCATCCCCCTACCAAATGGGGGGGGGGGGTGGGGTCAACCCCCGGGGGGGCGCCCCCGCCACCCGCAAAGGCATAAAAAAACGGCCGCTTGTTACAGCGTGCCGTTTCTTAAAATCAAGTAAGTTACATCGCCGCTTTTTTAGCCGGCATACTGCCGTCGTCCGACAACCCCAACCCTGCGCCCAGTAAGCCAAGCGTCAGCAGTAAGTGCAGCCAGTTGTCGGCCATGTTGACGTGCATAAGGCCAAAAATCGTTTCGTCGAAAAACCCAACCAGCGTAACCAGCCCGTAAATTACTCCAAACCCAACCAGGTACATTTTGGCGTATTTGGCGTTCATGGCTGCCACCAACCCGGCGATGCCCGAAAGCAAATGCACGGCGTTATGCAGCGGATCGACCATAAATAACCCAAGCAATTGCTGCATGCCGTTGCTGTCGGTCGTTGTTACGCCGGGCACAAAACCCAGCAACCCCACGAGTAGGAACACTACTCCAAAAACCATTGATGCTTTTTTAAGCATGTTTTTACCTCGCTTACGTTGTAATTTCAATATACGCTTAAGGTTGTTTACAGACAAGCGAAGTACCGAGTTTGTGCCTTGTTTAAAATAAAATAACGTATCATAATAAAGTAAATCAACGGGTGGCGCGAGGACTATTTTGGCTGAGAATAACCCACCCATTTCCGAGAAAAACCTTGAGCTAAAGTCGCAGAAAGCAGGAGATGTCTTTGCTGCCTTCAACGCTGCTATAAAAAGCAAGAAGACTGCTTATTACTAATGCTGCAACGGGGGCGGCTAGGTCTCTCAAGACAATATTGGCAATCGAAAAACAAAGCACTACTCATTTTGATAAGATAAAAAATAATAGTGAAACTGCTGCTGCAGCTTTGAAAGTCGAGATAGGTAATGTTGCTAAGAGTACTAAAGGCTCAATCAAAACCTCCTTTGATGATGTAGATAAAATTCGCAAAGACACTCGTGAATCGTATGGTAATTTCAAAAGAACTTACATCGCGGCAATGGATGGTAGTAAGGGGATTGCTGCGCGCCATAGGAATGTCAAAATTAGGCATGAGAATGTCGTTACACTTCATACTGACATTAAGGATTTAACCGAACAATCAAAGGAGCGGGCAGTAGAAATAAAAATCGCCAAAGACGCATCAGTTGCAGATGCGAAAGTAGTAAGTGATATTAAAACTCGAGCCGAAGATGTTAAGCAAGAGATCGAGAATACCTTCCATCTAACTGTGGACACTGCTTTAGGTGGATCTTTAGGAGCCCGCAAGGCTGAAATTAGAGGTATGATGATAGTTTGGGCGTCGATACTCGGACTCTCAGTAACCGCGCTCGTGATAGTGATAGGAGTACTCCTTTATGAGGGTAGGGCGAATCTAACAGAAGCTCTTGCGACCCGATTGGTTTATGTCACCCCACTACTATTAATAATATTTCTTGTCTATAGGCAGTTTAGCCATGAGCGGCACTTACTCGAAGAATATGCCTTTAAGTCCGCAATGGCCCAAACTTTACGCAGCTACACCCTATTATTAAGTGAGAACTATAAAGGCGCTGAGGCGGAAAAGAAGACTCTTGATTTTTTGTTGGGTGCGATGAAAAATATATACGATCGCTCTGCCCTTGATCATAATACTGGCTTCTTCTACCAGATGATAATCGGGAATAAGAGGGCGGGTGCCGAGTTTAGAGTGCAAGACGGAACTGCGGAGATAAAGCAGACTGCTAGTCAAAAAGTCCGTGTTTCTAAAACCCCGAAAAATGAATGAGCCTTTTTGACATTATAAGTACCCCATTATATTATCAACCATGGCAAGAACAAACGCGTGCCTTAAGGATGCGTTTGTATTGCGTTCTCTTTGGTACCAATACTAGAGAGAGGTGCACGAATCTTGTCCGTACTTTCACACCTATCCGCGAGTGATCGCAGGAAAGGAGACCTCCGTGGGCGTCTTTGCCGACATATTCGGAGGCGGGAGCAAGAAGGGCAAGAACCGCAAGGGCGCGAGCCTCAACCAGGGAAGTGGCCGGAAGTCCAAGAAGGTCAACGTCCACGGCGACGGCAACGCCAACAAGAACCGCAACGGCGGAAAGGCGCGTGGTGCTCGCGGCGCTCGGTAACACCTGAGCGCAAGATCAGTTACAATTAAATAGTGTCCGCCCTGTCCAGAGCATCGCCGCCTGGACAGGGCGGACGATAATCTATGAAACGCATTACTCTTATAAAAACTGCTGCCGAAATACAGGTTGCCCATATATATGAGCATTTGTATTGCGAGGCGATCCGCACTCTCTTTAAAGAGAGTAACCTTTTTTATTATCTTGATTATTCGTGTCGCGGTACAACGTATGATAATGGGCTTGTCCACATTGAAATTGACGCATACAACCCCGATGCCGAAAAAATGCTTGAAAAAACACGTGAGCTGATTCTGTCGTTCAACAAGGCCGACCTTGAACGCGCGTTAGCTCAAATTGTTGCAGAAGGAAAACACTATGTGCAGGGTAGCGACGTTAGTACGGTGCAAAAGGCACTAGAGGCTATCCAAAGCAACCCATGGCAAACTCTCGAAAGTCTTGAATTACTGGACGTTCAGAAGCTTCGGCGTTCCCGACGAACCCTTTGGATGACTGACAAACCAGCGAAAATAAAAACCCTACACTGCGATTTTATACTAGATGTCGGCTTGGCTCAAAAAAATAGGCACCTTATACCGATTTTTGACGTTGTCGCTTATATAGTTCAAGAAAATCTCGCGCGCGAGTTAACAAAACAGGCTGGATACTATCGGGAAGACAATCCAAGCACCTACACAAATAAGACTGCCAAAGTATCGCAAAAACTGACAGCTTGGACACGCGTTATACCAGAGCTAACAAACGAGCGTCAGATCACCAAAGTCTTCATTACGCATCTGCTTGATGCTGGTATTGTGCAAAGGATTAACAACTTCTTAGCACAAGGTAGTTATACTTTGCCATTCGAAGCGCCGAACGAAATTAGCTTATTTGAAGCAAGCAATATCCTCGTTGGCGCTGCTGGTTGGCATCAAATCGGTACCGAAGAAGGCATCCGTGAAGTCTTACAGCACACCAGCATACAATTAACCTACGGCAAAGAAAAACAAACTTTTGCGCTCGCGCCACTCCTGCACAACAAAAAATAGGACGGTTCTATTCCGCCCTATTTTTGGATGGCTATCTGGTGGGGCCAGCTGGGTTTGAACCAGCGACCAAGCGGTTATGAGCCGCCTGCTCTGACCACTGAGCTATGGCCCCAAAGTTGCCGGTGGCAATTTTGGTTTTCCTACTTTACGCCTGAGCGGAGGCTTTAGCCGAGCGAAGGGAAGAGTGAGAACCAGCGTCCACTAACAATAGACTTACTATAACAGATCGATCCATGCCGATCTATAGGGGTTGCGGCTTTCCCTACATAAGCACTATACTTTTAGATATGCCGGATCTGCCCAAAAAGCTGACTACCCAATTGCGCCGCGCACAAATTAACCTTGCGCCGACCAAACACTCGCCAGACCAGCTATGGGGCGAGTTGTTTCGCGACGTGCAATTACAGCGCATTTACCCAGACAGCATCACTTTTGCCGACATGTCGCCGGGCCCTACCGGCCGCCGCATTTTAAAACAGTATTTAAAAGAACGCCAAGACCCGCATTTTAACCTGCGCGCGTTTGTGCAGCAGCATTTCGACCAACTACTGCAGGCGCCAACCTATACCAGCAACCCGCAGCATACGCCCGAGCAGCACATCGAAGAATTGTGGCAGGTGCTGCGCCGCGATATTCCCAAAAATACTGGCTCGATTGTCGGCCTGCCGTACCCGTACGTAGTGTCGGGCGGCCGTTTTATCGCCCAGTATTATTGGGACAGTTATTTTACGATGCTTGGCCTGGCTGCTGCCGGCCACTGGGAGATGGTCGAGAACATGGTAAAAAACTGCGCGTTTTTAATCCGCAAATTTGGCTACGTGCCCAACGCCAGCCGCACCTACAACAACACGCGCTCGCAGCCACCGGTGTTTGCGCTGATGGTGCAGCTTTTGGCACAGCACAAACCAAAAACGACCTACGTTAAATATTTGCCGTATCTGCTTGCCGAACATGCGTTTTGGATGAAAGGTGCGCGCAGCCTTAAACCGCACCGCATCGCAAACCGGCGGGTCGTTTTGTTGCCCGACGGCTCGGTACTTAACCGTTATTACGACAAGCTGGCGACGCCGCGCCCCGAAAGTTACAAAGAAGACGTCGAAACTGCGCTGCACGCTAGTGGCCGCACGCCAAGCCGGGTGTATCTCGACTTGCGCGCCGCCGCCGAATCGGGCTGGGATTTTAGCTCGCGCTGGTTTGCCGACCCGCACGATTTAACTACCATCCACACTACCGACATCGTGCCGGTCGACCTCAACTGCCTGCTGGTGGAGCTGGAGCGCACCATCGCCATCACCTATCGTCAACTTAAGCAGCAGCGCTTGGCACGCCATTTCGACCAACTTGCCGAACAGCGCGTCGCTGCCATCCGCACGTACTGCTGGGACGAAGGCAAAAAGTTTTTTTGCGACTACGATTTTGTAGCTGGCGCGTCAACAGGGGTGATAAGCGCCGCTGGCCCGTTTGCGCTTTTTTGCAAAGTTGCCACACAACCGCAGGCTGCCGATTGCGCCGCAGTGATCGCTAAAAAATTGCTCCAGCCCGGCGGGGTCGTGTGTACGTTGCACGACAACGGCCAGCAGTGGGATTGGCCAAACGGCTGGGCGCCGCTGCAGTGGGCGGCGATACAGGGGTTACACGCATACGGCCACGATTTTTTGGCCTCCGAAATAAAACAGCGCTGGGTTGCAACCAACGTTGCGGCCTACAAAAAAACGCATAAAATGGTCGAAAAATACAATGTCGTCGACCCAACCAAGCCAGCCGGCGGCGGCGAATACGCCCTGCAAGACGGTTTTGGCTGGACGAACGGCGTGCTGCAAGCCCTGCTGCACGAAGACAAAACCCATGAAGATTGACATAAAAAAGTGGCTCAAGCGCGCCCGCGGTTTGGCAACGCTTAATAATGGTGTGCTTGTGGTGGCGCTGCTGATTGCTTCAACATGGGTGTGGAGCACGATCGAAGCGATCCAGCGTAACTTTACCCTGCAGCAACAGGTAGATGCGCTGGCGCAGCAAATCGCCGTCGACGAGCTGCAAAATAAAACGCTGCAGTTGCAAAAGTCGTATTACAACAGCAACCAGTATTTAGAGCTCAGCGCGCGCGAGCGTTTAGGCGTTGCAAACCCCGGCGAAAAAGTTTTGGTTTTGCCGGCAAATACCGTTAAGCCGGTGCCGGCTACGGTGCCGACTGCCTCTGGTACGCCCATTACCAAGCGCAGTAATTTTGCACAGTGGATGTACTTTTTATTCGGCAAAAAAGGCTAAGCAACTAACCGCTACAGTGCTATAATTACTACAAAATAAGGAGTACTTACTGTATGACCGTTGACGTTCATTATCTTACGATTTTAGTTGCTAGCGTGGTATCGATGGTCGCCGGGGCGGTGTGGTATATACCATTTGCCAAGTTGCTTACCAAAATCCGCGCGCTCACTGCCGCCGAAGAAAAACAAGCGCAGGAACAAATGGGCCTTATGTTTGGCGTTGGATTTGTGCTTAATATAATCATGGCGTTGGTGCTATTTTTTGTGGTCGCCATTGCCGACACATATTACCACTGGGGCGCTTTTGCTGGCGTGTTTAGCGCTTTGCTTATGTACATTGGTTTTGTGGTGCCGGTGCAGGCCTCACACATTCTTTTTGGCAACTATGGCCACATACACAAAAAATTAAAGTTGTTTGCTATTAACACAGGCGGGCAGTTAGTGACGATGATCGTAATGGGCGCGATCATTGGTGGTATGCGCTAGATTGACAAGAGTAAGCATATCTGGTAACATGTAACGAGTGTAAAAACTTCGCCGCGGGGTGGAGCAGAGGCAGCTCGCTTGGCTCATAACCAAGAGGTCGTAGGTTCGAGTCCTACCCCCGCTACCATGAAAA
>CAYTEG010000050.1:0-4242 GCA_964436805.1 uncultured Candidatus Saccharibacteria bacterium
GCCAGCTGCAACGCGTGGCGATCGCCCGGGCGCTGGTGACCAAACCGGCGATTATTTTGGCCGACGAGCCCACCGGCAACCTCGACACCAAAAGCAGCGAAATTATCATGACCGAGCTGGCCGATATCCACCAACAAGGCAACACCATTATTATGGTCACGCACAACCCCGACGTCGCGGTGTACGCCGACCGCATTATACAGATGGTCGACGGCACGATTGCCAGCGACAGCAAGCACCCCAAAACCGAAGAACCAACCAAAAAGCGCCCGCTTAACACCTTCCGCAAAGCAATGGCCGAAGCCGCCGAAGCCAACCGCGAATTCGCCGAGGCGACCGAAGCGCTGTTGCCGCCGCGGAGCAAAGCCAAGCGTAAAGCCGCGGCCGTAAAACGGCGCAAAACCGTTGCCAAATCGCGAAAGGCTAAAAAATGATGCGCTGGCTGGTCGATTTTAAAATCGCGCTCACCAACTTAAAGGCGACAAAAGTGCGCACGATGCTGACGATTTTGGGCATCGTAATCGGCGTATCGTCGGTGACGGTGGTGTTTGCGCTGGGCGAAGGCGCCAAAAACATGGTACGCGGCCAGGTGCAGGCCTTGGGCGAAAACATGTTGACGGTGCGGCCGGGCAAAGCCATCCGCGATGCAAACGGCAAAGTGACGAGCTATAACTTTTTGGCCGCGCTCAGCGCCAGCACCTTAACCGAGCACGACGTGCAAACCGTGGCGAAAACGCCAGGAGTCGGCCTAGCGGCGCCCCTTATGCTCGTTACCGGCAGTGTGAGCAGCCGCGACAAGGGCAGCCAAGGCACGATTGTCGCCACCGACCCCGACGCCGCCAAAGTGCTCGACCTCGACATACGTGCCGGCGCGTTTATCGACGCCGAGAGCCCGCGCGGCACAGTGGTGCTCGGCAACGATTTAGCCACTGCCCTACTTGGGTCAGACGTCGCGATTGGCCAATCGGTCACCATCCGCGGCCAACCGTTTACGGTCAGCGGCATTTTAAAACACTTCGAATCTTCGGCCAGCGTCAGCAACGTGTTCGATCTCAACCAGGTAGCATTTGTGCAAATGGACGACGGCAAGGCGTTTAACCAGGGTATCGCGCAAATCCAGCAAATCAATATTCGCGCTACCGATACTGGCGCCGCCAAACAAACCAGCCAAGCAGTGTTTAACGCGCTGCTGCAAAACCATGGCGGCGAAGAAGATTTTAGCGTTTTGCGCCCCGAAGAAACCGTGCAGCTCACCGATAGCGTGTTTAAAACCCTCACTACCTTCACCAGCGCCGTGGCTTCGATTTCGATTGTCGTCGGCGGCGTCGGCATCATGAACATTATGTTGGTCAGCGTCACCGAGCGCACGCGCGAAATCGGCATCCGCAAAGCCGTCGGCGCCACAAACACGCAAATTTTGTCGCAATTTTTGATCGAGGCGCTCCTTATGACCATCGTCGGGGGCGTGCTTGGCATTATGTTTGGCTACGTGCTAGCTTACCTGGCCGGCACATTTTTGGGCTTTATGCCGGGCATAACCTGGCACATTGTTGGCGTCGCGCTTGGCGTATCTGTTTGCACCGGCCTGCTATTTGGCGCGTGGCCGGCGTTTAAGGCGGCGCGCAAAGACCCAATCGAAGCGCTTCGCTACTTCCAGTAATTTACAAATAAAGTAAAATAGTTTATTATTTGCCTGCGAACATACCCTATAGGAAGGATTCCTATGGCTCTCGACAAGGCGCTACGGGAACAAGTGCGGCGTGTCACCGGCGAGCAGAACACCCACCCGCTGGACGTTCTGCTGAACGTGCCCCAGCTTGTGGGGTACCAGCCGGCTGCAGCGCCGGATTTCATGGTGACGCCGCTCAACGGCGGCCGCGCGCCAGTAACAACAACCGAGCTCGTCACACTTGGCGACACGGACTTCCTGGCCGTGACCGGTAGCCACAGCGGGCCGGTCGTCTACCGTTTCAACTGGCCGGGTGACGAGACCGAGTTCTACTACATCTTCGCCATGCCCTGGGAAGTGCAGTCGGCCGACCGCATGCACACCAGCGACAGGAAGATGGCAGACCTGCGCTGCCGCTGCGAAGTCATGGCGATCACCACCTTCCAGGCCGATCCGATCGGGCGCGCGTGGAAGTGGATCAAGCAGAACGAAGGCAACTACACGTCGGACGGCGAGAAGGTGCAGTTGGTGCTCACCGCCTGCAGGCTGGCCGTCCAGCTGATGCGCGAGCCCGACCGGTTCGACATCGAACTGGCCGAGGTCACCCAACTGGCGGACACCAACAATGCGGCAGCCTTGCAGCACCGCTTCCCGAATGTCTTCACGGGCGTATCGCTCGCCAAGCTGCCGAAGGCGGTACACGTCACCAGGGCGCTACTGGGTAAATAGCCGTTCGCCCCGGCGCAGATCAACCCAACCGATCTGCGCCGGGCGCACCCCCAATTAGCCTAATTCTTTTTTAAACTTTTCGACCAAAGCAACCGGCGTTGGGTTAACGCCGTTAAGCAAACCCATGTAGGTGGTGGCGAAATCGCCAAGCAACACCAGGTATAACATGTGCTCGAGCGCGCTGTCGCCTTTTGCTTCGACATTAACCGAGGCTGGGCGCATCCCCGAAAGCAAACGGTCGCTCAGCGCAAAGCGTTTTTGCACGCGCGGGTGTTCAAAACTCGACAGCAAATCGATCACGGCAAACGGTTTTTGCACCGGATGGCTCGACCAGCCGATAAATTCGTTGTGGTTAAATTCGGGCAGGTTGCCGCACCAGGCGGTGTTTTTGGCGTTTTCGTTGACGTCGATCTTCCATTTATAAGCCGTTGGTGACATTAGCGGGCCGGCGTAAATAATCGGCGTTTTGCCAACCATTTGCTGGGCAAGTTGCTTGGCAGTATTTTGCGCTTCGGGCACGGTGGCCAACCATTGTTTGGTCGCGGCCTCCAGCGGCGAAACAAGCTTTTGGAGCGCCTCGGCAGACGAACCAGCGATCAGTTTTGCCGCCTCTAAAATTTCGACCAGCGCGCGGTACATGTAAAACACGCCGGCGCGGGGCTGCGGGCATTCGGGGATTTCGGCCACCATATCGCCGCTGTCGCGCGCAATTTGCAGCAGCTTGCCGCCGTGGGTAATAATGGCGATTTGCGCGCCTTTTTGCCGCGCCTGCGCCAGCGACTCCAGCGTTTCTTCGGTGTTACCCGAATAACTGGCGGCGATCACCAGCGTGTCCTGCGACACAAACGCCGGCAAATCGTAGGTTTTAGAAACAATATACGGTTCTTGCAGTTCGGGCCAGGTGTGGGCGAGTTCGGCCACCAGCGCGCTGCCTCCCATACCAGTAAAAACAACGTTACGTATCGGGCGTGCAAATGTTTTTTGGGCAAGGCCAAAGTCGTGCGCAAGTTGTTTGGGCTGGCCGGCGGCAAAGCCTAAATAATCTTGCGGGTCGCGCTGGGCAATAACATGTTGGTCGTCGAGCATGGATCCTCCTAAAACTTTATTATAACTTACCCGCGTGCCTATTCCCCCACCCGCGTACATATGCTACATTGTAATAAAGACTAGCGTAAGCATTTACGAGGTGGGAAATGAACCAAGACCAACAGCCGCCAATGAACGGTAACGACGATTTAGCCAAAACCCTTAACGAGGGCTTGCAGTTTGAAGAAACGCCAATGCCCGGCGCTGCGCCAGCAATGCCTGTCGCCCCGGCTTTGCCGCCGGCTCCCGCGACGCCACCTGCGCCAGCCGCTCCCGCTCCAGCCGACGATGACGACGACCTAAAAATGCCCAGCCTCGACCCAGATGCTGGCGACCCAGACAACGAACCTTTTACGCCGCCAACCATGGGCAGTACTCCTCCGGCCGATGACGCCAAAGACGACAAGCCAGAGCCAAAAGTAGAGCACACGCACGCTGGCAAAAAAAGCACAAAAGACGACGACAAAACCGACGCCTCGCCAATGGTGAGCACCGGTAATGCCGACCTCGACAAGCTAAAATCATCGGCGCTCGAAGAGTTGCGCCCGCTGGTTGGCAAGCTTAACCTGCCGGCCGAAGAACGCTTTGACACGCTGCTACTTATCATCCGCTCGACCGACGACCAAGCCCTGCTTGGCCAAGCGCACGACGCCGCCAAAGAAATAACCGACGACAACCGCCGCGCCCAGGCGCTGCTCGACGTCATTAAAGAAATCGATTACTTTAGTAGCAAACGCTAAGCTACCCGCCTAAACTAA
>CAYTEG010000050.1:4252-6372 GCA_964436805.1 uncultured Candidatus Saccharibacteria bacterium
GCACCTATGCCAGGTGCGTTTTTAGTTTTGCAAATGCGACGCGGGTACTTTTAAATGCTAGGTCTTCTGCGTCGATTTCGCTTAGAGAATGCCAGGCTACCGAGGCAGCATCGTCATCTGGCCTCACAGGGATATCTTTGGGTGCACGCGCCCAAAAGAAGACGTCGACCGGATACATCATTTCGTTATCAAACCTATACTCGTTGGTAGCGCTGCATAAAAATTGCAGCGATTCGTGCATGCTTGGTTCGACATGCAGCTCTTCGCGCAGTTCACGTTCGACTGTTTGCTCCAGACTTTCGTGCATATCGACAAACCCGCCAGGCACATCGAGCTTGCCTTTAGCAGGATCGATTGCGCGCGTGATAAGCAAAACCTGATTTTTTGGGCTCACCAAAAACAGGCCGATCGCCGGAATACCGTTCATAAACAGCCGGTGGCCGTTTTTACAAACATATGCGGTGTCATTATGTTTGGTCAGCGTCGTGCCGCAGCGGCGGCAAAAATTAACTTCCATGCCGTTATTATACCTTACGCAAAACGTGCAACTTAATGCCCAGCACGCCGTGTTCGGCTTCGGCCGCCTGGTGGTACCACTGGCGAACCTCTTGCATGACTTCGCTGTGCGAGCCAACACCAAAATAACGGGGCGGAAACGCCGCAAACAGCGCCGCAAAAGTTGGGTAACGCAGCAAGCCAACGACTTTTGCCACCACTTCTTCTTTTGTCGCGCGGTTGATAATAACAATTAAATCGCCGATGCGTACTTTTTGGTGCACGGCGTCGTTAAGGCGCGGCTCAATAATTTTGTGCCCGCCCCTGATTTGCGCAAACACCTGGTTATCTACCTGGGAATAATGGGTCATTGGTATAAGTATACGATAGTACGGCGTACCGCACACGGGCTGGCCGTGTGCGGTACGTTCGACCGGATGTGCACGCTATGCGACGGCTTCGGCCGGCGCGGCGGTTGTGGCAGAGGAGCTTTGGGCCTGGCCATGTATCACGAGGTAATACACGACCAGCCGGCCACGCTTGCCAGTGCCCCTCAGGCCGCACTTGGCGCCGATCCTGCGCATGTGCGTCTTTACCGTGTCTTCGACCAGGAAGAGTCGCGCCCCGATCTCACGATCGGTGATCCCGGGCTCGGCGATGAGCACATCGAACACTTTACGCTCGCTTGGGGTCAGCCGTTGGTAGCCCTCCACGAAAGCCGTTGCCACCGGGCCGCGGTACCAAGTTTCGCGCGCGGCCTCGTCGATGTATTTGACGGCGTAGTAGGCCATGGCTGCGTAACGGGAGTTCAACCCGAGCTTCTTCAATAGCCTGCGCATGTGTGTCTTTACCGTGCTCTCGCCGATAATCAGCGATTTGCCGATTTGCCGGTTCGTCATACCGTACGCACAGCCCTGCAGTACCTGCCGTTCGCGCTTGGTCAGGTGTGGCGACATTGCCATCATGATGCATCCCTTCAATCGAATGGTTAAACCATAATATAAAACCCTCAGAAAAACAAGAGGCCGCGCGGCAAAAACCACGCGGCCGTCCCCGCCCAAACAGGCAGGCGCCCAGGCTTAATCGCCTAGGTCTTCTTTGGCCATCCTTCCTTCGCTATTCGGCTCGACGGGCACCAAACAGGCGACAACCGCCAGCCTGATGACTTTCTCCTCGCCGGCCGAGTGGCTGGCGCCGGCGAGCGCGTCCGACATCTTGTCTACGTACTTCGAGAACGTACTGGGCGCTATCGCGGGCTCTATAAACCCTGCGAGCTCCATTGCCATGCGGTCGTGGTAATCGGCGTTGCCCCATAGGTTAGCGGCTTCGGCCATGCGCGGGGTGATCGTGATGCGGTGGTTGTACACCACCTTCCACAGCTCCTGGGCGCGCTGTCTCCACTCGGCCAGCATGTCGCCCGGCTTTTGGCCAGGGTTTACACAGTGATGCGGCAACACGTAGGCGACGTAATACAGCGCCAGCCCGCGGCGGCTGCGCGCGCCGACTTTACGGATGATAGCGGCGACCTGCAGCCCGGCCGACCGAGCCGTCGGCCCGGGAGTAACTCGCGGGTTCATCTTGTGGAGCTTCGCGGCAATCTGCCCGTCGCTGAGCGCCAAGGCGAC
>CAYTEG010000051.1:0-6353 GCA_964436805.1 uncultured Candidatus Saccharibacteria bacterium
GTCTCCATCGGCTGGTCTTTGCGCAGCGGCAGCGCCAAAATGCCAAAAAGCACGGCGACAGGCAGCGGAATCACCACCAAAAGCGGAAACACCTGGTACAAAAAGAAGGCAATCGTCAACCCGCCCATCGAAATGCCGGCATACACAAACTGCCGGAAGCTGAGCGGCCCGACGAGTTTGTCTTCTGCCTCTACATCTTGAGGGACTTTGTAAACTGCCATTGCTTATATTATACGCTGTTTGGGTTTAGACTAAGGAGTACCACTTGCTGCCTTTTGCTCTGCAAGGATGTCTGCTGCCATTGCCGGGTCGAGCCCAGGCGTTGATGCAAGCATGGCGACCACCGAATCGATTTGTTTAAGCTTAATGTTGCCCCTAAGGCTCGGGTTTTTAAGCGCGGCATGGAACTGTGCGATAAATTCCTGGCGGTCGCTGGGGCCGCTTGGCGAGGTGGCAAAGTGAGCGGCCGCTTGGTCGATGGTGCTTGGGTCAAGCGTTGACACTTCGCCCGGTTTGAGGCCAGTAAATGGGATGTCGAGGTTGCCACGCAAGTCGGGCAATAAGTCTGGCGCCTTGTTCGAAATGGGCGTTCGGTTTTCGGTGTAGGCGCGGTCGAGCATTTGGTGGGTCTCTGTAACTGGCGCTTTGCCGGGGCCACGGGCAGAGAGGTCGGCGGTCGGCACAAAGGTCGGATCGCCAGTGGCTTTTCTGAGGTATGCCAGGTCGTTGTTTTCGAGTGCCCGCAATTCTTTAATACGGCCAGCAGCAGCAAGGTTGTTAATGGCGGCTTGTCGCATAGCTTCTGAGACGACAACCTTTTGGCCGGTTGGCGAGGTGATTGTTTGGCCGGCCTTGGTTGCAGCACTGCGTACGTGGCTGACGTCACCCGTTAAGCCAGCGCTGCGGATGCGTTGCGAAGCGCGGTTTGGTTCTTCGCGTTGTTCTTTTAATAGTTGTTCTTCTGCAGTTTGCCTAATGCGTTCTTGTGCGGCCTGGTTGGTGTTAAATAGCTGCCCAGTGATGCCTCCGGCGGCACGGCGGCGCAGCAACACATCGCGCCTTCTGTCGCCACTCAGGCGGTCGGCGAAGTCTTTAATATTGCCACGGCGGCGCTCTTGTTGCCGTGCTTCTTTGGCCATTTGGCGGCGCTGGTAGTAGTTGGTGCCCTCGGCACGTTTGCGCGCGGCGTCAATGGCGCCTTTGCCCATGCCAAGTGCTTTACCAAATATTTTTGATTTGGCCGAAATAAGATCCATAAATATTTTTACGGCAACAACAGCACTCGCTGCTTTTATTCCGATCGCAAATACGACAACCAAAAAACTTTTCACTAGCTTAACCCCCTGTCTGGCTTAAAATGGCAGTCGCGAGTTCGCCGGCAGCAAACAGGGCCATAACAATCGGATACATCGCGAGCATACCTATAAACATGCCACTCCAGCGGTTGAGCCATTGCTGGGTGCCCGGCAATAAGCCGGCAACAAAGGCCAGTGGCGAAAACACAACCAGTAAAATAAGGAGTGCCTGCCGCGCGATCAAAACAAGGAATGTCATCAGTAGCGCCATAAACGCCGCCACCAAAAACGGAAATATCTCGACGATCGCGCCGGTGGTAATTGCCCAGGTAAGTGCAACGACAATCGCGCCAGTCATCAGTGCGCCCTCGCCGCCCCTTACGACTATTGTGCTGCCCGCCTCGCCACCCACAAGGGTAAACAGGCTGGCAATGCCAACACCTAAAATATTAAAGATATCGATGGCAAAGCTGCAAATATAATACGAAACGTTTGTGGCGATAACGATGGCGATAAGCCGTGGCAATAACCGTTTAATGCCATAGTTGCTAATGCCGATTGATGTCGCCTGCGATAATATGATTGCGAAAAACGCAATCACAAAGGCGATGTTTGATATGTTGCGGATGTTGTTCCACGATTCGTAAATCGGGCCCGTGCCAACCGGCAAAGGGTTGACGCTTAAGAAATATTGCAACGCGTCTTGCAGGCGGTCGGTCGCAACTTGGATCGCCGAGATGATTGGGCAGATAATCCAACCTAAGCCGCCACCCTTGCAGGTTGGCCCGCCGAGTTTGTCTGGGTCGGAGCTGCCTGGGTCGGTCGGGGTGGTAGTTGGCGTGCCGGTCGCATCTTTTGGCAGGTTGTTCATGTCGCCGACAAAAATGATGAACGCGTCATCTTTGTAGTCGCCGTCGTTGGGAGCGGTTGCGCCACTGCTGTCGAGGCCAGCCGTGGTAAATGTAAGGTCGTACGAGTTATGCCCGTTTGCAAATTCTGCAAATTCGCCAGTCATTTTACGGTCTAAAGCACTGCCGCGTATGTGGCATGTTTTGGGGCCAATGGCGTTTGGTTCGGTGATGAGGTCGTAGCTTTCTGATTCGCGCCCGAGGTCGCTGTTGGCTTCCACACTGTAAAGGATTGAACTCCCCGCAATATCGCCCCTGCCAAACATTGATTCGGCTGCACTGATTGGGTTTGCGGCGTGCAATACGATAAGGTCGCGGCAATTGTTTTTGGGGTCGGCTACTTCGCTGTCGCGGTAGTATTTTGGTGAGCCTTTAAAGTCGCCCTTGCGGCTAAACACAATGCCGGTAAACATATTAACTACTTGGTCTTTGTCGTTTTTGTACCAAGTGATGCGGCGGTTGCTGGCGTTGCCAACGGTCATTGTCTTGGCTGTTTCGTTACAACCTATGCTGCCTGAGTCGGTGGTAAATGGTTCGCGGACTATGAGCTGGCTGGTGTAAAATTCGGGTTTGTCGTAGTCGACGGCGTGGAAAAAGAAGAAATCATCACTTAAGCCTTCGTCGTTACGGGTGTGGGCTGGGGTGTAGCGGACAGAATCCGGGCAGTTTTCGGCGGTTTCCTCGACATATTCGCGCACGAAATCGAAGGTGTTGCTGTCGTAGTAATTGTGCCCGTTATTATCGACAATATATTGCCGGTTAAGCCAGTTGACACTGGTGGCTGGTGCGGCGAGCGCCGGTTGCGCCTGCAGCAAAAAAACACTGGCCGCGCCAACGACGATAAACCCAAACAGGCTCACAGCCCACTGATTTGTGATTGCACGCGCCCACACCATACGTACGCCACCAACTAAACGCTTCATATATTACGCCTACTATAGCACGCCCAGGCCTGTTAAAACAGCGTTTTTACCCACAGTCTTGTCGGTCTGCACACAGCCATGCTATCATTATCTTCGCGTGTTTTTGACTTTGCCCCGGGGTTTGTGGTTGGCGCTACGTCCCCGTGGCGAGTCACAATGTTGCCATAAAATACCAAGTGCCTGCACAAATTTGTGTGGCATTTTTATTTAAACACGATACCACCGGTGTGGGCAAACTGGCCGCGCGCGGGCAAAATATGCTATCGTAGAACGTAGAATTTATTATGAAAAACAAACTCATTCATATCATTACGAGCGCCGTCACTATCGCCCTGTTTGCGACCGCAATTGTTACCACTGTTGCCGCCCCTACCTACGCCGCGTGCGGTAAAAACGAGCAAGAAGTAAGCCTGCCAGTCGACCAAGGCGGCACCAAATGTGTACCTATTAATGCGCGTTCTACCGATATCGTCGACAACCCAATTTTCTTTTACCTGCGTAACATCCTTATATTTTTGGCAGGCGGCGTTGGCCTGGCGGTAGTTGGTGGCATTATCGCTGGCGCGTACATGTACATTACGGCGCGCGCCAATGCCGGCCAGACGCAGCAAGGGCAAAACATGATTATTAATTCGATCATCGGCCTGCTGCTCTTTATATTTATGTATGCAATTTTGCAGTTTTTGATTCCCGGGGGGATTTTTAGATGATCCGCCGCCTTTTAACCTCGCTTGTTGTTGTGGCGACGCTTAGCACAGCTGTGCCCGCGCCGGCCATGGCCACGAGTAACGCAACCTTTGTTGCCGCCACCTGCCGCGACGCCGTCGCAAACTTTTTAGGTTTGTTGTCGTGGGATGCCTGCCTGGAGCACGACGGCTCCGTGCCAAAAATCACCAAGCTCAGCGATTTTTGGCTTATTACACTCCCCCTTTTGGGCGACGCCATTAAAGTCGCCGGCTACACCGCGGCCGGATTTGTCGTTTGGGGCGGCATTAAATACATAAAAAGCCAGGGCGACCCCGGCCAGTTTAACGAAGCCCGGCAAATTATATACAACGCCCTTTTTGGCTTGCTACTCGCCATGATTTCGGTCGCTATCGTTAACTTTGTTGCAGGAGCATTTTAATGGAACGCCTTATCGCCGCCGCAATTACCACCGTACCTGTCGATAACATCCCCAAAGTCGCCGTTAACGGCACCACAATCGCCAACATTTTGAGCGCCGTTTTTATGCTTATTGGCGGCCTCGCCACCCTGTTTTTGCTGATTGGCGCCGTGCGCTACGTTACCAGCAACGGCGACCAAGGCCAAATGACCCAAGCCAAAAACACCATTTTATACGCCGTGATCGGCATTGTCGTTTCGCTCAGCGCATTCGCTATTGTACAATTTGAAGTAGGACAACTATCAGTATGAAAAAATACATCGCTGCAATTATCGCTGTTTTTACCATCACCTTGGCGCCAATGGTGCCAGCAGCTGCTGTTGATGTGTTTCAGGATTGCACCGGCAGCGCGGCCGATACGTCAATCTGCAAAGCCACCAAAACCGACAAACTTTTTGGGCCTGGCGGCCTCTGGAACCGAATCCTTAGCACCTTCACTTATATTACGGGCGCCATTGCAGTGCTCATGATTATCATCGGCGGCCTGCGCTACGTCACCAGCAACGGCGAACCTGCCCAACTTACTTCTGCCAAAAATACTATTTTGTATGCGGCGATCGGGCTGGTTTTGTCGGCTATGGCCAACGCAATTGTAAACTTTGTGTTAACTAATATTTAGTATGAAAAAACTTTCAACATTTTTTATCAGCCTTGCGCTTTTGGCCGGTTTGGCCGCACCAGTGTTCGCTCCTATGGCTGCGCAAGCGGCAACCAACACTAAAGACCTTTGCGAAGGTTCTGGCGGCAAATGGGATGCCGATGCCTCATTACCTAACGGCGGGTCGTGCAAAAGCAGCGACGGCCGCACTGTTACCGGCACCTTACAGCAACTGACCGACGTGCTTATATTTTTGGTAGGCGCGATTGCGGTGGTCATGATTATCGTTGGCGGCCTGCGCTACGTTACCTCGAGCGGCGACCAAAACAGCCTAAGCGGCGCCAAAAACACCATTTTGTACGCAGTGATTGGCCTTATTGTCGCCTTTATGGCTTACGCCATCGTGCACTTCGTATTTGCGGCGTTTAATATTAAATAGTTGTACTCTTCACAGCTTTTTTGGTGGTACAATAAAGAACATAAGGAGAATCATGTAATGAAAGCATTAGTTAAGAAAATTTCTGCTGCCCTGCTTATTGTGCCAGCGTTGGTACTAAGCCTGGGTGTTGCAGGCCCCGCGGCGGTTTACGCGCAAGCAACAACGCCTCCAGCTGGTTGTGATGTCGTGACAAGCGGCGGCATATCGCACGGCGCCGAGTGTGCAAAGCCAACCAACGCACCAAGCAACCTGTTTGGGCCAAACAGCATTTTTGTAACGATTACAAACATTATGCTGTTTATCATCGGTGCCATTGCGGTGATCATGCTGATCATCGGCGGTATCCGCTACGTTGTATCGGCCGGTGACCAAAACGCCGTTACAAGCGCCAAAAACACCATTTTGTACGCAATCATCGGTATTGTTGTGGCCTTCCTGGCTTACGCTGCCGTCAACTTTGTAAGTAACCAGCTGGTGAGCGGTACGACAACTACCTACAAACCTGTTTCTTCACACCAGGCTTAAGTACAAGCTTGGCACTAAACGCGCACCCATCATGGGTGCGTTTTTAGTTCGGCGCCCGTAAATGACACTACAAAAAAACAACCACCCGGGCTGAGTGGTTGTTTTTTTGTTGCCTGCGCGCGGCTACATAATCTCGATTTTACGGGCGTGCTCTTGCTTGATTTTAGTAAAGCTAATCGTGAGCACACCATCTTTTAGCATGGCCTCGACTTCTTCTTCTTTTACCTGCACTGGCAGTGCAAGCGTGCGCGAAAAGTCGCCCCAGTAACATTCTTGTAAGTGCCAGCCTTCTACTTCGTCTTCGCCGCTGGTTAGCGTGCCGCTGATCGTTAAAATGCCGTCAGAAATACTTACGTCGAGGTCGGCCTTATTAACACCCGCGGTGCGGGCCTTAACTATCAACTTTTCTTTTGTCTCGTAGACGTCGACTGCGAGTTGCCCCACAGGTTGTTCTTCTTCCCAAGTCTCTTCGGCCACGGCTGCCGTCGCATCGCCCACCT
>CAYTEG010000052.1:0-3939 GCA_964436805.1 uncultured Candidatus Saccharibacteria bacterium
ATCGACCCTGCAAAAGGCGTTGCCCGCCAGGCGGCAAACCGGCCGCACACGCCAATTTTACAACGTACGGCAGGCCCTGCCGGATTAGGCACCGACACCTCGTTAAGTTTGCCCGAACCTATGCGCCAAAAAATCGACCTTGACCTTAATCTGGAATCCGACCGCCCACAAAGCGGCGGCAAAAACGCTAAAAAAGACCGCCGCGCCAAAAAAGACAAACGCAACCGGGTGCGCAAAAAATGGTCGGCCAAAAAAATTACGCTCACTATTGTGGGCTTGGCGGCCGTGGGCTTACTTGTTTTTGGCGGTTACTTTATTTACAAATTTTTGGCAACCGGCGGCAAAATTTTTAAAGGCAACGTGGTTGCCGCTATTTTTGAGCAAGCCAAACCGCTTAAAGAAGATACCAATGGCCGCAGCAACATTTTGCTGTTTGGCACCTCCGAAGACGACCCCGGCCACCCTGGCGGCGATCTGACCGACTCGATTATGGTGGTAAGCGTCGACCAAAAAAAGCACAACGCCTTTGTGGTGAGCATCCCGCGCGACCTGCACGTGCAGTACGGCCGCGCCTGCGTGTCGGGCTACCAAGGCAAAATAAACGTCGTGTATAGCTGTGTTAAAAGCGAGGGCGAAGACGCCGCGCAGGCAGCGCTGCGCACTAAAATCGGCGAGGTACTGGGGCTCGATATACAATATGCGGCGCATGTTAACTACACGGTTATGCGCGAGGCCGTCGATGCCGTTGGCGGTATTACGGTTAACATCGAAAGCACCGACCCACGCGGCATCTTAGACCGCAACTTCGACTGGATGTGCCAGTACAAGTGTTACTACGTTAAATACCCTATTGGCCCGGCTAACCTCGACGGCATACACGCCCTGGCTTTGGCGCGCGCCCGCGGCGACGTTGGCCCCACTTACGGCCTCAGCCGCTCCAACCCCGACCGCCAAGACAACCAGCGCAAAATTTTGATCGCCCTTAAAGACAAAGCGGTGAGCGCCGGCGTGCTGACCAACCCGGTGGCCGTAAACAACTTGCTCGACACGCTTGGCAATAACCTGCGTACCAACTTTGCCGCCGACGAAATTAAAACATTGCTCGAGCTTGGCAAAAATGTAAAAACCGAAGATATAACATCGTATAGCTTCGAAGACGCAGCCAAACCGTTAATGACTACCAGCTGTTTTAGCGGCGACATTTGCCCTAACGCCGGCAGCTTTACCTACACCGCAATCCAATCGGCGATAACGGCGCTTTCGACCGGCGATGTTGCTTCGCTCGAGGGCTCAAAAGTTGACGTGCTTAATGCTAGCGGTGTTGCCGGGCTTGGCCAAACTCAGGCCGACGCTTTGCGCGACAAAAAAATCATCGTCAGTGTCATTGGCAATGCGCCCGACGCTTTGGGTGACAAAAAAATCAGCTTTTACGACCTAAGCGGCGGCAAAAAACCAGGCACGCTCAAAAAGCTTAAAGAAATACTGGGTGTCGACGTCACCCCTGGCACGCCAGCTGGCGTATCGAGCGCCGCCGACTTTGTAGTGATTGTTGGCAAACAACCGGCCACAAACACGCAGCAATAAAGCGCTCTCTCAGAAAACTGATGCTATAATGAAGGCATTGTGATAGACCTATTGCGTGCAAAAGCCACGCGCACCCGCGTGAGCGAACTTATATACACGGCGCTTAACCTGTTGCTGCCGGTCGCTGTACTGTTTTTGGTGCGGCTCGACCCACCATACTTGGCGTTTGCCTTGGTTATTTTAAGCAAATGGCGCATTTTGGCGCTGCGCCCGCGGTTTTGGTGGGCGAACATTAAGGCCAACTTGGCCGACATTATGGTCGGCATTAGCGCCGTTTCGCTTATTTATTTGGCGCAGGGCGCGTTTACGCTGCAAATTGCGCTGGTTGTTTTGTACGAACTGTGGCTTATTATTTTAAAGCCGCGCTCGACGCAGCACGGGATTTTACTCCAGGCCGGTGTGGCGCAGGTCGTCAGCTTAATTGCTTTGTTTAATTACTCGGTACTGCTGCCCGAAGCATTTGTGATTGTCGCGTGCTGGCTTATTGGCTACGTTGCCGCGCGCCACGTCGTGAGCAACTACGAAGAAACGTACATCGAACTCATTGCCAGCGTGTGGGGCTTGTTTATGGCCGAGCTCGCCTGGGTTATGTACCGCTGGACGAACGTCTACAACCTTGGGATTCCTATAAAAATCCCCCAGATCGCGCTTATTATGCTGGTGGTCGGCTTTTGCGCCGCGCGAATGTACGACTTTAGCAAAAACGACCGGCTGAGCAAATCGATGTTACGCGGCACCGTGGTGTTTGGCGGGGTATTAATTGCTGTGATTTTATTATTCTCATCGTGGGATGTGACCGTTTAACAGGGAGGGCAAAATGACCGAGAGTACCGAAACGAAAAAGCCTGTAATTACGCCGGCGCCTGCCGCTGCGCCAAAACCGCCACATAAAATATGGTCGGTCGCCGGCATGGTAATGCTTTGTTTTGCGGCCAGCTTTTTGGGCGCGTGGTTGTTTATCGCCAGCGGCCTGGTGCACGTTGACGCATCGCGCACTATTAGCGACAACAGCCAAAAAATTGTATTGCAGCAAGGCGAAGTAATTGCCGACGTGTTTAAAAAAGTCAGCCCCAGTACTGTGGCAATTACCACGCAATCGGTCACGGGTGGCTCGCGCAATTCGTTTCAGCAGGTGAGCCAGGGCGCGGGCAGCGGCTTCGTCATATCGAAAGACGGCTACATTTTAACCAATAAACACGTGGTGCCCGACGGCATTAGCAGCGTTAACGTGGTAATGAGCGACGGCCGCGAATACACCAACGTTAAGGTAGTTGGCCGCGACCCATCAAGCGACATCGCCTTTTTAAAGATCGACGGCGCGCCCGACCTTACGCCCGCACAGATTGGCGATTCTAACGAAGTCGAGCCGGGGCAGCAGGTGGTGGCGATTGGTAATGCGCTTGGGAGCTTTCGCAACAGCGTTACCAGCGGGATTATTTCGGGGATTGGCCGCCCGCTGACTGCATCCGACGAAAGCGGTGCCTCGTCGGAGCAACTTGAAGACATGCTCCAAACCGACGCCGCAATTAACCCCGGCAACTCCGGCGGGCCGCTGGTTAACCTAAAGGGCGAGGTGATTGGCATTAACACCGCGATCGCCACCGACGGCCAAAGCATCGGTTTTGCGCTGCCGATTAACATTGCCAAGGCCGAAATGAACTCGGTAATCACCAAAGGCAAAATCGTTAAGGCCTATATTGGCGTGCGCTATGTAAGTTTGACGGCCGAGATCGCCGACCATCTTAAATTACCAGTTAAAGTAGGTGCGCTTGTTGCGGGCGGCAGCGGCCAGCCGGCAGTTTTGCCCGGCAGCCCGGCGGCCAGCGCTGGCATACAGGCTGACGATATTATTACCAAAGTAAACACCACGGCAGTCGAAGAAGGCAAAGGCCTCGCAACGCTGCTCGCCCAATATTTACCCGGCGACAAAGTAGAATTAACGCTGCTCCGAGGCGGCAAAGAGCAAAAAATAAGCGTCACGCTCGGCGAGTACCCGCAATAATGCGCCGGTATATACCTAAACAAATGCGGCCCGTGCCGCCCGAGGCTGAGCGGGTATTTAAGGGTATTATTTACGATGTATACCACTGGCAGCAGCAAATGTTTGATGGCTCGTTTGCGACATTCGAAATGCTAAAACGCCCGGATACGGTGCAGATTATTGCCATTAACGAAGGCGCGATTGTAACAATAACCGACGAACAGCCAAGCTACGAACCGCGCCTGCGGCTGCCCGGCGGGCGGCACGATATCGAGTCCGAAACCGAGCTTGACGCGGCCAAACGCGAAATGCACGAAGAAACCGGCCTGCGGTTTAAAGTGTGGAAGTTAATTGCCTCCGAGCAGCCGTTATCT
>CAYTEG010000052.1:3949-6273 GCA_964436805.1 uncultured Candidatus Saccharibacteria bacterium
GCCGTTTTCTAAAATCGACCAAATTGTGTACACGTTTTTGGCGACCGATTTTGAAGGCGAAGACAAACCACACCTCGACCCCGGCGAAAAAATAGACATCCACTCGATGTCGTTTGGCGAAGCAAAACAACACGCCGAAAATAGCGATAAATTTTGGCCAAACGATATTTTTCGCTCGGTGCATTCGCTGAGCGAGCTAACGGCGATGCCCGATTTGCTTACATCTTCTTAAAAGTGATCGTAAAGCCAACGCTGGCAACAAAAGTAAACGCGGTTGCCGCCGCTTTTTTAATGGCGTCAAATTGCCGCGGGTCGGCTTCGAGCAGCAAATAGCCTTTTTTGTTGAGTTTGCCCGGAGCCTGCAATATAAGCTGGGTAATTAGCGCAAGGCCTTCGTCGTCGGCAAAAAGCGCTTCGGGCGGCTCAAAATTTGTTTCGGGCGAGCGCTGCCAGTCATCGGCGACGTAGGGGAGGTTGGCGACAATGCAGTCGTAAGGATGTTCGGTTTTGGCGAGCAAATCAGACGCAAAAAAACGCACGTTTGCGCCTAAACGCTCGGCGTTTTGTTCGGCGATCGTCAGCGCTTCGGGGCTTGTGTCGCAGGCGTCGACGCGCAAATGCGGCAGCTCAAGTTCGGCCGTAATGGCTATGGCACCACTGCCGGTGCCGACGTCTAAAATACTTGCGTTATCTGGCAGCGGTAGTTTTTTAAGCTGTTCGATAAGCTCTTCGGTTTCGGGGCGGGGGATCAAAACCGCGGGCGAAACCGCAAAGTTGCGGCCATAAAATTCTTGCCGCCCCAAAATGTAGGCGAGCGGTTGGCGGGCTTCGCGGCGGCGGGTTTGTTCCTGCAAAAGCGGCAACTTTTCGGCGTCGATTTGGTCTTCGCCGTGCGCCAGCAACCAGGCTTTGTTTTGGTTAAGCGCCCGCTCCAGCAAAACCTGGGCGTCGAGCCGCGCTGTTTCGATGCCGGCGGCCTCAAACGCACGCATTGTTTGTGTAAGGTAGTCGGCGATTGTCACCTTATTAGCCCTGCGCTTCGATGTTTGCGGCGCGCAGTTCGCGTTCGCTGGCTTGTAGTTTTTCGATCAAGTCGTCGATTTCGCCGTTTAGGGCGCCGGGGATGTTGCTGCGGCTAAAGCCAATGCGGTGGTCGGTAATGCGGTCTTGCGGGAAGTTGTAGGTGCGGATTTTTTCGCTGCGGTCGCCCGAGCCAATTAAGCTGCGGCGTTCGCTGGCCAGCTTGGCTTGGTCTTCTTCGAGCTTCATGGTCAACAGCCGCGAGAGCAGCACTTTCATGGCTTTGTCTTTGTTTTTAATTTGCGATTTTTCGTCCTGGCAGGTCACCACCAAACCGGTCGGGATGTGCGTAATGCGCACGGCGCTGTCGGTGGTGTTAACGCTTTGGCCGCCGTTGCCACCGGAGCGGTAAACGTCAATCCGCAGATCGGCCGGGTTAATAATAACGTCGGTTTCTTCGGCTTCGGGCAGCACGGCCACGGTGACGGTGCTGGTATGGATGCGCCCCTGGCTTTCGGTGGCCGGCACGCGCTGCACGCGGTGCACGCCGCTCTCGAACTTAAGCGTGCTATACACATCCGCGCCTTTAACGCCAAAAATAACTTCTTTAAAGCCGCCAACTTCGGACGGGCTTTCGCTAATAAGCTCGGTTTTAAGCCCGCGACGTTCGCCAAAGCGCTGGTACATCCGAAACAGCTCGGCCGCAAACAAGCTGGCTTCGTCGCCGCCAGCACCCGCTCTGATTTCGACAATCACGTCTTTTTCGTCGTTGGGGTCTTTGGGCGCCAGCATTTCGAATAATTTGGTGTCGATATCGGCGTATTCGGCCTCGAGCACCGGGATTTCACTCTGCGCCAGCTCGGCCAGTTCGTCGTCGCCGCGCGCCATGTCGGCGGCTTCGGTAAGTTGGGCGGCTACGGCTGCCTGGCGCTCGCCCAGGCTAATCATTTCGGCTAAGTCGCTTAGGCGCTTTGTTTTTTTAGCGTAACTTTGGTCGCTAAACGCATCGGGGCGCGACAAAAAGGCGGTAAGTTCCGCCTGTTCGGTTTTTAGTTGCTCCAGATTGAGTTGGATGCGTGCCATCAAAATGCCCCCGGGCTTGGCGCCGCCTGCAGTTATTTGTCGTCTTTAGCGGCTTTTGCGTCGGCGCGGCTTGCAGCTTTTTTAGCTTTGCTGGCCAGCGCTTCTTTGCGGGCTTTTGCGGCTTCGGCGCGTGCCTTAAAGCGGTCAACGCGGCCTTCGGTGTCGATTAACGTTTCTTTACCAGTGTAAAACGGGTGCGACGCGCTGCTAATAAATACCTC
>CAYTEG010000053.1:0-6163 GCA_964436805.1 uncultured Candidatus Saccharibacteria bacterium
ATAAGATACGTCGCGTGGCTGGTGTCGGGCACCATCATGCGCGTCCAGACGCGGTAGGTTGCTGCTTCGGGCACGTTAACCGTTGACGTTACCGAGCCGTAATCGGTGGTAGCACTACAAGCGGCCAATGCCTTATTACTATATGCAAATCCGCCGGCCACACTCGCTATGACGAAGGCCAGACAGGCAACCAGATATTTTATTGTTTTCATTTTTTATCCTATTTTGGCTGATTACTCTTACGATAGCATTATAGTATATACATTAGCAATATGAATCGCGCCCGACAATATATAATATAAGCAGCCAATGAAACGATATAAGATATTTAAGCTATTAATAAGCCCGTCAATGCTGAGCGGCATTACGGTGGTGCTCGTGGCGCTTGCAATGCTCAGCACCGCGGCGTGGTCTTACATAGAGCACTACCAGTTGTTTTACGACGCCATTTTTGGCCGGTTTGGCGTCGCCACCCTTTTGGTCACCGCGCCGAGCAATTTTGACGTAATAGCTTTGGCGACCTTTAACAGCACGCTGTTTTATTATGCGATGATTATCATTGCGGCGATTATTATTGCCATTTTGGTGTTTGAGCTATTGCAGGGCCTGAGTAATTTTTCGGGCGCTGGCCGCCTGGCCTGGCAAACATTGCACACTCCTGGCCAGTTGGCCGAAGTCATTGGACGTTTGGCGGTGCGCATCGCCAGCATTATTGCCTGGGGCTTTTACACATTATTATTCGTGCATATTTTGTTTCCGTTTTGCACGCTCTTTTTGCAGCAAGGGCTCGACGCCGCAAATATGGCCAACCCCGACCCCTTTGCCAGCCTTAATATTTTGTGGGCGCTCGCCCTGTTGGCCGTGTTTTTGCACGTGCACATTATTTTTGCGCGGCTATGTTTGTTGCGGCTGCGCATTTTTGGCGGATTTATCGAACTTGAGTAGCAAAAGTCGGCATTGGGCGTTATTATGTTAGCGTAAGTACTATAAAAACCATGAAACAATCAAAAACCATCCGCGCACTATCACAAAGAAATAAACTAATTGCCCTTGGCGCCATGCTGGTCGTGGTAGCGGTTGGCGTCGTGGTCGTAAGTATTAGCGCCTCCGGGTTTTTTACGGCCAGTGAGCCAGAATCAGGCACCCTCGCCACCAACGCTAAAGTTATCGACGACACCAGCGCCTCTGGTGGCAAAGCCGTGCAGTTTACGGCCGCCCCTGTTACGCCTCCCCCACCACCGCCACCAACCACGCCCGGCGCGCGGAGTTGCCCACCGTATCCGGCGTTCCCTGACGGTAATTGTACCGGCGTCCCGCCCGGCGTTACGCTCCACACCTGCTCTGGCAACATTACGGCCAGCGGCACGTACGATTCCTGCCAGTTTAATGGCGACATAACCGTGCGCGCCAGCAATGTCATCATTACCCGCAGCCTTATTAAGGGGTCGGTCGAAGCCTTTAGCGGCTTTGCCGGCCAACAAAGCGGCCTGGTTATTAGCGACAGCACCATCGACTGTGGCTGCCAATCGAACGGGTCGAACGGCACGCCGTCGGCGATACAAGAATCAAATTACACGCTTACCCGCGTAAACCTGTTTAATTCGGGGCACGGCGCTGCGGTAAAAAGCAATGTCGTCATCGAAGATTCCTGGATCCACGGCCTCGGCGGCAACACCGAAGACCACAAAGACGGCATCTTTAGCGGTGACGGCAACGGTGTTACCGTTCGCCACAACACCATCGAATGCAACGACGGGCCTGTCGCTGGCTGCACATCGGCCATTGGGTTGCTCACCGATTTTGCTGACATTTACAACTACAATATCGTCAACAACCTGCTCAACACCAACGGGTCATACTGTTTTTACGGCAGCGGCGGCCCACAAAAACATTTTGTAAGCCACGACATCACCTTTAGTGGCAACCACTTTGGCCGCAAATATTACAACAACTGCGGCTTTTACGGCCCCGTCACCTACTTCGACACCTCTCAGCCCCACATGAAGTGGGAAAATAACGTGTGGGATGATACTGGGGCGGTAGTACAACCGTCGTATTAACTTAGTTTATAATCATAAGGTACATATAATTTTGGAGTACCATATGGTAAAAAAACTACTCAACAAGTTATATTTAAAAATCACCGGTAAAAAAGTGGTTTTGGGATTGGTTGTTTACGTGGCGTTTACGCTGCTCTTCCAGGCCATAAACGCCCAAATGCAGGCGCATTTTGGAGGCGTGAGCCCGCTCGACTTCCATACTTCGTATACCGCTTCCGATGCGTACACAGTGCTGGCCGGTTACGGCGACACCGGCCGCGGCTGGCACGCCGCCATCGATGTTGTCGACTTTTTGTACATCGGTTCGTACACCTTGTTTTTTGGGATGTTGATGGCTTACTTGATTTTAAAAGCCGGCTACGCCCAAAGCAAGTTGCGTTTTGTGGTTATCTTTCCGTTTTTAATGGGCTTGGTGGATTTGCTCGAAAACATTTGCCTTTTAACAATAATTGCCCTGTACCCCACGCAGTTAAACGCGGTTGCCGACAGCGCCGGGCTGCTTACCCAGGTTAAGTTTATGATGGCGACCGTAAATTTGGCGTTGGTGGCGATAGTTGTGGTGGTTTTTGGGTGGAGCAGGGTTTTTAAAAGGCGGTAAATATGCCTACGGCCCGGGCTGCATATGCCTCACGCGCAGCCCGTCGAACGCCGCAAGCTTAAACGAATCGAGCATATCGCCCCACGCCTTTTCGGTAATTGGCGCACCCTTACTTTCGACATTAATTTGGATGCGCGTGCCACCTTATTAAAAATTACCTCTTCGGTGTGAAGTTGCCTTTTTGCTACGTCCGCAACATCGTAGACAAGCGCTAATTTGTAGGCTTGCCCCTGTGGCGAAGTTTTGTCGGCGCACACTACGTTGTCTCCGTCACACGTACTATCGGCCGAATTGTCTGTATATTTTGTTTCGGTAATGTAAGAGTCTTGGCGGTTTAAGTGCAATATGGCGCTTACGGCATAGGGCTTAAGCGACGTAAAAATGTTAGAGCTCCAAACCTCGAGCACTTTGTCGTTTACCTGTAGGTTATCGACGATGTTGGTTGGGGTGTACTGCGCAAAATTAATATACGACTGGGGGTTGTAGTCTTTGTAGAGTCGCCAACCGGTCGCGCCGGCAAGCAAGATAGCTAGCGAGGCAAGGATGATCAAGGATATGTGTTTATACCGATGGTTTGATGTAGTCATTGGTTCATTGCTCCTTTGCCACGGCATACTCGCCGCTGGTGCTTTCGAACGAGGAGGTGTATAACGTGCGGTGAAACTCGATGAACCGCATAATGACATCGCTGAACGGCTGTATTTGCATGGATTGCAGCAGGGGCTCAAGCTGGCTCTGCGCCTGTTTATAAGCGGCCGACACCGCTCGCATGCGGTCTTGGAGTGCAGCGATTGATTCGGCGTTTACCATGCTGCTGCGGATACCATCGAGGCACACGTTAGATTCCCCGAACGTAATATCTTTATTAAATCGGGTCAGCACCGCGCCAAAAGATGATTGGGCTTGCGTAAGGGCTTCGGCAATCGACATTGGGCGTTTAATAGTGTGTAGCTCGGCAACCAGCGCGGCTTGCACATGGCCATCGTCTTCGATGTTTGTTGTGCCGCAATCGTTGAGCAACCGCACGATTAAGGCTGCTGCATCGAGGGCTTGGCCCAGCCTGCCGTCATCCACCACCGTGCGCACAACGGCTGGGTCAAGCTGGAGCAACTCCACTGCGGCGCCTAGGTAATAAGAAATTGTAGGCACCACAAGGATGGTGTCAGTCCCCATCTTAAGCAACTGATCGACCGCTGCGGCCGGGTTGTCGAGTTGTTGGTTGACCGCTGTGTACCGGCGGATTAGCCCTTGGCGCGTGAGGTCGGCCGTAACATGGTGGCGCGTGACGTCAAGCATAGTCGCGACCGCACGGATGTTGGCCACTAATTGCGTTTTATACGAGTACTCAAGCGCTGCCATATCGTCGCGAGGATGGTCCGCCAAGTATGCTGACACGAGTGCGCGGTGTTCGGGAGCGGCCAGGCTTTGGATAAAGACCGACACAGCATTGTCATCAGGGCAATCTGCCAGGAGCCCTACGTCTGCGCGGTCATCGCCATTCAGCATTGCCAGCATCGCGTTATTATGCGCGCGTAGCAGCGCCGCACGGTCGTTAAACGTTGCGTCATCGTTGCGGCGCGCAGCCAGCCCAATAGCCAAGTTATCAACGTGAATTTCGCGTATTTGATATATCGTCATAGGAATGACAAATCGGTTCGCCTCTTCCATTAAGTCGCCCAATGTGCCGCTAAGGATGCGGTTGGTCAAGGCGATCACCGGCAGGTAGCCACTCACCTGCAACCAGCGTTTGGCAAGCACCGGTTGGCCAACAACCCAGCGGGTAAAACGCCGACAGGTGGCGTCGGGTAGGTCTTTGGCGGTATCGTAAATGCTCTGTAGGCGGATGTCCCAGTTTTTGCTCATATTTGTCTTTTGCTACGGTTAGGTTTTAGAAAAAAGTAACGCATCAGTTTACTTTACAATACTTTTTTTGTAAGTAAAAACGGAAGTTGGTATGTTGCAGGCTTTGCGGGAATTAAACAAAATAGCTTCGGTAGGTGCGAAGCTGTTTTGTTATATGGGGAGTGTTGCTAGGGGATGTAATTTCAATATGGTGAACCAGACGCGACAAATGTGGAACATGCTTTACGCTTCCATCGTCGAGTTGCATGAAAAGCTGGAGGAACTAAATGAAGTAACGGACGAACATTAGGGCTTTCGAAAATTAATTATGTTTTGATGATGATGGTTGATTTTGTAGGCGAATGGGTAACCAAATGGGTAAAGTGGTTTGTTATCTTGAAGAAGGACTGTAGTGCCCACAAATTCATATCCCAGGTTCTGCATTCCCCTTACGACATCACCCTGGACATTTACCTCATTCTTGTCTACCGTGAAATCACTGATGATAATTGTCGCATAGCCTTTATGTCTGAGTTTGCCAAATACCCCGGACATAACTTTACCGAACAGTCTTAGGAAATCCTCATAGGTTTCCTGGTTGCCTAAGTCGTTTGGGCTATCAGAATAGTACTCCACACCTTGTCTAGAGCCAGCCCTAAATCCCTCCTTCATTTCACGCAGACCCGAACCTTTATTCTTTAGGATATTGTGGTATGGAGGAGAAGTAACGCAGTAGTCTATTTGACCTTTCAGTGCCGGTACTTCGAGAATGGAATCACCTTCAATAATTTGTTGCTCTTGAAGAGATATGTTTAGTGTTTGCAGCCTCTCTCTTGCTAGGCCGCAATACTCTTTGCTTAGGTCAATTCCTACTCCTGCCCTATTCTGATTGTGGGCTGCTACTAAAGTGGTTCCGACGCCATTAAAAGGATCAAGAACTACCATGCCCTTCTTGGTGAAGAGGGATATTAGCTTTTCGATGTCCTTAACAAGAAATGGAGCCGGGTGTTTAAAGGCAAACTTGTCTTCCTTGGTCTTTTCACTCAACCAGAAGCTTTTTGTAAGCTTCAACCATTCTTTACCCGTCAGATCGTTGAGCTTATTCCTCGGATCATATCTTCCTTCCTCAGCCATGTAGCTCTCTGCCGAATCCCAAAAAGCCATTCAGGTTAATCGTCCGCTGTCTTGCGATTTTTTCAATATCTGAATAAGTCATATATAGCCACCCATGGTCCTTGAACGAGTTGACGAAGAGAGGATCCGTTATGCGATTAATTTCGTTGTTGCGATAGTCTGGGACTACCATAATCTTTGGAATAGTTTGCGGGAGGTTTGACGCCCTTTGGATGCCTGAAGTAAAGTTGGTTGAGTTTTCCACCTCAAAGGCCCCCACGATTTTGTTGTCTTCTAACCAAAGCAAGTCTATCATTTCTATCCTCGCTCTTGCGACTTCCCCTAAATCCAGAGACGAGAGAGTGGTCAGCGTGGCGAAATCGCGTAGCTGTTTACCTGATATTGGCTCAGGCTGTTCTCTTTTACCTACATAAGTATCGTAGCCGGCCTTTTTTGCGATATCCATCAACGTCTTTATGGCCTGAGTGTGTTGGGTAAACTCTTGCTCAACATCCCCACCCTTGTAAACCCATTTATCGCCCGATCGATT
>CAYTEG010000054.1:0-6052 GCA_964436805.1 uncultured Candidatus Saccharibacteria bacterium
AGGTCGCGTTTTTTGTTGCGGCGGTCACGGTAAGCGTACTGCAGTGCGCGAATTACCCCTTGTTTTGCAAGGCGGAACGAGCGGCGGCGGGCATGTTGCATGCCTTTTGCGAGTTCAAGGATCTTTTTGTGGCGGTTGCGTGCGGTGACGCTTCGTTTAACTCTCATTTTATACTCCTAATGCGCGCTTAATGCTTTTCGCAATAGCGCCTGTAATAAGTGCTTTTTTGGCAATGACGCGTTTACGGCTCTCGCTCTTTTTTTCGAGCAGGTGTGAACCGTTGGCGCGTAGTCGCAGAATCTTACCGTTAGAGGTGATTCGGATGCGTTTCGCTGTGCCCTTGTGGGTTTTGAGCTTTGGCATGTACTGTACTCCTTACAACAATTCCTAAATTCTTACCAGCCATTATTGGCCTTTGTTCGACTACGGCAACGTCCTGAAGTTTTTCGACAATTCTAGCGAGCAGTTGGTGGCCAAGTTCTTGGTGCGCCATCTCGCGACCCCTAAAGAATGCCATGATTTTTACCTTATGGCCCGCTTCAAGGAATTCGCGGATTTTGCGCAACTTGATATCGAGGTCGTTTGCGCCAATCTTGAGGCCCATGCGCATCTGTTTAATCTCGATAGTCTTGGTGTTGCGGCGACTCCGTTGTTGCTCTTTCGTCTTTTGGTAGAGGAATTTACCCCAATCGACGATACGTGCAACAGGTGGATGCGCCTCAGGCGAGATCTCTACGAGATCAAGCCCAGCCTTTTCTGCTTCTAAAAGTGCCTGCCCGCGCGACAGAATTCCAATCTGGTTCCCATCTGGGCCAATAACGCGTAGCTCCGGAGCGCTGATCGCTCCATTGATGCGCACAGATTTACTAATAAAACCTGCTCCTTCTTTGGTTGCTTTAAGTCTCTATTCGATGGTCAATTGTAGCAGAGGTCAGGCCTAATAGCAACTCCTAAACTTGGTTGCGGGGGCGATATTGGAGCGCTTCAGATACGTGACGGGGCAAAATCTGCTGCGACTGCTCGAGGTCGGCGATTGTTCTGGCCACTTTTATTACTTTAAAATAGCTTCGCGCCGATAATTTTAACGTTGTGCCGGCGCGCTCCAAAAGTTTTTTTGCGTCTGTTTGCAGGTTGGCAAAGGCGCCAACCTGTTTGCTCGTCATGTTTGCATTGGTTTTGGCCGCCTGGGCAAATCGGGCGAACTGTATTTTTTGCGCCTTTTTAACTTCTGTAGCCATGCTATCGCCCAGATTGCCATCAGATTGGGACAGCAGTGTCGCCGGGTCGACCCTCGACACCTCAACCACCATATCGATGCGGTCAAGCAGTGGCCCTGACATCTTTTTTTGGTAGTGCTCAATAAGGTGCGGCCGGCAATTACAGTCGTTGTCGGGGTCGCCAGCGTAGCCGCAAGGGCAGGGGTTACGGGTTGCGACAAGCATAAAATCGGCCGGGAATGACACCGTGTCGTTGGCGCGCGCAATCGTTATTTTTTTGTCTTCGAGCGGTTGGCGCAGTGATTCGAGCGCCTGGCGGGAGTACTCGGGCATTTCGTCTAAAAATAATACCCCGCGGTGGGCAAGGCTAATTTCGCCTGGGCGGGGGATTGCGCCGCCGCCGGTCAGCGCCACATGGCTCGAAGTATGGTGTGGCGCCCTAAAAGGACGCGTTGTAATGACGCTGGCGCTGTTTTCGCCGGCAAGGCTGTATAATTTGGTGACTTCTATGATTTCGTCGCGGCTAAGCGGCGGCAAGATGTCGACGATCGCCCGCGCAAGCATAGTTTTGCCAGCGCCAGGTGGCCCGCTTAGCAAAAGGTTGTGCCGGCCGGCCGCAGCAATAAGTAACGCGCGCTTGGCTTGGTCTTGGCCTTTTACGTCGTTGATTGAGTTTTGTGTACTGTGGCTGGCGAGCGGCGCCGCCGTTGTGGCGCTTAGCTTTTGTTCGCCCTGCAGATGTAAATACACATCCCGCAATGACTTGGCGGGTAATATATGTATACCGTCGACAAGATTAGCTTGCTCGGCATTAGCCTCGGGGATGATGATCGTCGACTTGCCGTGCGATTTTGCGACCTCTATGTGCGAAATTACGCCTGCAATAGGACGCAGCAAACCATCGAGTGCCAGTTCGCCGACAAACAAAATGTCATCGACTGCATTTTGCGGTATTTGGCCGCTTACTACCAAAAGCGCAATCGCGATTGGCAGGTCAAAATGAGCGCCGTGTTTTGGCAGGTTGGCCGGGGCAAGGTTAATGGTTGTGCGTTTTTTAGGGAATTCGAGCCCCACATTTTTAATGGCGCTGCGCACGCGTTCCCGGGCTTCGTCGATCGCTTTGTTACCAAGCCCTACAACCAGCAGGCTAGGCAGGCCGTTAGAGGCGTCACACTCTACCTCGATGAGTTCGCCGTTAAATCCGATTGTGGTTGCAGAATATACAGTGGCTGTCATAGCCGCGTCATTATGGCAAAGGTTGCCTCAAAGCACAAGTGTGATATAATTATAGATACCGTGGGGCTGAATAAGCTTCGACGTGTGGACATTGAAAGTTTATCTCGCAAACCGGTTGCTGCACCGTTACCGTAGCAAACCTATAAGTGCCAAATCTTTTGCACAGCGCGTAGCTGACAAAGTGGCTGTTATTGCTTCGGCATTCAGCCCTCGTCTCGCTACCGCACCAGCTTTAGTCTAACTAAAGCCGCGAGCCGTTTCGCGCCAGCACAAACGTGCCTCGTGTCATATTGCTCTGGCTTGGGTTTTCGATTGGTGAGTAGAAAACCGACAATCATCACCAACCTTTCGTAGCGCCCTTGTGCGTTTGTTGCTACGAAAGTATTTAAACGTACTATGTTTGTAGAAGGATAAGCGATCACCGCGCGGACCGGGGTGCAATACCCCGCAGCTCCACCATAAAAATACCAGCCCTAAAGGCTGGTATTTTGTTCTATTTTTGTTACCAATTTGTTTATGTTTACAGGTTAAATATTAAAAAACAACGGCCTGCGAGAAGCCGTTGTTTAGTATTTTCGTTTTTTGTTTTTGAGCACCTTTTTTATTCAAGTGCTACCCCTATAATAGGGGGCTTACATGGCTATGTCAACGGGTATTTTTGTATTGTGTAAAATCTGTGGAAAACTCGTAAATGAAGGTTCTGCGTCGTTGCAGGGTAGGGAATGGAGCTCAAACTTACCCAGCCGGGTTGAGGGTGTGTTGTATAACGTCAGGCTTAGCGTGTGGGCAATATTAAATCTGCCCGAAAGCCGGAGCAAAGCTCGCTGAGTTTGTTACGGCTCGCGTTGCAAACAACATGGCACGCCAGCAGCCATACCGCGGTACGATTTTTTGTGGTTGCAATAATAATGTTACGCACAAAACGCGGGCTATTCCGCCGGCCGGTGCCAATCGTGGCCAAGCCGCATGTACGTAGTGCGGCGGCGGTGCTCGTATAGGCGGCCACGCGCAGGCGCTCGGCAGCGCCGAGTTGTTACGTGTTTGCAAACTTTGTGGTTGGCAATTTGGCTATACGGCTCCCGCGACTTACGGGCTACATGCAGGGCAGTTATTTTTTATTGCACAAATTTATGGGTTCGGGATGCACAATGCTATCGTTTGCCGGCCGCAAACAACAGAAATAAAAGTAAAAATTATTGAGTAGTACGATCAATATTACAACAGATAAATGTCGATTAATGTTGAACTTTTTATAACGTTTATAGTGTATTGTTATAATTTTAGCTACATATTTTTGCGCACAATTATTGACATAAGCGTTTTTGTTTGCTACAGTACAAGTAAGCTTTTGATAAAACAAAAATAAGTACGTCGAAGGCTGGCACCTTACTTATCTCTGCGGTTTGGCTACTCAACTTGCAACGAATCCCACTCCAGGTTGATTTGTTGCATCACATTAGCCAAATCGCATCGTAGATAAATCACACACCACGCTGCTCGGGCCGAACCTAGATAGCCCTTGAGCAACGATCTTCGCTCTCTTACTAGAGAGCGGTCAGTTAGCAACAAGCGGGAAGCGCCATAAAAGTAATATACATTGGGCGGATTTCCCGCTTTTGCTTTTTCTAATATTTTCGAAATAGACTAAAATAGCTTTATGGACGAACCGAAAAAACGCTATTTATTACACGGCAATACACTTTTTATATACTTGTCGCCACTGGTATGCGTTGGTTTGCTTGCGGCAATGTTACACCTTACAAACCCTCTCGAGGCCGGCCCGGTCAGCATCCTGGCCGTTTTTATATTGCTTTACTTGCTTTCGTTATCTGTCCTTTGTGCGGCATTGCACGGCGTTGGTTCGGTTTTGCGGATGGTTCGCCCAAACAAGGCGTATTCTTTGCGGCGCGGTTATTACGTTATGAGCGTCGTATCGCTCGCGCCGGTATTGTTAGTGGCGTTAAATACTCTTGGGCAACTTGAGCTTTTAGAACTCGTACTTATATTTTTGCTGGTCGGACTCGGCTCTTTTTACGTGCTTAGGCGTAGTGCAAAATAAATAGGCTTTTAGGCATCTCGCGAGAGTCCATTGTGTTACAATTTAGCTAGTTATGGAGTCGAATTTACCAGTGCCGCAGCACTCGCCAGAAATGGGTGCCTATAGCCCGCAGGTATTGCCATCGCGCCCCGAGGCGCCAGTGCAACAGCAGGCTAGCCCTGAGCGCCCTGCCCAGCAAGAGCAACAGCCAGCTGGGCCTGTTCAGGCGCCCCCGACACTGCCACAACCATTGCAGCCGCAGGTCGCGCCGCAGACTAATGTCGTGCCAATCCTTAGTCCGTTACCGGTCGCCAATAACAATCCTGTGGCCGCAGCCGACGAAGACGTCATCGAAAAGGAATGGGTCGACAAAGCCAAAAAAATTGTTGCCCAAACCAAAGACGATCCTTATAACCAAGAAAAAGAAGTAAGCAAGTTGCAGGCGGATTACCTAAAGAAGCGTTATGGTAAAGAAGTAAAAGTAGCAAGTGATTAGGGTGGTATGATCAACGTAATTATTGTCGGCGTGGTCGTGGGGATGCTTTTGGCGCTGGTGCTCTACGCCATCTATTGGCAATACCGCAAAGTCCTTCGTGAGGCAAAAAATTACGAACGTGGCCTCAAGATGGTACCTATGCTTATTCATTTGCCGCCATCGACCGACGACATCGACGTTGGCGCCCGTGACAGCCGCGAGGTTGTTCAGGAGGCAATATCGCAGTCGCAGGTTATGTACAACATTGTGGCAAGTACGGCGACCAAAGGTTTTAAGACGAAGCTGTATGGGCAGCGCCATTTTGCCTTCGAAATTATCGCGACCAAAGGCCTTATACATTATTATGTCGTGGTGCCGGTTGCTCTTGCCGATGTGGTAGCGCAGGCGGTAATCGCTGCATATCCGACGGCTCGCCTGGAAGAATGTGAAGATCACAACATTTTTAACACCGTCGGCAAAATGAGCGGCACTATTGGTGGTGAACTTACCCTTAAAAAAGAGTTTAGTTACCCAATCGCGACCTACGAAGACTCCAAGCGCGACGCGATGCAGGCGTTGTTAAATGTACTATCAACGCTCGACCGACAAGATGGCGCAGCAGTCCAGATTTTATTACGGCCAGCAGGCGACAAGTGGGTTAAGGCATCGCTTTCGCGGGCAAGTAAAATCCGCAAAGACAAAGGCGCTAAAAACAATGCCGCACTTTCTATGAAAGACCTTGCTGGTGCCTTGTGGAAACCGCCAGAGAACAAAGAAGCAAAGCCCGAAGACAAACAGCTCTCGGCCCTGGAGCAGGCGACGGTAGATGCAATAGAAGACAAAACCCGCCATCCTGGTTACCAGGTGCTGGTGCGGGTTATTGCATCTTCTAACACGGCTGCACGGTCGCAGACTATACTTAAAAACATTGTCGCTGTATTTTCTTTGTTTGACGCTCCGGGCAAGAATGGCTTTAAGTTTGCAGTATCTAAAAACATCGAACAATTTGTGACTGCATTTATATTTAGGTTTTTCCCGCAAGAGATCACGCAGAGCGTATTAAATAGTGTAGAACTTGCAACGATA
>CAYTEG010000055.1:0-5940 GCA_964436805.1 uncultured Candidatus Saccharibacteria bacterium
TTCGGCGACAGCCTCGTTTGGGTCTACTCTAGGTTCACTCTCGACAAAAAAGTGATCGACCGCAGTTACAAAACGTTTAAAAAACTCTGGGATGACGGCCATGTTTACAGAGGTAAACGGTTGGTTAACTACTGCACCAAGCACCACACGGCCTTTGCCGACATCGAAGTTGCCTACGAAGACCGCACGACACCGTTGTATTACCTAAAATATGGCCCATTCGAACTTGCCACGACCCGCCCCGAAACGAAATTTGGCGATACAGGGGTGGCGGTTCACCCTGACGACGAGCGCTACAAGCAATACGTAGGGCAGGAGCTCGAAATCGAAGGAGTAAACGGCCCATTTAAAGTAAAAGTTATCGCCGATGAACTAGTTGACCCCAATTTTGGCACCGGTGTCGTTAAGGTCACCCCCGCCCACAGTTTTGACGACTGGGAAATGGGGGAGCGCCACAATTTGCCAGCCGTATCTGTTATCGACCTTGATGGCAAGCTGACCGAAAAAACCGGCCGCTTCGCAGGCATGACGGTACTTGAGGCACGCAAAACCGTTGCCGAAGCCCTGCAAGAAAAGGGGTTATTGGTTAAAGTCGACGACCACTACAAAAACCGCGTCGGCGTGTGCTACAAGTGTAAAACGGTTATCGAACCGATGCTACTCGACCAGTGGTTTTTAAAAGTAGCACCTCTGGTAAAACCGGCACTTAAGGCACTCGAATCCGGCGAAATCACCTTTAGCCCGGCAAACAAGGGTAAAGTGCTTGCCAATTACCTTAAGGGCCTTAAAGACTGGAACCTCAGCCGGCAAATCCCTTGGGGTATCCCAATCCCGGCCTTTCAAAACGTCGACGACGAAAACGACTGGATTTTCGACGAACGCGTCGAGCTACCAACAATAGAGGTCGCCGGCAAAACCTACAAACGCGAAGAAGACACCTTCGACACCTGGTTCAGCTCTGGCCACTGGCCATTTATTACCACCGACCATATGGAAGGCGGCGAGCTAAAAGATTTTTACCCGTTAAGCGTTATGGAAACAGGAGCCGATATTTTATTCCCCTGGGTATCACGCATGATTATGCTCGGCCTGTACGCCACTGGCAAAGTGCCGTTTAAACACGTGTACCTGCACGGCTTGGTGCTCGACGAACACGGTCAAAAAATGAGCAAAAGCAAGGGGAATGTGATCAACCCACAAGAGGTAGTGCAAAAATTCGGCTCCGACGCTATGCGTATGGGCTTACTCGCCAGCCGCAGCGCAGGGGTGAACCAGGCGTTTTCGACTGGCAATGTGGTAGCTGGCCGCAATTTTGCCAACAAATTGTGGAACATTGCGCGGTTTATCGAAGATACCATCGGTGATAGCTACAAAGACAGGGCGCCAAAACCCGAAACCATTGCCGACCACTGGGTGCTTGCGCGCCTCAACGCCGCCAGCAAACAAATCGGCAAATTGGTCGAAGACTACCGTTTTGCCGAAGCCTACGAACTTATGTACCACACCATCTGGGATGACGTCGCCGACTGGTACATCGAGAGTAGTAAAACCAACAACAATACATCTGTTCTGGCATATGTGCTCGAAACCATCCTGACCCTCGCGCACCCTTTTGCCCCATTTGTGACCGAAACCATCTGGCAAACACTTAAATGGGAAGACAGCATACTGGCGGTGAGCACCTGGCCTACCTCTGTTGCTACTGACTCGGCGAAAGCCAAGGCGTTTGAGCAAATACAGGCATTGGTAACAGAGGTACGCTTTGTCGCCACCGAACTGGCGAAAGGCAAGCAAACACTGCTGGTTAAAGACGATGAACTTGTTAAAGCAAACGAACAACTTATTACGCGCCTCGCTAACCTAAAGGGTGTAGAACACGTCAAACAGGGGAGGGGATTGCGCCTTGCAGTCGCCAAGCACGAGGCGTGGCTTGATGTCGACGAAAAAACACTGCAAGACCACCGAGCCAAGCTACAGGAACGCGTTGCCGCGACAGGCGAGCAAATAAAACGGCTCGAAGCCCGGCTGGCTAACAAAAGTTACACCTTTGGCGCTCCAGAGGCCGTTGTGCAGCAAACGCGCGACCAGCTTACCGAACAAAAAACGCTCCAGGAACGCCTGGAGCGCGAGCTCGACATTACGAAACTTAGCTAACCATTAAGGTGTTTAGTTGCCACCAGGCGAGCAAACGGTCGCCAAGTTTGGCGCTAAACGCCCGCGACTTTTTGTGTTCGTGTAGCAACCGCAGCGAGCGGGTGTCGGCTTGGTGCCCGTCACCGCTTTGTATTTTAGCCGAGGCGTCACTATGGTGGTGCAGCTCAGTCGCGACCTTTACCATATGTTGCCCGGTTTCATCAACTTTTTTGGCATCGGCCCACAAATTAGGCAGTGTCACCAGAGTAAATTCTTTGGCGTGCGTGCCGCTCACCAACACCGCAGCTGCAATAAGCAGGCAGGCGAGGGTGTTTTGGGCGGCGGTAAATGTGCGCATTTTGTTGTTTGTTTTAAGGTAGGTTATACTTAAAACACTAGCATTTTATTGCGCTTATGTCAATAACGTACTAAAATGCCAACTTTTTGGCCATCTCGGCCAAGGCGGCGTGGTCGGGTTGCTTGTTTTTGTCTTCGCGGGCCCAAAAATCATCGGGCGTTTTACATGCTTCAAGGTGGACATGCACATGCGGGACGTCAAAACCGGCTACTTTTACACAAATGCGGTACTCGTGGCCAAACACCTGCGACATACGGTCGGCAACCTTTTTAACAGCGGCCATAAGATCGGCAAAATCATCGGGCGTCATGTCTTCGATGTACGCGACCTGTTTTTTGGGCACCACCAGTGTGTGGCCCGGGCGGGCAGGGTAAATGTTAAGAAACGCCAAAGCGTGGTCGTCTTCGTAGACCTTGTGGCTGTGTAGCTCACCGTTGATAATGCGGGTAAAAATAGATGGTTCCATACGCTTAAGTATGCCATAAAATAGCGAAGCCCCACAGGGCTCGCCGTGGGGCAGGTAGTGCATCCGTGAAAATCGTTTTTTTACCCAACTGGCAAGCGTCAACGCGGTTTCAGCCCCGGCCGGTGCTTGGTTATCCAGTTGGTCGTACAGTTTACGCGAGGAGCTGGCGGGCAATGGCGGCTGCGGCTGGATCGTCGCTAGTAGCAAGCGCGTTGATGCGCTCAACCAGACTGTTGTACTTGGCAAGCAGCAATCCAAACCCCATACCACTAGCGGGCTGGCCATCAAGCCGTGGCTCGATGCGGACATGCCAGTGCCCCATGACGGTCTGACCTGCGGTCTTCCCATCGTTCCAATACGGGCTGAACTCCTTACCTTCGCATCGCAGCAGAAGGCGCATGACCGAGAACATTTCCCCGAACTCCTTTCCCCAGTTGTCTGGCATGGTAAGCATTGATGCATGATGGTGCTTTGGCGCAATCAGCCCATATGCGATACCGCCGGCTTCGTCGCCAAAGCAGTACAGATAGAACAGCGAGCAGGAAGCGGCGACCTTTCCACCCCTAAGTTGGTTGTTATCCCAACAGAGGTGGCAGTCGGGGTTGAGTAGTGCCAGGCTCATTGCGAGCCTCCTTAACGATTGTCACGGATATGACAAAACAAATTATACTATAAAATTAGCTTTTTTACAATATTACCTACGGTTGCGAACAACAAGAAAATCGCACAACGACTGCTGTGCGATTTTGTTGGCGGAGAGGGAGAGATTCGAACTCTCGGTAACTATTGCTAGCTACACCGCTTTTCGAGAGCGGCACCTTCAACCACTCGGACACCTCTCCATGCATGGTGCTTACCCTAGTATAAAAAACTTTGCGCATTTTGCGAGCATAAGCCTTTATAATAAACGTATGAATATCGTACGCAGGGTCGCGCGCTGGGTGCTTGGCTTTTTTATGGGCTTGGCCGTAAGTTTGTGGATTTTTTTGGCGACAGCTAATGTGACAATCGGCAACCGCGACGTCGTAAAGGGGTGGCTCGCCCAAAGTGACGTGTACAGCTCGGCGTTGCCGGCGCTTTTGCGCGTTGCGCCAACAACCGATGCCGACAGTTCGCTGATTAGCCCTGACATCTTGCAAAAGGCACTGGTTAAAACGTTCGACGCTGGCTATTTGCAGCAAAAGACCAACACCGTTATTAACGCCACCTACGACTGGGTTGAGGGCAAAACAAAGGCGCTGACGTTTAGTATCCCGGTGCAAGAGCAAACGGCTGTTTTTGGCGCTAACCTGGCCGACCTTATTACGCCAAAATTGCAGGCGCTGCCGACGTGTACTTCTAAAATCGGCAACACCGACCTCAACCACGTTACGTGCATTCCGTCGGGCACTACCGCGGCCGAATACGCCAAGCAGCTTACCAAAACATCCGACGACAAAAACTTTTTGCGCGAGCCAATAACTGAGCAAACATTTGCGAGCGGCGCGCCTAAACTTACCTGGTTGCCGCAGGCATATGGAACGTTTAAGGCGGCGCTTATTGCCCTGCCTGTGGCGGCGCTGGTTATGGCCGGGCTGTATGTTTTGGCCGCCCAAGATAAACTACGCGGATTGGGCCACATTGGCCAGCAACTTACGTTTAGCGCCGGCGTTACATTGGTCGGCGGGCTGGTATTATGGTACGCCAGCACATCGGTCGACTTATCGGCGGCTATCGATGCCGGCGACGACCAACAGCGGGCAGCGGTTGTGGCAGTTGTAAACCCATTGGCGCGGGCGTTTTTGCCAAGCATCAGCCAAGCGCTCAGCCTGTACAGTGGCATTGTGGTGGCGATTGGCGGTAGTTTGTGGCTCGGTTCGTTTTTGTGGCGCAGGCAGCTCGCAAATAAGCATCACGGCCCGGTTATTCCGCCGGCACACGACAAAGAGGCGCAGTTGCCGCCGCCTAAAATCCCCGCAGCAAAATAATTATCAGATACACCAAAGAAAATGCCCCACAATAAAATGTGGGGCATTTTCCATGGTACACCCGGCAAGATTCGAACTTACGACCTTTGGCTCCGCAAGCCAACGCTCTATCCAGCTGAGCTACGGGTGCATGTTGCAGCCCTGGTGATGTATAAATACACCAGTCAAAGCTGCACCTTGAACTATAAAGTACTTCCCACCGCGAAAGGGCAGAACAGAGACGACTATAGCACAGATTGGTTAATCTTAAAAGCGCAGGCGGCGCATAATGTTGTCGAAAATATCGGGGTGCAGCTCTTGCATCGGCAAATGAGCGCCCATAATATCGACAATTTGGTCACCGTGGTCTTCGGCAAAATATATGTTTATGGCCGGTGAAAAGCGTTTGACCGGTATAAGGTTCATGATAAAAAAGGCACCGTCTTCGATGACGCCAAACGATTTAAAGTTTTCGTAGTGGAAGGTTTGCTCGCCGATTTTAATGCCGTCCTCGGTTAACGAATAACTAATAACGCGCGGCGGCCGAAAGGCAAAAATCACCATGGCAACGGCCATTACCAACACCACTGCGGCGAATGTCCAGGCGCCGAGCCAAATGGCGACCCCTAAAAATGCGGCGACAATCAGCCCAAAAACAACCAGCCAGGCGGCGCCTTTGTCGATGTGAACATATTCGGAGGCTTCCCAGCTGATCGAGCCGGCATTTTTATGTGGCGCGGCTACCGCAACCGGTGCTGGCGGCGTAAAAGCCGTCGGCGTTACAGGGGTATAAAAAGCCTGGCCCTCATGTTGTGGCGCCGGGGCTACCGGAGGTTGTGGCTGCGCCGGCGGCACGGGTGCTGCGGGCGGCGGCGTTGGTTGCGGCGTCTCTGGCTGCATATGGCCTTAGTATAGCACTAATGGTTGGCCGAGTGTACAGCTAGGTTAATCAATAACAGATGTGATAAAATAATCCCGTCACGGAGAGGTGACCGAGTGGTTGAAGGTAACGGTCTTGAAAACCGTCGTGCTGGCAA
>CAYTEG010000056.1:0-5683 GCA_964436805.1 uncultured Candidatus Saccharibacteria bacterium
TGCCCGCGAAGCCGGCGTCGATGTAAACCAACGCCCGGCCGTTGCCACCACCCAGCAAGAACGCGCAGCCGTCGCCAGCCAGCTGGCCAGCACCATTCCACCTGCGCCAACGCCAGTGGCTGTTCCGCCTGCACCAATGCCCGCCGCAACCACTGCGCCAGCCGCCGCACCGCAGTTGCCGCCCGCACCTCCAATCCCGCAGCGCCCGCCCGTACAGGCACCGCCGCGCCCCAACATTGCACCCACACAACCGCGGCCAGGTGGCGTTCCTCCGACACCAGCGGTATAATGCCAGGTAATGGAACCGATCAGGCTCAATAAATTTATTGCCCAACACCTTAATATTGGCCGCCGCGCCGCGGACGACCTTATTAGTGCTGGCAAAGTGCACATTAACGGCAATGTGCCGAGCCTTGGCGCGCGCGTTAACCCCGGCGACGAAGTAGTGGCCGGCTCGACGCGCCTTACCTTTACCGACGCGCCCGATTTTTTATACATTCTTTTAGACAAACCAGTTGGCTATGTGTGCAGCCGCCGCCAACAGGGCGATACGCCAACTATTTACAGTTTGCTGCCGGCCAAATACCAGCACGTAAAACCGGTTGGCCGGCTCGATAAAGACTCGTCGGGCTTGCTGCTGCTCACCAACGACGGCGACTTGGCGCACCAGTTAATGCACCCCAGCTTTATAAAAGTTAAAAAGTACGAAGTCACGCTCGACAAACCGCTGGCGCCACTGCACCGCCAAATGGTTAACGACCACGGCCTTATTTTGCCCGACGGCCCCAGTAAACTGCAACTGCAGCGGCTGCACGACGGCGACGACACCGCGTGGCAGGTTACGATGCACGAAGGCCGCAACCGGCAAATCCGGCGCACGTTCGCGGCGCTCGGTTACATTGTTACCGCGCTGCGCCGCACCGATTTTGGCAATTACAGCTTAGCCCAACTTGGCGGCAAGCAACTCGTCGAAACCGTTCGGCCATAGCTTGCAAAAATATAGTTAAAATTATATAATCACCTTCGAAACCCGTATCTGCATTGCACAAGTGGGGAGGAACGTGAATACCAGACCGGGCGTCTTCGGGCGCCGACTCTTCCTGCGTTGCCTGCTGGTGTTGGTCGAGGCCGTCGGGCTCGTCGCCTACATCGTCTACCGGGGCGCCGACTGGGGCTGGTGGGTCTATCTGGCCTTCCTGGCCGTGTCGGTCGCGTGGGCGTGGGACATGTACGACGTGATCGTCAAGGTCAAGCTGGTTCCACTCTACAGCCGGGCAGTGGCCGACACCGACCACACCGACTTCCTGCACGAGCACTACAGCCAGGAGCTGGCCTTCTGTCTCAAGTGGCCGGAGTACTCGGCCTGGCGGCGGTGGGTGTTCCGGCTCGATTACTGGCCTCCGACCGAGGTCATCCACGGCGCTGTCACCGACACCATCCACTGGTTCCAGCGACGCACAAGCAAGTAGAACGGGCAACCCGGCGCTCCCTCGTGGAGTCGCCGGGTTTGTTCGTTGTAAAAAGCACCATTTTCTTGTATAATCAAAACAAATTATGAGCAAAAAACTCCCAACCGTCGCGATTGTTGGCCAAACCAATGTTGGCAAATCAAGCCTGTTTAACCGCATGGTTGGGTTTCAGCAGGCGATTGTCGCGCGCGAAGCCGGCACCACGCGCGACCGCGTGATTGGTAAAGTCGAGCACGAAAAGCACCATTTTTGGCTGGTCGACACCGCCGGCCTTAAAGACCCGGGCGACGATTTTGAGGCGACCATCCAAGAGCAAATCGAAGAAGCGGCCGCGGCCGCCGATGTTATTTTGGTAGTTGTCGACAGTACGCTGGCACCGAGCGACGACGACCGTAACGTCGCCAAAAAAGCGCTCAAATCTAAAAAACCGGTCATTTTGGTGGTTAACAAAACCGACAAAAAAGAAGCGCTGCCGAGCGAAGACTACCTGCGCCTCGGCATTAAACAAATTATGCGCACCAGCGCCGAGCACGCCAGCGGCATCCAAAAACTGCTCGACGCCATTACCGAGCAAATCCCGGCTGTCAAAGACGCGCCCGACGACGGTGTGCTGCGTATTGCACTTATTGGCCGCCCAAACGTTGGCAAATCTAACCTATTTAACACGCTCGCCGGCAAACAACAAGCCTTGGTGAGCAACGTCGCCGGCACCACGCGCGACGTCAACCGCGTACGCGTGCGCTACAACCAGCGCGATATCGAACTGCTCGACACCGCCGGCATCCGCCGCAATGGCAAAATCGGCGTTGGGATCGAAAAATTTAGCGTTTTGCGCACCCTGCAGGCGGTCGAACAAGCCGACGTGTGCCTGCTGCTGGTAGATGTAAACGAGTTGCACGTCGCGCTCGACCAAAAACTCGCCGGCATTATTAAAGACGCCGGCAAAGGCTTGGTGCTGGTGGTAAGCAAATGGGATGCGCTTGAAGATAAAACCCCATTTAGCCGCGACGAAATCGCCAAAAAACTTTTGCAGGATTACCAACACGTGCCCTGGGCGCCGCTGGCATTCACCAGCGCCGTGACCGGCCAAAATGTCACCAGCCTTTTTGACGTCGCGAGCGAAATCGAAGCCCGCCGCAAACAAGAGTTTAAAACCTCCGAACTCAACAAGATTTTGCAGGAAGCCGTGGCCAACCACCCGCCAGCCGGGCTTAAAAACACTCATCCGCGGCTGCGCTACGTGGTACAAACCGATGTTTCGCCACAATGGTTCGTTATTTTTGGCAGCCACCTAAAACTGTTGCACTGGGGTTACAAACGCTACCTCGAACATATTATGCGCGAAAAGTACGACCTCGTGGGCACACCAATTAAATTTAGCTTCCGCGAAGAAAAAAAGACCGACGAATCGTAATTTGAAAGGGCCCCCGAAGGGGCCCTGTGTTCAATCGCGGCGTGTGCCGCTACCCCTGTTTGAGCCGCTGCTCCGAAGGCGCTAGTAGTAGCTGTAGCGGTCGCGCCAACCGTGCTGCCGCTGCCGTACAGGCTTTGGGGGCGGCGGCCACTCGGTCTGTTTGGCAGCCTCCCGCATATACACCTCAGGCCACTCGCTGAAGGGCTGCACCGCGCCGATCTCACGGCAACGACGTGCGGTGCGCGCAGGGTTGCGGAACCCCTTGGCCGACTGCTGTAGCTGCAGCACGCCGGTACCAACGCCCACGCCGGGCATCAGCACCATGACGCCGTTGCGGTCTACCCGGACAATGCTGTCCCAGAACCGCAGGCCGAAGATGGCGAGGTCGAAGTCGGTGAACGACTTGCCCCACCAGGCAACGGACTGGCCGGTGGCGGTGTCGCAGTACTGCCCGTCCCAGCGGTCGCCGATGCCACCGACGTCGGTGGCCTTGGTGGCGCCATCAGGCGGGGTTGCGATAACAGTGACCGTGCCGCCGGGCATGACCATGATGCCGTCCTGCGGCCCCATGTCACGCCACCCGACAGCCGCCTTGGCACCGCCGTCAGGTTGCGCCTCGTAGCGCTGCACCGCACCGCTACCGCGCACCAGCAGATGGTCGGAAACGTACAGGTTCTTTTGCATGTAACCTCCAAAGAGGGATTGACAGCCCATATCATACCACCTGAGTGTTATAATGAAAACTATGAAACTTATTATTGGCCTTGGCAACCCAGATATCCACTACGACGGCACGTGCCACAATGTGGGCTTTGCAGTGGCCGAAGCATTTGCGGCCGCCAATAATTTAGACTGGCACGCCAAAGACAAATTTAAGGCAAGCGTGGCCGAAGGAGTGGTGCAGGGCGAAAAGGTGCTGGCCGTAAAACCCGCCACGTATTACAACTTGAGCGGCGAGGCTGTGCTGGCAATTAAACAATTTTATAAGGTAGAAAACGCCGATATTTTAGTGTTGCACGACGAACTGGCCTTGCCATTTGGCACGGTGCGCACCCGCCGCGGTGGCAGCGACGCCGGAAACAACGGCCTCAAAAGCATTATCGCCACCGTCGGCGAAGACGTGGCGCGCGTGCGCATTGGCATTGCCAACGAATTTACCGCCCGCCAGGATGCCGCCGACTTTGTACTCGGCCACTTTAGCCACGACGAAACGCAAAAACTCGGCGACATTAAAAAACACGCTATGCAATGCATAAGCGCGTTTGTCGACGGATCGTTCGACCACACCACCATTAAAGCGTAACCGGTGGCTGCGGCGCGTCTCTTGGTGACAACGCGCCGCAGGCTCACTTTTTGTGGCACAGCAGCTCACCGTCCGGCCCAAGCGGGACGAACGGGCTGAGGCTGACGCCCACGTACTGCATGGTGACGTACCACGGGTCGCGCCGCAGCCACTTGATGGCCGCGTAGCCCGTGTACGCCAACAGCATGACGCAGATCACGCCGGCGAGCAGCATGTACACCACCGACTTCTGGGCCATCGTGGGCCGCTCGACGCCGGCGTACATACAGGCCGTGTCGGCAACCACCAGCGCCGCGTACAACACGGCGAGGGCGTAGGTTGCCATTGCCAGCCGCAGCACCGTCGGCCGCGGACGGCCAGGCAACAGCCGAAGCCGCGACGCGTAGTTGGCCAGGATGAGCGCGTAACCGACGAGCACGATTGCCACGGCATCGGCGATATGCACCGCCGTGCCGTACTGTGCCTTCGGCCACACCGCGAGCGCCCGCCAGATGATCGGCAACGCTGCCAGCTGGAACGCCAGCAGAAACACCGCGATGAACCATCCCAGCGAACGCCAGATCCGCTCGACGTTACGCGCGGCCATGTGCTGCTCGTAGGCGAGCAGCACGCCCGGGCCGGTGGCCAGCAGCAGGCACAGCGCGATTTGCGCGCCAAAGCCCGTGGGGTCGAACCATTGCAAAAAGGAGCGCATGCTCCACCTCCTAGATGAGGGGTAACATTACAAACAAATTATACAATAAAAACAAAAAACCGGCTAGTGCCGGATGTATGGGGTTGATAACAGAGTGAAGCCAGCCTGTCACCAACCCTAACCCAAAAAGGGAGGTCTATGGGTTATGCAGACACACCGCGCCGCGACTTGGATCCGCAGCCATGGCGGGATTCGTAGGAGGGTCGACGGCGGGATAGACGGAACAGGTTGGGGAGGCGGGGGAGGGTGACTGCGGAGGGCTGGTAGGCGGGGGCAATGCCCTCCGGCCGGCGGTCGACACACTCGGCCTCGAGGGGTACGCCGGTGTTCATCGCCATGCACAGCTCGAGCGCACCCACAAAGAGGGTGAGAACGATGGTCAGGACGATGGAGCCGACGAGCGTGCCGTCGGGGCTGTCATATGTGGTGTAGGCAGCAGCCAGCATCGCGACGCCAAACCAGAAGCCCAGGAGCATGGCTCCCAGAGCTAGCAGGTACTTGTTGAAGGAATTGCCGGCCAGTGCAATCCCCACAGAAACGGCCAGGCTGACAAGCCAAATGGCCGCAAACAAATAAAGCAGTGGCGAAATCCCCACGGTGCCTCCCAGGATCGATTGTTTTACAGGGGTGATAAATGCCGCAAAGTGCGGTGCTTATCAGCCCTGTAAAACGGCTTCACTCTGTTAAATAGCATTTTGCTCGGGGCAAAAATGTTAAGGCCACTATATAGCATAATGGCGCTTATGTCAAATAAATTCTTCGAAAATGAAAAAGCGCCAGGTAGAGGGTGGGCATCCACCTGG
>CAYTEG010000057.1:0-5673 GCA_964436805.1 uncultured Candidatus Saccharibacteria bacterium
TTCCTTGACGTGGAAGAGGTCAGAGGTTCGAATCCTCTAGAGCCCACCAAGAAAAGTACCTCAGTTACCCTGGGGTATTTTTCTTGCGGCGGCGATGGGTTACAATAAAAAGAGTTATGAGACAGGGAATTAGTTTTCGTATAACCACGACAACCCCTTAGGGGGTCTATTACTATACTCAAAATTTCCCATTTATATATAACAAGGAACAAACTATGTCTCAAGAAAAATCAGATCATTTGCACGCAATGCGCCACAGTTTAGCGCATATTACTGCTGCGAGTGTGCAAAAACTATGGCCCGAAGCTAAGTTTGGTGTCGGCCCCGTGGTCGAAAACGGCTTTTATTACGATATTGATCTGGGCGAACAAAAAATATCAGAGGCCGATTTTGGCAAAATCGAAAAAGAAATGCGCAAAATTATTGCCGCAGACCAGGATTTTGTACGCACCACCATGCCAATAGAAAAGGCTATTACTTGGGCAAAAGACGCCAAACAACAGTATAAACTAGAGTTACTAAACGACCTTAAGCGTTCTGGTACGACCGTGGCGAAAGACCTCGATGCGGCCGAACTTGGGCTAGAAGCGAGCGAACAGAGTAAGGTTGATGAAGTGTCATTTTATACTAATGGCGATTTTATCGACCTCTGTCGCGGCCCACACGTTGCAAATACTAAAGAGGTCGGTGCATTTAAGTTAATGCGAGTTGCCGGCGCTTATTGGCGCGGTAAAGAGGGTAACCCCCAAATGCAGCGCTTGTACGGCGTGGCGTTCGAAACCCAGGCGCAGCTCGATGCATACCTAAAAATGCTCGAAGAAGCAAAAGCGCGCGACCACCGTAAATTGGGCAAAGAACTCGATCTGTTTGCGTTCTCTGATTTGGTCGGCTCCGGATTACCGCTGTTTACCCCTAGGGGCACAACGATCCGTAACCTGCTAAAATCGGCACTTTTACAGACGGGTGCTAAATATGGCGGCCAAGAGGTGAGCATTCCGCATATTGCCAAGCGTGAACTGTACGAAATCTCTGGCCACGCCCAAAAGTTTTCAGAAGAACTATTTGAGGTAAAAAGCCACTACGACATCGATTTTGTAATGAAACCTGTTAACTGTCCGCACCACACTCAGCTTTTTGCTGCACAGCCACGCAGTTACAAAGATTTACCGATTAGTTACATGGAATCTACTATTCAGTACCGCGACGAAAAACCAGGCCAGATTGGCGGCCTCGGCAGGGTGCGGGCAATCACTGTCGATGATGGCCACATTTTTTGTACGGTCGAACAGATCAAGCAAGAAGTTGTAAAATTGTCACAGTTTATTGAGGAGTTTCATTCGGCGCTTGGTATGTACGGCGACCATTGGGTGTCGCTATCTGTTCGCGACTACTCTAAGCCCGAACAATATATCGGTGACGCTACAGATTGGGATAAAGCCGAGTCTATGCTCGAAGAACTGGCTAAAGAACGAGGCCTAGACGCCAAGAAGATGGAAGGCGAAGCAGCCCTGTATGGCCCCAAGCTCGACTTTATGTACAAAGACGCAGTTGGCAACGAACGCCAGCTTTCTACGATTCAGCTCGATTTCGCAACTCCTAAACGCTTTGGGTTGGTGTTTACAGATACCGACGGGGCAGAGAAGTCGCCGGTGATGATCCACCGGGCAATTTTAGGCTCTTACGAGCGTTTTATGGCCATTTTACTCGAGAGAACTGCAGGCTGGCTGCCATTTTGGCTGGCGCCCGAGCAGGTTCGCATTTTGACTATTAACGATACTGTCGCCGATTACGTTGCGCAAATCAAAGAGGTGTTAGATGATACTTTGCTCATGACCCCTGTCAAATACAACGAGCTTCGCTACACTACAGATGACCGCAACGAGTCACTGGGGCGTAAAATCCGCGATGCTGTCGAGATGAAAATCCCGGCCATTCTGATCGTCGGCCCCAAAGATGTTGAAGCCGGGCAGGTGAGTGTGCGTTTGCACGATAAAGAACAAAAGGTCGACCTCAAGGAATTGAAGTCGTTCCTACAACATTTATAGATGACAGACGTTGATCAAACCTTCCGCGATAGCGTATACGCACTCGTGGCTCGTATCCCCGAAGGGCGGCTGATGACCTATGGTCAGATCGCCGCCCTTTGTGGCAAACCGCGCGGCGCTTGGGAGGTCGGCCAGATCGCACACTTTGGCCCCGAAGGTTTACCCTGGCAAAGGGTGGTAAATAAACAGGGCGGGCTAGCGGTCGGCTGGCCAGGCGGTGGACGCGAAGCCCACGCGGCTTTATTACAAGCTGAAGGTGTTAAAGTGAACTCCGACTTTGTAGTAGACATCGCAACGTTACAGTGGTGGCCAGATGCGTAGCCCTCTTGTTGTCATAACTGGGCCGACTGCCAGTGGTAAGTCGGCTTTAGCGATGCATATGGCTAAAAAATACAACGGTGAGCTTATTTGTGCTGATTCGCGCACGGTGTATAAGGGCATGGATATCGGCACGGCTAAGCCAACCAAAAAAGACCAAACAGAGGTGCGACACCATTTGCTCGATCTGGTCGAGCCAGACCAGCATTTTAGTGCCGCCCAATTTAAAGGGTTAGCGAATAAAGCTATAGATGACATCACAGCACGAGGCAAATTGCCAATTATGGTTGGCGGTACTGGGCTGTATGTTGATGCCGTTATTTTTGACTACACCTTCGGTGAACCAGCCGACCCCAAGCGCCGCGCGGCGCTGCAAGATCGCAGCATAGAAGAATTACAACAGATGTGCCTTGATGCGGCAATTCCGCTGCCAGTAAACGACCAAAACAAGCGCCATCTGGTGCGGGCGATAGAACTTGGCGGTTTGGTGCAACAAAAAAAGCGCCTGCGTTCCAATACAGTTGTGGTTGCACTTACAACAGATCGCGTGAATCTAAGAAGTAAAGTCACCCTGCGTGCCCAAGCCATGGTAAAACAGGGCATAATTAAAGAAGTCGCCGCCTTAGCAAAAAAGTATGGCTGGGGCACCGAGGCCATGACAGGTAATATTTACCGTATCTTTCGACCCGTCGTAGAACAAACGCTATCAGTAGAAGAAGCGATAGAGCAGTTTGTAACCAGCGATATGCAGCTTGCTAAGCGCCAGGTCACCTGGCTAAAACGCAACCCCTATATCATCTGGGGTGACGCCAGCCAGCTCACAACGGTTATTGAACACTTTGTACAACAGATTACACTTGATCAGTCTATGCCTGGCCGCCCATAATCTGCTACAATACCAAGCAGACAAAGGTGAGGGAATATGATTGACGCATTATTTGGCTCAAAAACTCGCGTAAAGCTGTTACATCTGTTTTTAAACAATCCAAACAGAGCTTTTTATGTGCGCGAAATTACCCGCAAGATCGACGAACAAATTAACTCGGTACGCCGCGAGCTAGCGAACATGCTTAGCATTGGTATTATCCAAAGTGATAGCTCGAACAACAGATTGTACTACGAGGTTAACCAGGCTTATACTCATTACGAACCGCTTAAAGCGATTTTTGGCGACTCGTCGGCCACCACTGTTGCTACCGAATCGCCATCGAGTGACTGGCAAAAACGCCTTAAGGCGCTCGGCGATGTGCGCTTGGCGTTGCTTTCGGGCAGCTTAGTGCGGGGCAGCAAAACAGATCTCGACATTTTAATCGCCGGCAGCGTCAATAAAACCCAAGCTAAAAAGTTTATTAAAGAGATGGAAGACGAAGAAGGCCGCTCCCTCAATTACACCATCTTAACCTACGAAGACTTTTATTACCGCCTTAGCATTAAAGACCGCTTTGTGACTGATATAATTAACAGTAAGTTTACCTTGTTGCAAGATGCCGAGCATATTCTGTCACAAGCTTAAAAGGAGATACTATGGAATTAGAGTATAAAGGTGGTAATTGCGTTGTCATTACCTACAAAAAAGACCAATTTGTCACCGACCCCAAACTAAGCAATATTGGCTTAAAAGACCAAGGCGCAGATGCGGCCGTACAGCTGCTTACGCAACCTCTGTTCGCGGCGCCTGCTAAAGATACCGCCATGGTTGTTGACGGCCCCGGCGAATACGAGGTAAACAACTGTTCTATTTGGGGCATTGCCGCCAACCCGCACACCAGCCCAGAAGGCGCACGTACGGCCACTATGTACAAGATTGGCCTCGATGACATTAGCATCGCGGTTATTGGCCACGTAGCCGCTAAGCTCGACGAAGGCCAACTCGAAGCAATCGGGGTAGTCGACGTTTTGGTCGTCCCTGTGGGCGGTTACGGCTATACGCTTGAGCCAAAACAGGCCGTCGATATGGTACGGGCAATCGAACCCAAAATAGTCGTGCCAGTGCACTTTGCCGAAGAAGGCGTTACCTACGAAGTGCCCCAGGCACCTCTGGAAGACTTTTTAAAAGAGTTAGGTACACCCGCAGAAGAGCCAGTTGCGAAACTTAAGCTAAAAGCAGGCCTATTACCCGAAAAGTTAACGGTTTGCCAAATCACCCGCACCAAATAAAAAAATCCGGCCCTAGAGCCGGATTTTTTATGTCGACAGATTAGACTGCCTTAGCCAGGATACCCTTTTTCTTAAGGGTACGGATAGCTTGTGTGCTCAGGTTCATTGTGACTTTTTGGCCGTCAACAAAAAACGTCTTTTTTTGCAGGTTTGGCTTCCAGACGCGCTTGGTGTGGCGCATCGAAAAACTGACGTTGTTGCCAAATTGCTTGCCTTTGCCGGTTAATTCACATTGTGCAGCCATTTAATTGTCTCTGATTACTAAGTGACTATTTTACTTGGTTTAATCTGTTACGTCAATACCACGGGGCAGTGTATACTAAAATAATGGATATTACGAGTTTAGTAGTGATTTTGGGCTGTATTTTGGTCTCGATGACGCTGCACGAGGCAATGCACGCCTATGCGAGCCACTGGTTAGGTGATGACACTGCCAAATTACAGGGGCGGCTGACACTTAACCCCTTGGCGCACATCGACCCGATGATGACTGTTTTACTGCCACTTATGTTGGCGGCAACTGGGTTTCCACCGGTGGGCGCCGCAAAACCAGTGCCGTTTAACCCCAGCCGCCTTAAATATGGCGAATATGGGGCGGCTTTAGTGGGTGCTGCGGGCCCTTTGACCAATCTGTTGCTGGCGATCATCGCCGCTGTAATTATTAGGCTTTTCGGTGCAAGCCTCGACCCCTTCTTTGGTGGTGTCGTTTCGCTGTTTCTTTTGGTAAATGCGTCGTTCTTTTTGTTCAATATTATTCCGTTTCCACCCCTCGATGGCTCGCGTGTACTTTACGCAATTGCCCCCGAGCCGGTACAGCGGGTGATGGAACAGATAGAGCGGATGGGTGTGCTCGCCATTTTATTTTTCTTTGTTTTGTTTTGGGCGGTATTGTCCGAGCCGTTTTCCCGCTTACTAACCGCATTAGTTGGCGTTTTGGTTGGTGGCCAAGTCGCGTTATAAGGGTTATAATAAAGGTAGCCTGCAGCCGTAGGGGCATAGGTGAGAATATTTTCCTGAACAATCTGGCACCAAAGGGAGCTTTACATTATATCCTTCCGTGGAAGAATGTTGCGAGCACCCAAAATGCACATACAAGCGTGAAATGACCTCACTTAGCTCTGGTTGCAGGTTTTTATAGCGGGATGTGGCGCAG
>CAYTEG010000058.1:0-5594 GCA_964436805.1 uncultured Candidatus Saccharibacteria bacterium
CCTTCGCCCACAAAATCGTCGATGCGCTCCAGTTTATAAGTGTCTTCGTCGTATAAGTTGAGTCCAGCCGTCTGGGCGATTTCGCGCGCGCTGGTGTGCGATGTCATAACTGTATAGCGCTGCAGGCCGTCTACCACTGTAACCGGCCGGGCGCGGTACACATTAATACTGTAGCCGTGCGCAACCAAAATAGTGCTGGCCGCCGGCTCGACCGAATCGTTTTTATTAAGCGTCACTTTGGCGCGGTCAAGCGCCTCGCCGACTGTTTTGGCGTCGGTGACAATGGTTTGTTCGATACCATCGTGGTACACCGTGACAACGCGGTCAGCCTCGGCGCTCGACGGTGCGGGCGCATTAGTGGCGAGCACAAAAAACAAGCCGAGCATAAACATGCCAGCCCATATAAAACTCCGCAACCACTTTTGCTTTAGGTATGTCATAGGGTAGCTACAACTATTATACTTAAGATTTTCGCAAAGCCAAAGCCTGTGCAACCGTTGGGCTTATATCTTTTGGCAGGCTGCCGACGCTAAACCACGCCATATCAAGCATTTCTAGGCGGCGGTGACGGGCAATGTGCGGCTCGCGCTTGGCGATTTCGGTCACGTAACAAGCAACTGTGTAGGTGTATTTGGCGGTCGATTCGTTTGGGAAAATCCCAAGTTCGTGCAAATTATCGAGCGGCACGCGCAGGCCGGTTTCTTCGTGCACCTCACGCGCGGCGGCTTCGGCCGGCGTTTCGGCGCGCTTAATGCCGCCGCCGGGCAACGTCCATTTTTGGTGGCCGAGCCAGCTGCGCACTAAAAGTACTTCTTTTTCTTCGTTTAAAATAAGCACGCGCACGCGCACGTGTTTTTCGCTCATATACAACTTAAGGAACGGCGTCACCACTTTGTGGCCAAGGCGCCCAAGGGCAGCATAACTGCGCTGAATATGCGTCATAGCTACAGTATACCCGTTTTTCGCGCACAAAAAAACGCGCCTTATGCGCGGGGAGTGGTGCTTTGGGGCCGTGCGCGATGTGCTCGCACGGCCCCAGGTTGTGGTGTGTGCCCGGTCAGGGGCGCAACACCGGAGGTATGGCCTCCCACTTACGGTAGATCGTCTGCCACAGGCAGTCGATCCGCTTCTCCTCGTACCGCAGCGATCCGTCGGGCTGGCGCACCGCCAGCACAAGGATGTGCGACGGCGCCGGCAGCTGGTGCTGCGCGACCTTGACGACGGGTTCGCGGCCGCGGCGCGGCAGCATCATGTCGCTCCACACGCCGGCCGGCAGCACCTCTTTCTTGAGGTAGCTCTTGTCCCAGTCGATCGCGTCGAGGTAGGTCTCGGTGCGCTCTCGCCACACCGCGTCGCTGATGCTGGTGTTGGGGTTCATGCGAGGGTCGGTCGGCGACATCGCGAGGAAGTCGACGTCCAGCCCCATGTACGAAACCTGCAACAGCTTCTTGAACACGCAGTGGTCGTGGATGAACGCTGCCTTAACCTCCACCATCGGCGACCCGCGCCGCAGACGGTCGATGTTGACCGCGAGCGGGTAGGGGCCGAAGTCGTTGGGCTTGGCCTTGTACACACTGCCCGGCCCGGCGAGCTTGGCGTCGACCGGGTTGTCCGCGTAGTTGTGCGGAGCCAATCCGGGCGGGCACCAGGGGTGCTGCACGGGCGTCGTGGACGGTACCGGGGCTGGCTGGGATGCCGGCGGCAAAGCCGTGGACCTTCCCGCGAACGGGAGTGCCACAATCGCTGCCACCAAAAGCGGCAGTCCCACGATCGCCGCGAGCGCCGCCAGCACGATGTGCTGGAATCGGTGGTAGGTCATGTCGTTACCGCCGAACCTGGGTGTTGTTGCGCGACAGCAGGTCGGGCACCAGGCCGATGAGCCCACCGGCGATGGCCAGGATGGCTCCGCCGGCCGCCACCACGAACAGTTGCACGTGCGGGTCGTTCAGCGAGCTGTACGACTGGTCGGCCACGACCATGATGGTCTTGTTGGTGAGCACGCTGACCCAGTGCCACGCGATGGTCGCGCCGGCGATGAAGCCGACGACGATGCCGATCACGGTGAACGGGAAACGGCGCTCGACCTGGTTCGGCCGCAGGTGCTTGATCCGCTCGTCGATGATGGCCTTGATCGCCTTCTCGTCGTACGGGTTGTGCGCCTTCAGCTTCTCGTCGACGTACCGGGCGTAGGTGTCCTTCATCCGCTGGTCGATAACGGCGATGACCGGTGCGTAAAACACCTGCCGCATGAACGACGCGATGAAGCGGGTCAGGACGAGCACCAGCTCGATGGCCAAGCCACCGAGCTCAGTCTTCGAACCGGCCGGGTTGTCGGATGCGTTCACGATCTGCTGCCCGACCTCGGCGTTGATGCCGGGGCGGGTCTCGGTGCCGGGCTGTGCCACGGGGTGCCTCCAAAGGTGTGAGGGAGAAATTTGTGTGCGGGGGCAGGTGGCGCGATGTAATCGCCACCTTTGCCATGCGCCGAATTATACAATGAAAAACTTATTTCATCAATACCTAAAAGCTTGAAAAATGTTCGTAAATATGCTATTATAAATACACGGCCACCACTGTGGGATCCCCCATAACAGCGTGGCCAAACCCCTGGGACAAACAAAGGAGCCTACATGTCCCGAATCGTGTTCGGCTGGTTGCTCGGCACGGACGCGGGTGAGCCCAAGCTGCTCATCTTCGTGCTTGTCGCAACGGTCATCACCGGCATCATGCTGGCGGCCAAAAACCGCCGCATCACCGCCCACGAAGGCCATGGCACACGGCCGAAAGGCATCAACTTCGTGTCGCTCGCGATGGCGCTACTCCTGACGAGCGTCAACGTCGGCTTCGCCTTCAGTGCGATCTCGTCGTACTGGAGCTGGGCCATCGCCGTGACACAGGCGATGTACTGGCTGACGATGGCCTTCGTGGCGGTCAGCCTGTGGGTCGTCACAACCCACGGCGCGGTCAAGGGGCGCTTCATGACCGCGATGATCGTGCTGCACAGCTACATCATCGTGGTGACGCTCGCCGCGCTGAGCCGCAACAACGTCACCCAAAACGCCCTGTGGCACAAGCCGCCCGGCGGCTGGGAGGCAACCCACGCGATCGCGCTGTTCCTGGCCAACACCATGGTGCTGGGAGCGATCATCCTGGGAGTGGCCACTGTCGTTATCGCGATGGTCAACAAGGCCCGCGCCCGACGACGCGCCACGAGCCCCAGCCCCTGACGCGGGGAACCCTGTGCGGCCGGCCAACGACGGTCGGCCGCACAGCGCAAATACTTTGTTTTGACGCCCGGAAGGGCTATTTTTTATGCCCGTTCAAGTGGTGCAAAATCTAAATTGAGCTTTTTAACGCCGGCGGCAAATTTTATGGTTGCCGTAGCGCCATCGAGTGCAATAATTGCACCCTGGCCAAACACTTTGTGGCGCACCATGTCGCCCACTTCGACATCCATGCCCTCGGGCACATAGCGTGGCTCATTGGGGTCGGCGGGCAGGTTTTGGGCGCCGTAATTATACGCCGGCGCTTGTTCCACCTCGGCCTTACCGTCAATATCAGCCAAAAAGCGCGATGGCGGATTGTGCTGCGTTTGGCCGTACAGCATGCGGCTGGCGGCGGCGGTGAGCACCAGTTCTTCACGGGCGCGGGTCATGCCCACGTAACACAACCGGCGTTCTTCTTCCATTTGCTCTTGGTCGTACAGCGCGCGGGAGCTTGGAAAGATGCTTTCCTCCATGCCAATCATAAACACGCAGGGGAATTCGAGCCCTTTAGCGGCGTGCATGGTCATTAAAAGCACCGCGTCTTGGGTGTCTTGCACGGCGTCGAGGTCGCTGATGAGCGCCACTTCCTCGAGGAATCCGGCCAAGCCTAAATCGGCGTACTCGCGCGCCACGGTCACCAGTTCTTTGACGTTTTCGGCCCTATCTTCGGCCTGCGGCGAGCCGTCGTTTAAATAATCCAAATAACCAATGCGTTTAATAAGCGATTCGATTAGATCGGGCAGGCTCGTGGTGTCGGCCGCCTCTTTTAGGCGCGCCAGCATTTCGCCAACGTCGGCAAAACTTTTGCGGGCTTTGGGGGTTAAAACCGTGGCCGCTTCGGCGTGCTCCAGCGCCTGCAAAAGCGTCATGTTACCAAATGTTTGCCAGTCTAAAAATTTTTGCACCGAAATATTGCCGAGACCGCGCGTAGGTACATTGACAATCCGCAAAAAGCTGGCGCGATCGGCGGGTTGGTATAACAACCGCAAATAAGCAATGAGGTCTTTAATTTCTTTGCGGTCGTAAAAGCGTACGCCGCCCACAATGCGGTAGGGCACGCCGTATCTTATAAGTGATTCTTCCAGGGCGCGGCTTTGGGCGTTGGTGCGGTACAAAACGGCAAAATCTTTAAAGCGGCGGGCGCGCATCTCGACGGCGGTCTTAATGCGGCTGACCACGGCTTCGCCTTCGTAACTTTCGTTACTCACGTACTTGATGTGAACGGGGCTGCCCTGCCCTTCTTTTGTCCATAGGGCTTTGTCGCTGCGCTGCGTGTTTTTGGTAATCACATTATGCGCGGCATCCAGAATATTTTTGGTGCTACGGTAGTTTTGTTCCAGTTTTACCACCAAAGCGTCGGCGTAGTCGCGCTCAAACTTAAGGATACTTTTAAAATCCGCGCCGCGCCAGCTGTAAATACTTTGCCAGTCGTCGCCCACCACGCACAGATTGTGACTGCCGCTGGTAAGGTATTTTACCAGGTTGTACTGCGCGGCGTTGGTGTCTTGGTACTCGTCGATTAAGATGTATTTAAATTGGCGCTGCCATTTTTGGCGCACGTCGGGCACGGTTTTTAAGAGCCGCACGGTTTCGCCAATTAAGTCGTCAAAGTCGAGCGCCGCGGCGTCTTTACGGATTTTTTCGTACAAGCCGTACACGTCGGCGGTGACTTTTTGCAGCGGCAAGCGGGCGTGCAGGCCGTATTCTGCCGGCGGGATGAGTTCGTTTTTGGCGCTGCTAATCATGCCCGCAATGCTGTTTGGGCTATACTGTTTTTCGCTCACGCCAAGCTGGCGCAATGCTTGTTTAACCGCGCCCTGACGGTCTGACTCGTCGAAAATAACGTAGTTTTTAGGGATTTGGATATGCTCGCCATCAAAACGGAGCAGTCGTACACAAATGCTGTGGAAGGTACCCATAAATGGCATAAACGCACGGTCTTCACTCCGCTGGCCAAGGAGATGTGCCAGGCGTTCACGCATTTCTTTGGCAGCCTTATTGGTTAACGTGACGGCGAGGACTTCGTTGGGGTACGCGAGGCGGCTATCGATGATATGGGCGATGCGGTGGGTTAATGTTTTTGTTTTGCCACTGCCCGCGCCGGCTAAAATAAGCACGGGGCCTTCGGTGGTTTCGGCAGCTTTGCGCTGTTCGGGGTTGAGGCCGGTTAAAAGGTGGTCGGTATTGTTCACCGTATTATTGTAGCAAGAAAATACTCTCGGAGTGATACGCCATACCACTGCAGAGTACAGCGACCAACCCTTCCGAGGCTCCGAAACCAATGTCGGCTTACGAAGTAAACGGTTACGTTGGTTTTGGAAACGGAAG
>CAYTEG010000059.1:0-5535 GCA_964436805.1 uncultured Candidatus Saccharibacteria bacterium
ATGATGATAGTGCCGATATTGTGCGAGCTAATCTCGCCGTCGGCGCTGTCGTACATGGCTTGTTCGACCGTACTTACCAGATTGTCAAACTGTTCGCCGCGGATTGTTGTTTTTTCGCAGGCTTTTTGCAGCCCCGAAACCAACTTTGCGCGGTCGTACATTTGGCGTGTGCCGTCCTTTTTTATCACCGCAAGTGCCGGCCGCTCCAGCCGTTCGTATGTGGTGTAACGATGGCCGCAGTTAAGGCACTCGCGCCGTCTGCGTATGCTTTCGCCGGTCGCCACATCGCGCGACTCGACAACTTTGCTTTCGCAGTGGTGACAATGAGGACACTTCATCTGTTATTCCTAAAACCCTACCCCCACACTAGCTTTTTGTAGTGTAGCTAAACTTAAGCATAGCGCTATATGCGGGGCGGTACAAGACGTTTTAAACACAACATGTGGGGTGATGGCATGTCTAATTTTGGGGGTGGCCGCTCGGCCAGCGAGCCGCGCAGCTTCGCGGCCACCCCTATATTTCTTCGGAGGCGTCAACAGCCTTTCCGTTTTCGGCAAAACCAGTCTGGCGGGCGCCGATACGGTGCGCCCAAAGGTAGCACTCCGAAGCGCCGGCCTCACGCGCTTCGTAAACGACAATGCGGTGCGCCTGCGGACGGTTGCGCCTTTCGTCGAGCGTCATCAGCTCAATCTGTGCGCTCACCGCTTGGGGCTTGAGCGTCACCAGCAGCACTTCGAGCATGATGGTAGCGCGCGCCACAGGAACCCTGTCGGGCGGCCCAACCAAATGCTCGCAACGGTAGCCGGTGTCGGTTAGAACCACCTTGACTGGCCGGCCGTTGACATCCACAAACCACTGGTCGTACAACAGCCGTTTGTCGCTTAGCACTTTAAGCAGCGCACTAACAAATGTGTCAACCTGGCTTTGTGGCCGCTTTGGCCGTGGCGGTGCGGGCAGACGCGCTGGCACCTGCATCTTTGGCTGCGGATTTTGCGGCCGGGCTCTCTCGCTACTTAACCGAAACAGCTTCGCAAGCAACAAAATCGCCACCACCAACACAGCCACAACGACGCAATTACCCAACGCCATGCCTACGTCCCTTCAACACGGGGGTGTAGGCTTATTATACAAAAGTCGGTTATTCTTCGTCTTTTTTGCGGCGGCGTAAAAAGGCAGGAGTGTCGGCTTCGTCGTCGTAATGCCAAATATTGTTTGGTTTGGTTTCTTCTTTTGTAAAGTTTTCTTGTTCTTCGTCTTTTTTGTCGAGATCCATATCGAATTGTTTGATGTCTTCGTCTTGTACGTCTGTGGTTGGTGCGGCGGCCTGGGCAGGTTCGGCAGGAGCGTTGCCACCCCTAAAGTACGCGGAGTCAAAGCCGGTGGCGATAACCGTAATAATAAGTTCATCTTCGAGTTCTGGCTTAAGCGTCGCACCAAAAATAATGTTGGCATCGGGGGCAACGGCGTTGGTAATAACTTCGGCCGCCTCGTTTATTTCGTGCATCGACATGTCGTAGCCACCGGTGATGTTAAACAGTACACCACGGGCACCGTCGATCGAAACTTCGAGCAGCGGCGATTCGATCGCCTGTTGCGCAGCAAGCACGGCGCGGTTTTCGCCACTGGCGCGGCCAATGCCCATAAGTGCGCTGCCGGCGTTTTGCATAATGGTTTTGACGTCGGCAAAGTCGAGGTTAATTAAGCCATGTTCGGTAATAAGCTCCGAAATGCCCTGCACACCTTGGCGCAAAACGTCGTCGGCGATTTTAAACGTTTCGAGCAGCGGCGTGCGGCGGTCGATAGTTTGCAAAAGCCGGTCGTTAGGGATGGTAATAAGCGTGTCAACCTGTTGGCCGAGCTTGCCGATTGCCCATTCGGCGTTTTGGCGGCGCTTTTCGCCTTCGAAGCTAAATGGTTTAGTAACGACGCCAACGCTTAAAATGCCCATTTCGCGGGCGATTTCGGCCACCACCGGGCCGGCGCCACTACCGGTGCCGCCACCGGCGCCAAGGGTAATAAAGACTAAATCGGCGCCTTCGAGGCTTTTGCGGATTTCATCACGCGTTTCTTCGGCAGCCTTTTGCCCAACAGCTGGGTCGGCACCAGCACCCAAACCACGGGTCGTGTCGCGGCCAATGTGTATTTTTGTGCCGGCTTTAGAATTATGGAGTGCCTGCGCATCGGTATTAACGGCAATAAACTGCACGCCTTGCAGGCTCGAATCGGCCATGCGGTTAATAGCAGCGCCGCCGGCGCCACCAACACCAGCCACTTTAATAGTGGCAAAGGTTTGAATATCAGCTGGTTTTACTTCGGGCATTTGCAAATCTCCATTTGTGTTCACATTAAGTATACAGCTATTTTAGCCGCGTACCAAATGTGTATGCGCAAAGCCCCGTGTGAATACAATAATTGTTATATTTTAAAGCGTTTAAACAGATCGTTTGCGTGCTTGAACAATTTACCGAACGTCTGCGAATCGCCCGCAGGCTTACCGCCGCCGCGCGGCGTATTTTTGTTAGTAACGATTGGCGCGGTTTCGAAGTCGGCCATCATAAGGCCAAGGGCAGCGGCGCATTCGGGCTTGGCTATGCTGTCGCTCATGCCGCTAAAACCGTCAAACTTGGCAACGCGCACCGGAAGGCGCAGTTTTTCTTTGGCATACTGCGCAAGGTGTTTTAGGTTGGCACCACCACCAGTAAGCACAATCCCGCCTGGCAATTTGCCGGCGCGGTCGATACTGGCAAGTTCTTTGTCGATCAGTTCAAAAATTTCGTCGAGCCGGGCGCCCACAATCATGTCGATATCTTTGCGGCTAAATTCGAGCTTGTCGTCGCCGTGTTTGTGTTCGACCGTTTTTGGCGCATCTTTAGCGGCGGTCGTAGCGCTGGCGTGTTCCAGTTTTACCGCTTCGGCGATGTCGAGGTCGGTACGCAGGCCAATCGCGAGGTCGTTAGTAATATTAACGCTGCCCATTGGCAGTACGGCCACGTGCTGTAAATCACCTTCTTCGTAGACCACAATACTGGTGGTCGTGCCGCCAAGGTCGACAACCGCAACGCCGTTTTCCATTTGTTGCGGCGTCAGCACCGCTTTTGCGGCCGCCAAACCGGCAACCATAATTTGGTTAACATTTGTTTGGGTTAAATCGAGGCTTTTAAGCAGGTTTTTTACATTTGGGCTAAGCGCAGTAATAACATGGGCGTCGACTTCGAGCCGCACGCCGCTCATACCAAGCGGGTCTTTAATATTATCCTGGCCGTCGAGCTGGTAGCTGCGCGGTGTCACCTGTAAAATCTCGCGGTTGGCAGGCAGCTGCAATACGGTGGCGGCCTCTTGGGCGCGCACAATGTCGTCTTCGGAGATTTCGTGGTTTTGCGAATTAACCGCGACCACACCTTTTGAAGACATAGCGGTAATGTGCGAGCCGTTAACCGTAATACTGACGCCACCAACCTGGTGGCCGCTCATGCGCTCGGCTTCGTCGAGCGCTTTGTCGATTGCCTGCGCAGTGCCGGTAATGTTAACCACTACGCCTTTGCGCATTCCGTTATTTGGCGCCTCGCCTACCCCAACAATGGTTGCGGTTGAGCTTGCGCCGTCAAGGCTGCCAATAACACAGCGAACATGCGTTGTGCCGATATCCAGGCCAACACCGTAGCGTAGAGATTCTTGCATGCCTTTAAGTATAGCGGTTGTGCTTGCTGCTTGGCAACTACCAAGCAGTCAGGATTTCGTACCCGTCATCGGTAATAAGCACCGTGTGTTCAAAATGCGCGGCTAAACTGCCGTCGACGGTGCGGATTGTCCAACCGTCTTTGTCTATTTTTACATGGTAATCGCCAAGGGTCGCCATTGGTTCAATCGCAATCGTCATGCCGGCTTTAAGCGCCGAGCCCGTGCCGGCCATGCCGTAGTTTGGGATGTTTGGGTCTTCGTGCACGCTATGGCCAACGCCGTGGCCAACTAAATCGCGCACGATGCCAAGGTTTGCGGCTTCGAGCACTTTTTGTACTCCGGCCGCAATGTCGCCGGTGCGCACGCCATCTTTTACTTGTTCAATCCCGGCGTACAGCGAACGCTCGGTTTCTTTGAGTAACCTTTTTTTGGTTTTGGTGCTGGCGCCGACAACCATGGTAAACGCGCTGTCGGTAATCATGCCTTTGTAATCGACGCCAAAATCGAAGCCCACAACGTCGCCGTCTTTAAACGGCGCGTCGTTCGGGATGCCATGCACCACAACATCGTTTGGCGAAATACAAATAACGTCGGGGAAGCCGCCATAACCCAAAAACGGCGCTTTGGCGCCAAATGCTTTGAGCTCTTTTTTGCAAAAATCGGCAATTTGTTTGCCGGTTGCGCCTGGTACTGCGCGCTCCGGGATTTGCTTTAAAATGGCAGCCAACATGCGGCCGCTTTCGCGCATATTGGTAATTTCTTCGGCGGTTTTTACACGAGTGAACATGCTTCGAGCTCGGCTTCTATGCGGTCGTGCACTTTGCCCACAGTGCCCGTACCATCAATATGTGCAATGCGTACTTTTTGCTGGTTAAAGTAATCCAAAATCGGGTAAATTTTGTCACGGAAGATATGCAGGCGTTCTTTAATCGCTTCGGGCGTGTCGTCGACGCGGCCGCGCAGGTGCAGGCGGCGTACAATTTCACTTTCGGGCACCTCTAAAATAACGATCAGTTTAATCGAACGGTCGTGTTCGGGCAAGGCCTTTTCGAGCCATTTTGCCTGGGTAAGTTCGCGCGGAAAACCGTCTAAGATAAGGTGGTCGATGTCTTTTGAGCGGCCAAGCGCGTGGTGAATCACCTTATTGGCAGTTTCGTCCTCGACAAGCCCGCCGCTGGCCATTTGCTTGAGCAGCTCCGGGTCGTGCGTGTCGCGCAGCAACTGGCCGGTGCTAAGCCATCGCCAGCCGTGGCGCGCAGCTAAAATCTGCCCCTGTACGCTTTTACCTGCGCCAGCGGGGCCAAAAAAGATTATCATGCGCCTACCCTACTTTCGCTTTTACAGCGGTGGCGATGCGTCCGCCGTCGGCGCTTTGGCCAACATTCTTTTTAACCAGCCCGATAACCTGGCCCATGTGGGCGCCTTCGCCGGCTTCGGCAATGGCGGCGTCGACAGCTTCGGCTAGTTGTTCGTCGGTCAATTGTTTTGGCAAAAATTCTTCGATAACCGCTTTTTGGGCGAGCTCAACGTCGGCCAGTTCTTGGCGGTTGTTGGCGGCATAAATATCGGCGGCCTCGATGCGGCGTTTTACTTCGCGGGCAAAAACCTGCTCGATCTTTTCGTCGCTTAAACCAGTGTCGCGAATACCCAATGCGACTTCTTCGTGCAAAATAGCGGCTTTAAGGCCACGTAAAATTTCGACTCGCGGTTTGTCGCCAGCCAACATTGCTGTTTTGATGTTTTGGGTAAGACGCTCTTTAAGCATTAGCGGACGCCCAAACGGAGACGTTTGAGTTTATCTGCTTTGCGGGCTTTGCGGATAATCGCGCGGTCGCGGCGGTCACGTTTGCTCATTGG
>CAYTEG010000060.1:0-5512 GCA_964436805.1 uncultured Candidatus Saccharibacteria bacterium
TTCTCTTCGGATCTGCAACGATATTTCATTTTCCAGATCAGCGGCACACTTGGACTTCTCAATTACAACGTCAGATGGCTAAGCAAGTTGACGGCCCTACACAAACAGCCGATTCTGGCTTTTTGCTTGGGTACAACATGTTCCGCGGCGTAAAAAAGGAAATACGGTTAGGTGATGTCGATCGTCGTCGTCATCTTTACATCATTGGTCAGACTGGTACGGGTAAATCTGGTTTGCTCGAAAACCTGGCCTTACAAGATATGCTCGACGGCAAAGGCTTCGCGTTTGTCGACCCGCACGGCGATTCGGCAGAACGGTTGCTCGGCATGGTGCCGAAAGAGCGCGTCGAAGACGTTATTTATTTTTCGCCAGGCGATATGGAACGTCCGATCGGCCTTAACTTATTTGAATTCGACAACGACGAACAAAAAGACTTCTTAATCCAGGAAGCAATTGCCATGCTTTACCGCTTGTACGACCCAGGCCACACCGGTATTATTGGCCCGCGCTACGAGCACTGGTTCCGGAACGGCGCGCTTACGATTATGGCCGATCCAGCGGGCTCGTCATTTATAGATATTCCTCAGGTGTTTAACGATAACGATTTTGCCAAATCGAAGCTTAAATTTGTTAAAGACCAAACGGTGCTCGACTTTTGGAACAAAGAAATGGCGCAAACCAGCGACTACCACAAGAGTGAGATTTTAGGTTGGTTCGTAAGTAAGTTTGGTGCCTTTCTTTCAAACCAGATGATGCGCAACATTTTGGGGCAAACAAAGAGTGGTTTTAATTTGCGTGACATTATGGACAACAAAAAAATCTTGCTGGTAAACCTGAGCAAGGGTAAAACAGGGGAGCTTAACTCGCAGTTGCTTGGTATGATTTTTGTCATGAAGTTTCAGGCTGCAGCGATGGGGCGGTCTGATATCCCCGAAGACCAGCGCGTCGACTTTAGCCTTTACGTCGACGAGTTTCAAAACTTTGCGACTGAATCTTTTGAAGGGATTCTTTCTGAGGCGCGCAAATACCGCCTAAGCCTCGTACTTGCCAACCAGTTTATGACCCAGCTGACCGATAAAATCCGCGAAGCTATTATTGGTAACGTCGGCACTATCGTATCTGGCCGCATTGGTACGACCGACGCAGAGCTGATGGTAAAAAAGTTTAGCCCCACCTTTACCGCCGAGGATATTACCAAGTTGCCTAACTTCGAAGCTGTTGCCTCAGTAATGATTAACAATGTGCCATCTGCGCCGTTTAGCATGTCGCTTATCCCGCCCCTTGGTAAACCAAACCCTCAGTTGGCAGATGCTTTAAAACGACTCTCGTCAGCAAAGTTTGGTAACCCTCGCGCCCAGGTAGAGCAAGACATCTTTAAGCGCTTGCGTTCTGGCGAGGCAGACAAAGACGCCCGCAAGCAGGCCGCGCTCGACCGTATGCGTCCTGCTGGCGATTTGCAGGCACCTGCCGGAGGCGCCAGTAAGCCCGCAGGTGGCTCGGGTTCGTTTTTAGATGAATGGTTGGCTAAGCGTAAGCAACAGCTTGCTGCAGCGCCTCCTAAGCCCGCGTCGCAGCCTTTGGTGTCGGCACCTGTACCTGCCGCCGCACCACAACCAACGCCACAGCCAAGTGTTGAGCCGGCGGCTCAAGCACCAGTTTCTGCACCGCCGACGCCAGTTTTACAACAGCCGCCATTACCCAATAATGACGTACCAAAAACAACGATTGCTCATGTAGCAACACCGCCGCAACCAGCTCCCATTGCATTACAGCCAGCAGCTGCACCTGTAAGTCATACCGTTGTACAAACACCAACACCTGCAGTGGCGCCCCCAGCGCCGCACTACAGCGATCTACGTCTTAAAGAAATGCAAAATCAAGGTATTGGTGGCAGTATAAGTTTTGGCCACGTCGATACGCGCCCGGTAGTAACGCACAATGACCACATGGCGCTTGAGCAGGCGCTCGAAACAACCAAGAAAAGCGATGTTATGCAACCTGCGCAGCCTGTTGAGACGCCACCACCAGCGCAAGTCCAGTCGACCGACGGTGAACTAAAGCTAAACCGTCAGCCGGTTGTGTCGCCCGACAGCTTTTTAACGCCAGTCCAAGAAGACGCGCCTAACTTTGACGAAATATATATCGATGTCCAGGGTCGGCTACACCATCGTAGCGAAGACGCCGCCACAACAAAACCCCAGGACGCAGCAAAGTAAACTTACTGCCGTTTGCCGCTAATAAGTGCACGCAAGAAGTCGAATGCAAGGCCAAGGATCCAGCCAATCACAAAGGTGATGATTGTTTCTGAGCCGCGTAATTCGAAGCCGTAATACCGCCCAAGTAGGTAAACGGCCAGCACCAGCACACACGCGAACACGCTGCCGCTTAAAATTGCGTCAGGACGCGCTACGGTGCTGCCTACGGCCTCGCTAACGCGTTCGACGGCCGGATTATGGATAACTTTGCTAAAGGCTCGTGCGGGCGCCGATAGCTCGGCCTGCACGCTTTTCATTGTGTGGTTGTAGCTTTGTTTGCGCGATTGGGGTAGGGGGCGCGTTGTGTCGTCACCCTTGGTTTTATGTTCGCCCTTGCTTGTCTCGCGGCCCGAAAGAGCTTCTTTGTTCGCTTCTTCGCGGGCGTTTTCTACCTTCTTTTCGACTTCTTCGCGTGACTCTGGCTTTTCGGCCTTGGTATCAAGTATTTCGGGTGCGCGTTCGAAGTCGCGAGGTTGTTCTGCGCCGCGTTCGGGGCCATGTGCTAAGTGCTCTGGGCTTGCCATAAAAACTCCTATAATGTCCCTGCGTTAAATTCTTTGCGGATCAGGCGGACTTCTTTGTTCATTTGACGGCTGCGGGCGTAAAAGTAGGTGACAACCGAAAGTAATACGCCGGCGAAGATCATGTTTTCGGTTGGGCCAGTCGAAGGCAACTGCTTAACGGTGGTCTCGACGGTCTTGATGATCGGGCACTGCATGTTAATGCTGATTGTGTTGCCGTAAGAGTTAGTGATAACACAGTCGTATGCAGCGGGGTCGTTGCCGGCACGCGGTGTTGCGGCGATTGCCGATTTTATTTGGATTGCAAAGGTGCGCTTATCGGTGCCTTGTGCTGCCAGGGCAATGTTGTCCCAGGTTAAGGTTTTTGTTGCCGGGTCGAACTTGCCGCCACCGTCAAACGCGAGGTCGGCGTATTCCAATACATCGCCCAGGTTTTCGGTCACTGTCGCGGTTGTCGCAGCGCTGCTTACGTTTGTGGTGTAAATTGTGTATTCGATCCGATCAGATGGGGCAGCTGTTGTGCCATTTGCATTGGCAACAGACTGGGTAACATTGCGCGCCTCTTTAGACTGGGTAATTGTTGGCGAGCAATCTTCGTCTTTTACCCAGATGGTGGGTTTATAAGGGCAGGGCTTACAATTTATGTCGTTGCTTGAAAGGGTGGGGGTGTATATGCATTTTTCTTGTGGCGAGATAGTCACGGGTTTTGTGCAATCGCCCGATTCTTTGTCGCCGATTGATGTTTTGACGACAACTTTAACAGTGTAATCGCCGACATTTTTAAGTTCAATTTTTTCGGACGTCAGTTGCAGGGCGGTCGATGCCACCGTTTTATCGTAGACCTTTTTACCACTTTTATCGGTAACGATGTATTGGTAGCCTTGTATTTTAGCGCCTTGGGCTGCCGCGCTGTTGGCCTCGACCGTAATATGGGTGCGGTCGATTTTGTTAACAGCTATAGTCGAACAGCTTGCGATAGGTGATTCTGTCGGTACGCAGTTTGCCGGTATGGTCATGGTGTTGTCGAACTGGACGTTTGGCTGGTTCCAGCCGGGCAGTGGCTGCATGACAGCCCACACCTGCACTGGAGTTTTCGATTTTTGGTATTCGTCTGGCACCGCGAAGCTAAAACCGTAACCGCTACCAATTGGGGCGCTTGGCGTCGCCTGGTTGGCCATAATTGGGCCGTATTGTTTGCCTTTGCCGGGAGGCCCGTTAAAGTACAAATATACTTTAACCCTCAGATCGGTTTGGCGTTCGTCGTAGGCAAAACCCTGTACCGTTTTGCAGCTGGCGGCGACAAAATGGCCTTTAGGGAATTTTTGGACATTCTTTTTAATCTGCAGGTTGGCGCATTTGCGCATAACAGCAAACCAACCGACGCTGGCCGAGTGGCCAATATATGAGTCGTAGCAGTTAACGCTGTTGTTAACACTGTCGAAGCGGTACAGTGGCACCGAATACAGTGTGCTAAAACCGCCCGTTTGGCGGGGGATGTTGTGTACAAGCTCACCCTCGGCAGCCGAGTAGTGGTGGTTGCGGCCAAAGCTAATAAGCGTTTTGTCGGTCGAGCAAATGTATTCTACTTTGCCGCTCATGCCGGCGATTTCGGCACGGGTGATGCCAAAGTAGTCCATTATGTCTTTATAATCGTTTTGGCCTTTGGCGCCGGCATCGTAAACCTTAAGGATGTCGGAGATTGATTTAACGCCGCCTTCGATTATGCTCGAGCCGGTGCTGGCCGAAACTTGCTCGGCTGGGCTAAATACTGCGAACGATTGAATAATAATGGCAAAGATAGTGAAAAAGAGCCCAAGCTTGCGGGTAAATTGTTCCTTACGCAGTCTTTTTGCGTAGAAACCGAGTTGCCCAACCAGTGCCGGACTAAACGGCAGGTTGGAAACGAGCTTCCGAAACATGTTTATTTTTGACTCCTTGATCTTAAATTTAGCATAAGAATTATGTTCAATACAATAGCTAATTGTATAAATAATAAGAATTCGCCGACCATTGCGTAGAATAGGCGCAACGTTTTATAATAGGATAGTTGTAAATACTGAAATTCCTGAGTGAGGGGAGCTATGGCCAAACAAAAACAAGACGTCAATTATGACGCCAATCAGATCCAGGTGCTCGAAGGACTCGAGCCTGTTCGTAAACGTCCCGGTATGTACATTGGTAGCACCGGCTACGATGGTGTGCATCACCTCATTAAAGAAATCGCCGACAACTGTATCGACGAAGCAATCGCTGGTTACGCGACCCGTGTTGACGTAACGTTACTTGCCGATGGCGGCGTAAGCGTGGCAGATGATGGCCGCGGTATCCCGGTCGACATTCACCCTAAAACCGGCAAAAGCACGCTCGAAACGGTGCTTACTGTGCTGCACGCCGGCGGTAAGTTCGGTAATGGTGGCTACAAAGTATCGAGCGGTTTGCACGGTGTTGGTTCGAGCGTGGTAAACGCGCTGTCGACCAAACTTATTGCCGAAGTCGGCAAAAACGGCAAGTTGTACCGCCAAGAGTTTGCCATAGGTGTGCCGCAAGGCGACGCCAAAGAAGTCGGCAAATCGGCCCGCAACGGCACAACCATTACCTGGTACCCCGACGCGAGCATTTTCGAAACCGTCGACATGGATTACAAATGGGTGCTCGACTACCTGCGCCACCAGGCGTACCTTACCAAAGGCATCCGCGCTTCGGTAAGCGACGAACGCACCGGCGAGCGTTACTCGT
>CAYTEG010000061.1:0-5364 GCA_964436805.1 uncultured Candidatus Saccharibacteria bacterium
GTCTTTCACGCCTTGCAAATCGAGCGTACCGCGGACAATGTGGTAGCGCACACCAGGAAGGTCAGGCACGCGGCCACCGCGCACTAACACAACAGCGTGTTCTTGCAGGTTGTGGCCTTCGCCGCCAATGTAGGCCCATACTTCGTAGCCGTTTGTTAAGCGAACGCGGGCAACTTTGCGCAGCGCCGAGTTAGGTTTACGTGGGGTACGAGTGGTAACTTTAATACACACGCCGCGTTTTAGTGGCGATTTTGTCTCGTAGTAGCGGCCTTGCAGCGTGTTATGAATACGCCCCAAAGCGACAGATTTGCTCTTTTTGCTGGCCGTTTTGCGCGGCTTGCGGATGAGCTGGTTAATAGTTGGCACTAGGGTGCTCTCCTTGTTTATAGTTGTAGCCGTTTATTTTGTGGTAAGCAAAATTAATAGGCTCTGACTTATGCAGCTATTTTATAAAGATGTACACGGCTTTATAAAACTCACTGAAGTGAAACTCACCAATTATAGTAACAGATGGCGCGCGACAATACAACTGCCCCAGGTTGAAAAAGATAATAATTAGTTTAAAATATACATTACGCAGAGACGAAGGAGTGAACGATGGGCTTTCCCGAAAGCGCCAGCCTGCGCGAAGTACTGCGCGGCAACCCCCTGGGTACGGCGGATCTGACTGCGGGTACCGAGGTCGTCGTGTACTACGGCGACCCCGACGACATGAACGTCGCGCCGCAGATCAGCTTCATGGGCACGGTGTACCACTACAGCCCTGCCGACTCAACCCTGGCGATGCTCACGAGCATCGAAGTCGCAGAAACGCCGCCCGCACAAGCAGGCGACCCGCCCGGCCTGACCATCATCGAAGCGCAACCGCGAGGTGATCACCAGCCGCCGCACGTCGTCTACCAGCTGCACGACGGCGTGCGCTTCGCCGACGGCCACGCCTACAACGCATGGCTGGAGGCGAACAGCACCGAGCGGGAGTAGCTCAACCCCGGAGCCGCCATCTGCGGCGGCTCCGGCTCAAAACGCATTATCACAAAAACACCCGCCTTTTACAGCGGGTGTTTTTGCTTTGTTACAGAAGTTTAGTCTTCTTCGCGTGGTGCCACAGGCGCAACGCCGGTACCTACCGGAATCTTGCGGCCGATAATCACGTTTTCTTTGAGCCCGTACAGGCTGTCGACGCGGCCACTGGTGGCGGCGTTAATCAGCACGCGGGTCGTGTCTTGGAACGACGCGGCGCTTAGGAAGCTATCGCTCCAAATTGACACCTTGGTGATCCCAAGCAGCAACTGAATGAACTGCGACGGCGTTTTGCCTTCGGCAGCCAGTTGCCTGTTGGTTTCGACCACTGCGGCTTTACTTACGATGTCGCCGGTGACAAACAAGCTGTCACCCGGGTCTTCGATTTGTACGCGGCTAAACATTTGGCGCACAATAATCTCGAGGTGCTTGTCGGCAATGTTTTGCCCCTGCGCGGCGTAAATGCGCAGCACTTCGTTAATAATGTAGCGCTGGGTAGCCTCGACACCCTTGAGGCGCATCAGGTCGTGCAAGTTAAGCGAACCGTTGCTTAAGCGGTCGCCAGCTTCAACGTCGTCGCCGCTTGCTACGGTGAGCTGTTTAAAGCCCGGGATTTCGTAGCGCGCAGGCGTTTGGTTGTTGCTGCTTACAATGATGTGCGTTTTGGTGACTTCGACCACGCCGTCAAACGGAGCGGTCAGCGGGCGGGCGTCGTCTTTGTCGGATGCTACAACGTCGCCGGCCAGTAGTTCGGTACCGCTTTTAACGCGGGCTTTGCGGCCATCGAGGTCGAGTTTTTCGATTTTACCCTTTTTAGGCGTAATCTGTACGACGTAGTTGTCGCCGTCTTCCCACACTTCGGCGTGACCGCTAATTTCGGTCACAAACGCCTGACCCTTTGGCTGGCGGGCTTCAAACAACTCGTCGACACGTGGCAGACCCTGAGTAATGTCTTCGCCGGCCACACCAGAGGCGTGGAAGGTGTTAAGCGTCAGCTGCGTGCCAGGCTCACCAACAGATTGGGCGGCAATCACGCCGACCGGCTGGTTAACGGCAATCAACTTGTTGGTCGCCATGTCGATACCGTAGCTCTTTGGCGAAACGCCGCGGAGGTTTTGGCCAGACAGAACGCTCATAATCTTGACTTCGGCAATTGCTTCGTCGGTGTTAATGGCGTCGGCGATGATACGGGTGATCAGCTCACCTTTTTTAACATGCTTTTTAACGTCTTCGGCGGCGTAGCGGCCAAACAGGCGGTCGCCAAACTCTACCATTGTTTCGACCGTTTCTGCGCGGAAGATGGTAAAGCCTGGGTCGGCAGCGTCTTCGTCGATGGTAAAGATGTCTTGCGATACGTCGACCAAACGGCGGGTTAGGTAACCCGAGTCGGCGGTTTTAAGCGCGGTGTCAATTAAACCTTTACGCGTACCACGGGTGGCAACAAAGGCTTCGAGCGGGCTCAAACCCTTTTTGTAGCTGCTACGGATTGGCAGCTCGATTTCTTTACCGGTCGCGTCGACCATCACACCAATCATGGCGGTGGCAAGTTTGACGTTGCTTATGTCACCACGGGCGCCGGAGCTAACCATCACAGCGATCGACGTGTCTTCTTGTGCAAGGCGGCCTTGCAGCAGTTCGAGCACTTTTTTGTCGATGCCGCGCCAGTTGGCAACGGTTAGGCTGTAGCGTTCGTCGTCGGTAATCAGACCCTGTTCGTATTGTTGGCTAATTTTAGCAGCGCGGTCTTCGCCTTCGGCAATGATGCCAGGCATTTCGGGCACTTCAAAGTAGTCGGTCATACCGGTACTGACGGCGCCAAGCGTTGCGTACTCGAGCGCGATGTCTTTAACGGCATCGGCAACCTGGGCGGTGATTTCGGAGCCATACTTTTCGAAAATGCTGGCCAACACTTTACCAAGGCGCTTTTTACCCATCACGTCTTCGACGTATTGGTAGTCGGCTGGCAAAATTTCGTTAAAGTACACGCGGCCCAAAGTAGTTTCGCGGACTTCATCTTTAACAGGCACTACAATTGGCGTTTGCAGCATAATCGCACCGGCTTCGTAAGCGAAGATTGCTTCGTTAACACTGGCGAAACGCTGTGCTTTGGCAACTTGCGCGGCAGGTTTAGGGTACGTCAGGTAGTAACAACCAAGCACGATGTCCTGGCTAATGTTAAGGATTGGCGAACCATCAGCCGGTTTAAGCAGGTTGTTTGTGGCACTCATTAAGTCGCGGGCTTCGGCCTGGGCGAGGTCGCTCAGCGGCAAGTGCACGGCCATCTGGTCACCGTCGAAGTCGGCGTTAAAGCCTTTACAAACGAGCGGGTGCAGCTGGATTGCTTTACCTTCGATCAATTTTGGCTGGAAGGCCTGGATCGACAAACGGTGCAGCGATGGTGCGCGGTTAAGCAGCACGTACTTTTCTTTAATCACTTCGTCGAGCGCGTCCCACACTTCGGCGGCGCTGCTTTCGATTAAGCGGGTGGCGCTTTTAATGTTGTGGGCGTGTTCGTTGGCAAGCAGTTCGGCAATAACGAATGGCTTAAACAGTTCCAAAGCCATCAGTTTTGGCAAACCACACTGGTGGATTTTAAGCTCCGGCCCAGCCACAATAACCGAACGACCACTGTAGTCAACACGCTTACCAAGCAAGTTCTGGCGGAAACGCCCTTGCTTACCTTTGAGCATGTCGCTGAGTGATTTAAGACGGCGACGGCCACCAGTTGCGCTGACGGCGCGGCCACTGCGGGCAGCACTGTTGTCGATTAAAGCGTCGACAGCTTCTTGCAGCATGCGCATTTCGTTGCGGCGAATAACTTCGGGCGCGTTAAGCTCGATCAGCTTTTTAAGGCGGTTGTTGCGGTTAATCACGCGGCGGTAGAGGTCGTTTAAGTCTGACGTTGCAAAGCGGCCACCGGTGAGCTGCACCATTGGGCGAAGGTCTGGTGGAATGACTGGCAATACGCTTAGGCACATGCTGGTCGGCTTAATGCCGGCGCGCTGCATGCCTTCTAACACCTTAAGGCGCTTGATTAACTTCTTTTTACGCTGGCCTTTGGCGGCTTCGGTTTCTTCCATTAAGCTTTTAATAAGCTTGTCGAGGTCGATTTCTTCTAACAGTTCGCGCAAAGCCGCGCCACCCATGCCAACCTCGATGATATCTCGGTATTCTTCGGGCAGGTTGCGGTAGTCAGTTTCGCTGAGCAGCTGCGCTTTTTGCATGCTGTCGAGTTGCGCTTTGCGCTGCAAGTAGCCTTCGGTCAGTTCTTCGAGCTCTTTGCTTTGCACGGTTGCCAAAGCTTTTACGTCGGCGTTGGCGTCTTCGGCGGCCTTTTCGGCGCGGGCTTTAATGGCCATTTTTGCTGCTTCGTATTCGGCTTCGGCGTCGGCCAAAAGCTGTTCGCGCTTGGTGTCGTCGACTTTTTTAACGATATAGCTGGCAAAGTAAGCGACGCGTTCGATGTTGCGCACGGTTAGACCGAGCAGCAAACCCATGGCGCTTGGCGTGCCACGCATAAACCAAATGTGAGCGACCGGGCTCGCCAGGCCAATATGGCCCATGCGTTCGCGGCGCACAATGCTTTTAGTAACCAGCTCGCCGTTTTTGTCGACGGCAGCTTCGCGGCTACGCACACCTTTGTACTTTTGGTCGTGCGGGTTTAAATCTTTGGTTGGGCCAAAAATGCGTTCGCAAAACAAGCCGTCGCGTTCTGGTTTTTGGGTGCGGTAGTTGATTGTTTCGGGTTTTAACACCTCGCCGTGCGACCAGTCGAGGATATCCTCGCTGCTCGCGACAGCTAATCGCACTGCGTCAAAATCGGCAATGCTGGTTGTTGGGTTTAGACGGACCATTACGCCACCTCCTTTTCGTCTTCTTGTGCTGCGGCGGCAGCGATATCATCGTCGTTCATATCGGTTGGGGAATCCTGCACGCTCATGCCGTCACCAAGGTCGATGTCGCCAAATTCGTCGGCTTCGTCGGCAGCGGTTACGTCGAGTGGCATAACGTCGTCGGTAGTAACAGTGGCAGGGGCGGCAGCTGCAGCCTGGATAGTGCTCGCAAGCACTGCTTCGGCGTCAACGATTTCGCGGTTTTCGACTAAGTCGACGCGCAAGCCCAAACCTTGCAGTTCTTTTACAAGCACGTTAAAGCTTTCTGGTACCTTTGGCCCGGTGATTTCTTCTTTTTTAATGATCGACTCGTAAGCCTTGGCGCGTCCATACACGTCGTCAGACTTAATAGTAAGCATTTCTTGCAGAGTGTTTGCGGCGCCGTAAGCTTCGAGCGCCCACACTTCCATTTCACCAAAGCGCTGGCCACCGTTTTGCGCCTTACCACCAA
>CAYTEG010000062.1:0-1468 GCA_964436805.1 uncultured Candidatus Saccharibacteria bacterium
AGCCGCGGTTTTATTTACGTGCGCGACAGCGAAGAGCTTATGAACACCATCCGCAGCTACCTTAAACAAAAAGTAGCGCGTGGGTTTGCCAGCCGCAAGGGCGACCTTGAAGGCCTTAAAAAAGAGTTAAAAGAAGAAATCACGCACATTTTGTACGACCAAACGCGGCGCACGCCAATTGTCATACCAGTGGTGAACGAAATCAACACCACGCCAACCGGCCAAATCCGCCCCGAGCAGCCCGAGGCCGCGCCGCGCCCAATGCCGTTCCGCTCTGGCCCGCCACAAGCGCCAAAAGTGGCGCCACCACGCGAATTCTAGCCTTGCAAAATACCTAGTTAGCCATTAATCTTAGAAGTTGGCAAGTTCGTTTCGATCGTGAGGAGAACGATGAGCGAGAATCCGCCTCTCGAAGACGGCAAATCCGCCGAGCTCCAGGATGGGGAAACGCCGAAAGAGCCCGACGCCGCGCCGCCCGCGCCGAAGCGCAAGCGGTCGGCTGTCCCTTCGTGGATGGCTTCGGTGGCTCTGGGTGTCGGCTTGGTTGCCGGCATGCTCCTGGGCACGAGCCTGGACATGCAGAAGGCTCTCGAAAAGGCCGACAGTGCTGCTACAGCTATGTCGTCGCCGTCTGCCAAGCCGTTCGCGCTGGTCGACGACGGGGCAACGTTGCCCGACGGCTACCTGCCGCCGGAACTGCCCGGGCGCTACGTGTCGGGCTATCAGGCCGAGGTGTACATCCAGGAGTCGCTGACCGCTGCCGACAAGACAGTAGGCGACTACCTGCGGGCATCGGGGCTGACGTTCCAGGCACCAGTGGCCGTATCGATCCCGGCGACGAGCAAGGGCAGTTGGCACAGCAAGTGTGCTGGCCGCCCCATCACCACCAACTACCCGTCGGTGGTGTACTGCCGTTCCGACTTCGACGGCCGCGGCGCGATCTACCTGTCGCACTATACCCTGGAAAAGGGATATGCGTGGCAGCAGGTGGCGCCGTCCGGGCAGAAGGACTGGGTGGGGTCGCCGTTTAACGCGGCGGCTGTTGGCGTGCACGCTTATGCCAACTTCCTGACCGACCAAGTGCGGCTGCAGGGGCGAAACTTCTCGTGGCTCGACTCTGAGCTGTTTCCGCTGTGCCTCACCGGAGTATGGGCGTCGGTGGCGCACCCGCAGCTCGACGGCAGCTACCTGCCGGACGCGCTGCGTGCCATTGACGACCTCAACGGCTGGCCGCCACGCCGCACAACCGACGAACGGCTGGCTGCGCTGCGGCTGGGCGCCGGGAGCCACCGGCCCCAGCTGTGCTTCGAGCGCTACTGGTCGTCGAAGGCAACCGCCACGCCGTCACGTTCGGTGGCGCCGAACGGCGGGTTCACGGCCAGCCCACTCCCCAGCCTGACGAGCTGACAACCAAAGACGGCAGATCGGAAGACCGTCGTGTATGGAAAAAGTGTACGTCCTGGTGTAC
>CAYTEG010000062.1:1478-3919 GCA_964436805.1 uncultured Candidatus Saccharibacteria bacterium
CCGCGCGGGGGGGGACCCCCCCCCCCCCCCCCCCCCCCCCCCCCCCCCCCCCCCCGCCGCGGGCCGCGGCCCCCCCCCCCCCGCCCCCCCTCTGCAGACCAAAGCACCCTAAGACGCGGGTGTTTTTTATATTTTTTGGCAAAGGAAAACCGGCGACACCACTGGGGTGTGCGCCGGTTGTCCTAAGCGATGGTTCTTCTCTACAGCAGGAACGCGTTGTGCTCGCGCATCCCCAGCTCGTGCAGGCTCAGCGGCACAAACCGTTCGTGCGCCGGCAGCAGGGCGGTCGCGGCCAGGTGCAGCCGCGGGGAACGCCCGTGCTGCTTCAGTACGCGCTGGCTGTCGTCGACCATGCGGTTGGCGTGCGGGTTGCCGCTGATGTACAGGTAGTCCGTGTCGTCTGCGAACAGCTCCGGGTAACGGGCCAGCACCTCGAGCGTGCACGAGATCGTCGTGTGCCGGGGGTCGGACGGCGAACCGTCGACCTGGAACCGCTGGATGGCGGCGGCGTTGTGCACGATGACCAGCTTGCCGTTCGGCCGTTGCAGGCGCATCTCGAGGATGTTGCGTGCGGGCACACCGGGGATCGTGGTCTCGTCGTAGGCGCTTTCGATCGTGCTGATTCTGAGCTCGGGCTCGAGGGCGAATTCGATCGCGACCCACACGTGGAACTCGGTCAGCTCCCAGTTGTCGTGCTGCGGCTTGCCGACGACGTACTGGCGCACCCAGGAGCGGTTGAGCACATCGGGGTTGATGCTGCGCAGCAGTTCGACCACGTCGCCGTCGCGTGCCTCCAGCCGGCGCTGGCCGGTCAGGAGGTGGACGTCGCCGAGTTCGAAGCCTTCCGCCTCGAGCTGCCGGTACAGCCTGGAACGCCGGGCGTTGGCCGGGCTGATCGCCCCGAGGCCAAAGGTGCCCCCGGGGAACTGCGTGTGCTCCGGTTTCTGAGGCTCGGCAAACCCGACCGCCACCAGGTAGCGGCGCACATTGTCGGCCTGCGCGGGCGTGCACTCGACGTTGAGCAGCCCGTGCTCGGGCCCCACGAACGCCCGGTTTGCGACGCGGGCGTTGTGCTGGTCGGCACCGGGGATGTAGGTAAGCCCGAACACACGGAAGATGTGTGGCAGGCAGATACCCCGGTTTGCGGCGTAGAGGTCGGTCATGAGAGGTACTCCCTTGCGGGTTGAACCGTCGGATAGGATCGCGATTATTATACCATTTTATGTGCGCTTTCTCAAGTTTGATTTTTTATGTCATACTGTGGTTATGGCAGCAACATTCTCATTCGACATCGTCAGCGACTACGACCTCGCCGAGGTTATTAACGCCGTCGACCAAACCCAGCGCGAAATGGCCAGCCGGTACGATTTTAAAGGCACCAGCGCCAGCCTCGAATTTACCGGTGACAAAACTGGCCTTAAGGTGGTAGGCGACAGTCAGTACTACATCGACGCGATTTTAGACATTCTGCGTAAAAAATGTGCACAGCGCGGCGTCAGCCAAAAAGTGCTCGACACGAGCGCAAAACCAGTGGTCAGCAACCTTAAAACGACACTCGACGTGCCGTTTAAAAAAGGCCTCGACCAAGAAAAGGCCAAAAAAATAACCAGCCTGCTGCGCGACCAATTCCCTAAGGCCAAAGCCCAAATCCAGGGCGCCGAGGTGCGCGTGACCAGCCCTAAAAAAGACGAGCTGCAGGCAATTATGCGCACGCTTGAGGCGCAGGATTTTGATTTTCCGCTCAGCTTTACTAATTTTCGTTAGAATTATATAATATCGTTGGTTTATCCAATGCACGTTCGAGGATTCTGGAGGTATCCCCTCATGACGCGCCCGCAGGTCGAGATCACCGATGAAGTGGTTGAGGCTGACCGTCGGAAGAGCGAGGCTATTTTGGCTCGCGCGCACACCACCGCAATTGGGGCGTTGGTTGGTTACATCGCCGAGATTCTGATCACAGCGCTTGGCTATGCAAGGCACAGCGACACCAAGCCGATTGACAAGGTGTCATCTGTCCTACAGGCATTCCACGCCTTCGGCGCGGTCACTGCCCTCCTGGGAAGCGCCATCATGATCGCTGCAGCTCTGGTGACATTGTGGCCTGTGGCATGCTCGAAGAACGCCAAGACTGAGGCGCAATATAGCGAGCACCTGCTGCTGGAGCAAGTGGGGCCGAGTATCACCGAGGCCCGCGAACTCCACAACCGAGCAATGTCTCGCGCCTGGGTCGCAAAACTCACTCTGATCATGCTGTTCGTCTCTCTGACGGGCGCCAGCCTGTTCGCCGGCACCATGTAATTCTGTACGTGCATCAGTGCCGCTCCCGCTTCGGCGGGGCGGCACTTTTGCTTTATCTAAGATGGTAAACAAGTGGCGGGCAGCACCTTCCTCCATCAAACATCCCATTTCCTGGGCGAACGAAGTGAGCTGATTTGCGAACG
>CAYTEG010000062.1:3929-5214 GCA_964436805.1 uncultured Candidatus Saccharibacteria bacterium
ACCCCCAAACAAAACACACTTTTGCCGTCCCCCCCTTTTTGCTTTTTTTCCCCCCGTTTTTTTTTCGGTGGTGGCGGGCCCCCCCCGCCACTTGTTTGCGTTTTAATGTAAAAACTGCTACAATATGCTCATGGTAAACTCTGGCACACCAGAGTACAATACAAACATCCATGGGTAGAAAACGACGTCACAGCAAAAAGATACCAAGCGCGCAGCATAACCTTCCCGAAGGTTTTTGGCAACAGGCCGCGGGGCTGGTATTAATTGTGCTGGCTATTTTAATGCTACTGGCCATGATTGGCACCGGTGGGCCACTACTAGCCAGCCTGCACACCGCACTGCAATGGCTGGTGGGTTGGACGCTGCTTATTTTGCCGGTCGTTACCGTATATTTGGCAATCGCCATCTTTAGGGCAGAAGCCAACCGCTTGCCGATTATTGTTATTTTGGCAACAATTTTATTTATCGCCGAGATTTCCGGGTTTATCCAACTATTTAGCAGCAACCCGCAGGTCGCCAGCCCGGACGGCGGCGGATTTGTCGGATTTGGCGTGGCCAGCGGCATGTTAATGCTGCTCGACAGCAAAACGTCGGCCTTGGTGCTGGCCGTTTTGGCATTAATTACCAGCTTATTTGTGCTTAAATTGTCGCCGCTCACCGTGGCGCAGGCATTAATTGGCCTGTTTAAGCGCGAAGTCACCACCGACGAGCACAACCGCGAAGTTGCCGAAAAGGCCGCCGCGCTCGACAAAAAAGGCTTAATCGGCGAGCTTAAATTAAACGAAGGCGTGCCCACCATGAACAGCAGCGGGCGCGGCTTTAAAAACAGCTTCGACATCAAACCTGCGAGCGAGCAGTCGGCGCTCACCAGCCCCAACGACCCAGACTGGCAGCCGCCAAGCCTTGATTTACTCGAGAAAAAGCAAGCCCCGGCTGACGCTGGCGACGTTAAACACAACGCGCAGGTTATTCACGATACCCTGGGCGAATTTAACATCGACGTCGAAATGGAAGGCGCCAACATTGGCCCTAAAGTGACGCAGTACACTTTAAAACCGCCAGCTGGCGTTAAATTAACGCGTATTACGGCGCTCGAAACAAACATTGCGCTTAACCTGGCGGCGCAGGCGATTCGCATTGAGGCACCAATCCCTGGCCAGCGCGCCGTGGGTATTGAGGTGCCAAACCGCAAGGCGGCCGATGTGCGCCTTTATGGTATCTTTGAGTCCGAGCAGTGGCAGCAAGCCGGTTCGCAGCTCAGCTTTGCCATCGGCCGTCACATCGC
>CAYTEG010000063.1:0-5205 GCA_964436805.1 uncultured Candidatus Saccharibacteria bacterium
GGGGTCCCAAAAGCCGTGTCGGCTTTGCGTAGCAAAACGGTTACGCGGCTTTTGGGAAACCCTTCTGACGAGGCTTGCCGGCGACACCACCCTCTTACTCGGGCTGAACTTTCCCTAAGTGACGATACGCCTTACCCGTCGCCTTGCGCCCGCGCGGTGTGCGCTCAAGCAGCCCAATTTGCATTAAATACGGCTCGTAAAAATCCTCGATCGTGGCGCGTTCGTCGCCGGTAATCGCAGCAAGGGTTTCGACGCCAACTGGCCCGCCGCTAAAGTTTTCGGTGATCGCCAACAACAAGTGGCGGTCGGCGGGGTCGAGCCCGAGCTCGTCGATTTCGAGCAACTTTAACGCGCCGTGGGCGATGACCGTATCTATAATGCCGTCGCCGTTAATATCGGCAAAGTCGCGCACACGTTTAAGCAGGCGGTTGGCAATGCGCGGCGTCAGGCGGGCGCGTTTGGCCAGCTCGGCCGCGGCGTCGGGCGCAATTTTGACGTTTAAAATGTCGGCCGAGCGGTGGATAATTTGCGCCATTTCGTCGGGCGCGTAAAATTCGAGCCGGTGTACCATGCCAAAGCGGTCGCGCAGCGGCGCGGCCAAATTGCCGGTGCGGGTGGTGGCGCCAATGAGCGTAAATTTTGGCAAATCGAGCCGCAAACTGCGGGCGCTGGGGCCTTTGCCGAGCATAATGTCCAACTTAAAATCTTCCATCGCACCGTACAATACTTCTTCTACGGTGTGGTTTAAGCGGTGGATTTCGTCGATAAACAAAATGTCGCCATCAGCCAGGTTAGTGAGCAAACTGGCCAAATCGCCGGCGCGCTCGACGGCCGGGCCGCTGGTAATACGAATATTGGCGCCCATTTCGTTGGCAATCACCGTGGCCATGGTTGTTTTGCCAAGGCCTGGCGGGCCGTATAAAAGCACGTGGTCAATCGGCTCGCCGCGTTTTTTGGCAGCGTCGATCGCCAGTTTTAGGTTGGTTTTAAGACGCGCCTGGCCAATGTAATTGGCAAAATCTTTCGGCCTTAGTGTGTTTTCGAGCTGCTGCTCTTCGGGGGTTTCGTCAACAGTGGTGTCTATAATACGTTCAATCATGAATCGATCCGTTTGAGCGCCTCTTTAATGCGGGCCTGCACCGTAAGCGTCGCGTCGACACCAGCCAGCGCTTCGTTTGACTGTTGCAGGTTGTAGCCCAGCGCTAAAAGCGCACCCAGCGCGTCGTCGCTCGGGTTGACCGATTGCGACATTGTTGCAATCCCGGGCGCGCCAACTTTGCCTTTTAGGTCAACCACAATGCGCTCGGCAATGCGCTTGCCGACGCCGCTGGCGCGCTGCACAAAGGCCGAGTCGCCAATGGCGATCGCGCTGCGGATTGATTCGGCCGAGCCCAAACTTAAAATCGCCAAGGCCATTTTTGGCCCGACTCCCGAAACCGAAATAAGCAGTTCGAACAACCGTTTGGCCGGCAGCGCCGAAAACCCAAAAAGCTCGTGCGCGGTTTCGCGCAAGTGGTCGTGGGTGTACATTTTTAGGCGCGCGCCCAGGTTGGCCGCCTCAAAATCGCCGGTCGCGACCTGCACTTCGTAGCCGATCCCGCCGACGTCAATAATAAGGGCGCTGCCCGACTTTTCTACGACTTCCCCAAAAACATGCGCAATCATTGGTATAAGTATACCAGTTTGTGCACGCGTCAACTTTGTAAAATTGGTAACATTTGGATATGAGAAAGGGGCAGACGGCACCATGGCCGCCCGCCCCTTTTGACTCACCGGAGACGGTCGAAGACGACCGCCTTGAGTGTCGACAATACCTCGCGGATCGAATCCGACCACACACCGACGGTATAGGTCGGATCCTCGGCGTCGTCCTCTTCGGTGTAGCGGCAGTAGGCGTTGGCCGCCAGATCGACGGCCGAGCCAATGCGCGGGGCGACGATCAGGCGCTCGGGGTTCGTGTTGATATGCATCTCCACCCGAAGTCCTGCGCCGTCCGTCAGAATGACCTGCTGCACCCTGCCGTTCTTGTTACGGGTCATGTCCACGACTCGCAGCGTGCTGCGACTCTCGCGGATCGCCAGGATAGCCACCGCGGCGGCGGCCGCGTACCTTTCCACGGCCTCTTCGTCGCTGCCGTTGAGAACGCGGCTCAATTCGAGCACGGTCTTCATGTCGTACTCCTACTCGTAGGGGTCTTGCATATTATAATATCATAAAAAAGCAAATTACGCAAGCATATTACCGTGCGTTAATGCGGCGGCAAGCGCGTCGGCTGCGTCGTCGGGCTTGGGGATTTCTTTGAGCCGCAAAAGCATCCGCACCATCTCCTGCATCTGTTTTTTGTCGGCCTTGCCGTAGCCGGTGACCGATAGTTTTATTTGCATGGGGGTGTATTCGTGGATGGGCAGGCCGTGTTGTTGGGCGACCAAAAGCACCACGCCGCGGGCCTGGGCGACGCTCATGGCAGTGGTGACGTTGCGGGCAAAAAATAATTTTTCGACCGACACCATGTGCGGCTGATTGGCTTTTATAATTTCGACTAAGCCGTCGTAAATAATGGCCAACCGCTCAGATTCGGCCTGGTGCACTTTGGTGCGGATAACGCCGGCGTCAACAAACACTGGCTTGCGGCCGGTGTCGATCACGCCAAAACCCATAATCCCGGTGCCGGGGTCGATCCCTAAAATGCGCATTATGTATAAGTATAATGCTTTTGCTATGCCGGCAAAAGAGGGTTATTCTTTTATTTCGAAGTTGGCGTAGGTGTTGGTGACGTCGTCGAGGTTGTCGAGCGCGTCCATAAGGTTGGCGACTTTGCGCGCGGTTTCGGGGTCGGTTATTTCGACGGTGTTGTTTGGCACAAAGGCGATTTCGGCTTCTTTAACCGCAATGTTCGCGCCGGCCAAGGCGTCGCGCACGGCGGTTAGCTGCTTGGAATCGGTGTAAATAACAAGGTCGCCGTCGTCGATTTCGGCATCGTCGGCGCCGGCGTCAATAGCGGCCAACATCGCTTCGTCGGCGTCGCCGCTAAAGGTGGCGCGGATAATGCCTTTGCGCGTAAACTGAAACGCCACCGCGCCCGGCTCGGCCATATTGCCGCCGTTTTTGGTGAACGCAAGGCGGACGTCGGGGTAGGTGCGGTTTTTGTTGTCGGTGGCGCATTCTACAATGACCGCCGTGCCGGCTGGGCCGTAGCCTTCGTACATAACTTCTTCGATGGCTGCCCCGCCCAGTTTGCCGCTGCCGCGGTCGATCGCCCGCTGGATGTTGGTGTTTGGCATGTTCGCCGCGCGCGCTTGGTCGAGCACCAGCCGCAAGCTAAAGTTCATACTGGGGTCGGCGCCGCTTTTGGCAGCGACCGCAATTGCGTTGGCAAGCTTGGTAAACACCGCGCCACGCTTGGCATCGGTGATTTCTTTTTGGCGTTTAATAGTTGACCATTTTGAGTGACCTGACATAATACTGTTATTCTATCACACTTTTACTGAGGTAGTCGTGCTTTGCTTTGGCGCGCAAAATAAACCCGACCGCGGCGATCACCACGTAGCCGGCAACAAAAAGCGGCGTCGAAATTACCGCCGGCACCGACGCCCAGCCGACGCCGGCGAGCAGCTGCACCAGCGCACATATATATTGCAATAGCCAAATTGCCGGCCAGGCAATAAAAGGCAGTACTGCGCCAAGCACGCCGGCAATAAAAACAAGCAGCATCGCCAGCGGAATCAGCGGCACGACCAAAATATTCGCCGGCAGCGACAACACCGAAAACATTCCAAAAATAAGCATAATCAGCGGCATGGTCAGTACCTGTGCACAAACCGTTTCTATGATGATTTGCCCGAGTAAGCGCGGTTCTTTTTTGCCAAAAATGCGACGTTGTAGCAAAGGCGCCAAAAGCATCACGCCGGCAAAAGCTAAAAACGACAGCCACCAGCCAATATCGCTCCACACATACAGCGGGTTAATTAGCCCAGTGATGGCTGCCGCCAGCGTAATTAACAGGGCTGGATGAATCCGCCGGCCATAATACCAGGCCAGCACGCTGAGGCTCGCAACCAGCGCCGCGCGGCTCATGCTTGGACTAAAACCGGTTATGCCGACAAAGCCGGCGATCATCGCACCAGAGGCGACGGTCATTGCATAATGCGACGTTGTTGCAAACAGCCGGCGCGCCAACCGCACAAGCACCGTTAAATTGTAGCCGCTGGCCACGACAATATGCGTTAAGCCTAAAAGTTTGAGCTGGTCGTTTAATTCGTCTGGCAGCGACGACTTTATGCCAAGCAAAAAACCTAGCCCCAAACCGGCCTGCGTATCGGGTAACAAACTGTAAATGCGGGCCGCGAATTCGCGCCGCAGGTGGTCGACGGGGTTATTCGCTACCTCAACCACCGAAAGTTCGGCGTAGTACAACGACGCCTGGTAATTACCGAACCCGTCGTACAATTTGCCGCTGGCCTGCACGCGGTCGCCGCGCGCAGGCTCGACCGGTGCCAAACTTTTAACGCGCACTTTGCCGGGCAAATGCTGGCCATTCACGGTAATATCGCCGAGCAGCATGACTTGTTGGTGGTCATCGTCGTAGGTTGGGTCTTCGAGCACCGCGCCCTGCACCACCGCTTTTTGGCCAAAAAACGCCTGGTAGCTGCCAAGCTCGGCCATTTGTTGGCTGCCGCGCCACAGGCCAACAATCAGCCCAGCGCATATAACCGCCGGCACCGCAAAAAGCGCCCAGCGTTTACTGCAAAATATAAGCGCAAAAAACGCAGCCAGCAACCATAGCCAGCCAAAAACACGCACGCCAGCCGCCGCAAGCCCAATCCCCACAACCACACTTAAAAAACCAAGCGTCAGCAAACTTGGCCGCGAAACCCGCGCGTATCGTATTCCGCCAAAAACCACGCCGGCAGTATACTCTAAGTTGGGGGGACGATACTAATGAAATTAACAATTGGCACATTTAACTTAAACAACTTGTTTTCGCGCTACAATTTTGACTTGCAGGCCGAGGTGCCAGCCTTAGGCGAAGGCACAGTGGCGATCGAAAAAATCAAAACAATCATCGGCCAGGCCGAGCGCAAAGAAATCGACTACAAAGGGATTGGCCTGCACCGCAAAGACCCGGCCGAACGCCAGATGGTCGCCGACCGCATTAAGGCCATGAACCTCGACGTTTTGTTCGCCCAGGAGGTCGAAGACATCGAC
>CAYTEG010000064.1:0-5007 GCA_964436805.1 uncultured Candidatus Saccharibacteria bacterium
CCAGCGACCCCAAAGAACAAATCGAAGTCGTCGGCTCCAAGCCAACCGGCGGCGGGCTGTCTAAGGCAAAAGGCGTTAACTTTTTCGTTGACAGCCGCGGCGTACAGCACCGCGAAACATATTACGACCTGCAAATGGCTGGCGTTATGAAATACTGCAACGGCACCTACAAAGTGCGCGAAGACGGCGTAAAAGTCGACCAAGACGGCTATATATTAGTGGCGGCCAACCTCAGCCGCTACCCGCGCTGTTCGATTGTCGAAACAAGCCTGGGCTTGGGCAGAGTGTACGACACCGGCGGGTTTGTCTCGACCTACCCCGAAGGCTACGACTTAGCTACCGACTGGTCTAATTACGACGGAAAGTAACCGCGGTGCCCAACAAATCGTTAGGCCAGCACTGGCTGTTTGATTCCCGTAGCCTCGGCGCGGTGTGCGACGCGGCCGATGTGCAGCCGGGCGACACGGTGCTCGAAATCGGGCCGGGTTTGGGGCCGCTCACCATTGAGCTGACCGCCCGCGCCAAACACGTGGTGGCGGTCGAATTCGACGAAGAACTTGCTAGCGGGTTAGCCGCCCGCGTGCCAGTAAAAAACCTGCAAGTGGTGCACAGCGACATTATGCGGTTCGATTTGAGCCAGCTCCCCAAAGGCTACAAAGTCGTGGCCAACGTGCCCTATTACATAACCAGCGCGATTGTGCGCCTGCTGCTCGAAAGCCCCACGCCACCGGCCATCCTTACTATTTTGGTGCAAAAAGAAGTCGCCCAGCGCATCGCTGCCCAGCCTGGCGACATGAGTATTTTAGCCGTCACCGCCCAGTTTTACGCCGAGGCTTCCTTAGGCGAAATTGTGCTGGCCAATAAGTTCGACCCAGCGCCAAAAGTTGATTCGCAAATTATTACCCTACGACTGCGCAAAAAACCATTATTTACCGACATCCCACCAAAAGATTTTTTTAAAGTCGTCAAAGCCGGCTTTAGCGAAAAGCGCAAAACGCTGCGCAACAGCTTAAGTGGCGGGCTGCAACTGACAAAAGAGCAGGCCGAAATGGCATTAAAAAAGGCCAAGGTAAATCCTGGCGCGCGAGCCGAAGAGCTGTCTTTACAAGATTGGTACCAGCTCGTAAAAGTTTTGTAACGCCCCCGCAACCACGGCAGTGCTGTGGTTGCGGGGAGGAGTCTGGCGGGTGCTTATTGGTGCTGAACCTTCCGAAGCTTGTTTTTCCGGAAGCGGTAGTGCCCGCCCGGCGTTCGGAAGGATTCGATTTTGCCGATAGTCGCCCAGCGCACGATAGTGATCTCGTTCACCCCGAAGATTTTGGCGACTTCTGTCGTGATCAGGATCGGCCCGGTGCCGCCATCGACGTATGGTTCGAGCGAGTCGACGTAGACTCGGCGCTCGCCGCCGGGAGTCAGGAACCCCTTGATGAGCCCCTCGTCGAACCAGCGGTAGACGCTCTTTGGGTCTACCCGGAACATCGCTGCGACTTCGCTGATGAGCAGGATCTCGACGGGGCTGCTCCGAAAAGACTCGACGGCAGCAGTGTAGACACGCCAGCGGCCTGTAGGTGTCGTAAACCCGTCAAGGAGTTTTTTCTCGAGCCATGAACAAACAGTTGACCGGTCGACCCTGAACAGTTTGCCCACTTTACGCGCGGTCAGGATCTTGCTGCTTTGGCGCTGTTTTTTCGCCGCCATACATCACCACCTTCTAATACCCGTGCATACTGTAGCGAAAAAACAATAAAACGTAAATAAAGCCTGTTGTTGGCGATGCGGCGGCCGTACTGCCGCATCGCCCGGTGGTTACTCTGCCTTGAGGACGCCTGCGAGCGTCAGGCTAAAATCGACTGCCTCCATGAGCGGCATGCCGTAGATCTTGGTGATTTCGTCGGGCGGCAACGCCGTTTGGCGGGCAAGCGCCCAGCGCTTGACGATGTGCAGCGGAATCCGCGCCATCGGCCTTTCGCTGGGCGTAAAAAGGCACGGCAGCCCACCGGGCGACACCAGCCGGGTAGTGACCCGCTGGTGCACGTGGTAGGTGTGCTGGATCTCCTTACGGTTGAGCAGCGCCCCAAACCCGCCTGCAACCCGCATAGCCATCCACTCGTCGGGCGTGGTGTTTACCAGCTTGCTCTCCAGGTAGGCCAGTAGGCTTGCTTCGGTGATGCCGACTACCCGGCGGTCTTGCGGGTACGGCATGCGCTCAAAAGCGGCTTGCCTGCCCACGCTTGTGCGCCAAATGGTCGCAACATGGACGTCCATAATGTTGGCGACCGCCTGGGCGCTCAACACGTCGGTACGGTTAAGGCCGGCCAGGTGCTCGATAAAACACGCCCGCGGAATCCGCCAATAGTACCCAATTCTAATCGCCGCCAGCCGCCCAATGGCGATCAACCGTCTTATCTTGCCGTCATCGCTTTGCCGCGCCATCACCGCCGCTTCTTCGATGGTGATAAGCGACGGCATGTCTGGGCGATTGTTGGCCAGCAGCACTGCGACGCCGGGGATAGTGCTGTCGGAATGGGGAAGCCATTGTTGGTGCAAACGCTCGAGGTGGGCGAGGTCGTAGGAGTGCGTGCGGCTTTCGGGGTTACTTGTCCGAAGCGCGCCGCTGTTACGAAGTGCCTGGACTTCGTCGTAGCCTACGCGCCACAGCTCGCATAGCTCCTGCTCGCTTATGTATACCATGCCACGACTCCTTAAGGTGCAGTAAACCTGCCGTCAGTATACCTGATCATGGGTGTTCGAGGCGATGCGTCGGCCGTAACTGCCGCATCGCCCGTCGGGCCTATTGTTTTTTGGCGGCGCGCTCTACCTCGCTTTGCAAGTAGCGGGTAATGCCGGTCGGCAGCCGCAGCACGCGCCACTGGTACAGCTGCACCCAGTAGTCGATCCAATCCTCTGATTTGCCCATTTTGGCCGCAACCTCGCGTTTCGACAACACCGGTTCGTCGAGGCTGTCGAACGGCGCGGGCAGGCGGCGTTTGACGTACCGGCACAGGTGTCGCACGCTGGGCAGCTGCATGGCGTCGATCATGCCGCGGGCCGTCCATTCTTCGATTGTCGACCGGTTCACCCTAAAGTGTGCGGCGACCTCGCGGGGCACCATAATAATGTCGCCCGGCAAAAGTTCACCGGTGATTGCTGCGATGCTGGCCGGCGAAATACGGCTGTGGGTGCTGTTTTTTACTGTCGTTGCCTCGACGTAGTGCATTGCTACCCAGATTCGCACCGTCTTTTGGGTGACGCGCAGGAGCCTCGCCACTTGACCAGTGGTGAGCCCCGGCGTCCGCACCCTCACGGGCGGCTTACGCGTCCGCTTTCGGGCTACCTTTTGCACCTGTTCGCTCAGCGTCTCGAGCATGTCTTCGGCGTATTGCCGATGCCCGCCGTTGGTGAAGCAAACGCCGATGTGGTTCTTTGCTACCCGCTCGGTCAGTAACTTGCGGCGGATGCCAAGCATCCCAGCGAACTCCTGGGGCCTTAGGTGTCGACCGCTTGGGTTTTTGCAGATGTGAATGCTCACGCGACCACCGCCTTTGCTAGGACTCGTACCATTACTGTAGCCGAGCGCATAGCTTTGGTAAATAAATGATAACTTTTTATATCTTCTTATTTTCGCTACAATACAAGTAATCCCTAAGGTATTACCCATGAAAAAGTTTTTTATTACCACCGCCATCCCGTATGTTAATGCCGCGCCGCACATTGGCCACGCGCTCGATTACAGTTTGGCCGACGTTTTGGCACGCTACTACAAACAAACCGGCCACGATGTTTTTTTTGAGGTCGGCACCGACGAGCACGGCACCAAAATCGCCGAAAAGGCGCACGAAGCCGGCCAGGAACCAAAACAGTTTGTCGATTCGATTGTGCCGCAGTGGCAGGATTTTTTGAAAAAACTAAACATTGATTACACCGCCTTTGTGCGCACCACCGATCCTCAGCACGAAAAAGTCGCGCAACTGGTGTGGACGCAGCTCAAAGATTACATTTACAAAAGCACCTACGAAGGCTGGTACTGTGTCGGCGAAGAAAGTTTTGTGTCGCCCAGCGAAGCCGCGGCCAACAACGGCATTTGCCCGCTGCACCAAAAACCGTACACAAAACTCAGCGAAGAAAACTACTTTTTTAAACTGAGCGCGTTTGGCCAGCAAATTAAAGACAGCTTAACCGCCGGCGAATTTAAAGTAGTACCAAGCTTCCGCCAAAAAGAAATTTTACAGCTGATCGAAAAGGGCCTAGAAGATATAAGCATTTCGCGCCCTAAAAAACACCTGGCGTGGGGTATCCCGGTGCCTGGCGACGAAACCCAGGTAATGTACGTGTGGTTCGAAGCGCTGCTCAATTACATAAGTGTGCTTGGCTACCCCGAGGCCGAAAACTTTAAAAAGTTTTGGCCGGCCGACATTTGGGTGGGCGGCAAAGATATTTTACGCTTTCACGGGGCGATTTTCCCGGCGATTTTGATGGGGCTTAACCAACCGCTGCCAAAAGTGTTGCTGGTGCACGGCCATGTGCTGAGCGGCGGCACCAAAATGAGCAAATCAATCGGCAACGTTGTTGACCCAATCGCAATTATTAGCGATTACGGTGTCGATGCCTTTAGGTACTATTTTTTACGCCACATCCCAACGCTCGACGACGGCGATTTTACGTGGGAAAAGTTTGAAACAGCGTACAACAACGAGCTCGGCAACGAACTTGGCAACGTTGTGCAGCGTGTGGCCAGCATGATTAACCGCTACCAACAGGGTGTCATTGGCGATGTGCCGCGGCCAAAACACGACGCCGGCGCGTTTATGGCCGAAATGGCCGATTTGCGGCTCGACCGCGCGCTCGAAAACATTTGGCTGTCGGTGCGCAACCTAAACGTGTACCTCGAAGAAGTAAAACCTTGGGAAATCGCCAAAAAGCCCGAAGAAGCCGAGCATTTGCAAGAGGTTTTGGCCTACGCCGCCGGCTGGCTCACCCAAATTGCCAGTATGTTGTGGCCGTTTTTGC
>CAYTEG010000065.1:0-5006 GCA_964436805.1 uncultured Candidatus Saccharibacteria bacterium
GAGACGTGGCACAAGCTCCTCGCGGTAGAGGGCTTTCAGACGAGCAGTATCAGTCGTTTGACTTACTGTCTTTGCGGTAGCCATTACTTAATCTCCTTCTTTCCGGCCTGGGTCGCAACGCGAACTTTGGTGCCGTCTTTTTTAACTTCGTAACCAATGCGGGTGGTTTTGCTGGCGTCAGCCGGGCTGACAATAGCAACTTTACTAACATCGATTGCGACATGGATGTCTTTAGTGCCACCTTGCGGGTTAACCGTATTTGGCTTAACGAAGCGTTTGCGTTCGTTAATGCCTTCGAGTTTGACAGCGTTTTTAGCAGGGTGCACGCTGACAACTTTGGCGGTTTTGCCCTTGTGGGCACCAGTGATAACTTTTACGAGGTCACCTGTTTTAATTTTCATTACAGTACCTCCGGGGCAAGGCTAATGATTTTCATGTAGCCTTTTTCGCGCAGTTCGCGGGGCACAGGGCCAAACACGCGGGTTGCTTTAGGGTTTTTGTCGTCGCCAATAATGACTGCGGCGTTGTCGTCAAAGCGGATCGTGCTGCCATCTTTGCGCTTAATGGCGTGGGTGGTGCGCACAACAACTGCTTTAACAACGCTTTTGCGCTTAATTGCGCCGGCTGGGTTTGCATCTTTAACGCTGGCAACGATAATGTCGCCAATGTGGGCGTAGCGGCGGCGGGTGCCACCAAGCACGCGGATGCACAAAATTTCTTTGGCACCGCTGTTGTCGGCTACTTTAAGGCGTGATTCTTGTTGGATCATGACTTACGCCTCTACTTCCTTAGACTCATCTTTGAGTTCTACGGCAGCGTGGCCGGTTTCGATAATTTTGCCCAGGGTAAACGTTTTGCGCTTGCTGATTGGACGAGTTTCGGTAATTTCTACCTTATCGCCAACATGCGCTTCGTTTTTTTCGTCGTGGGCGGCAAATTTTTTGGTTACGGTGTAGCGCTTGCCATACACGGGGTGTGTGACACTGCGGCTTACCGCAACGGTAATTGTTTTGTCTTGGACATCAGACGTTACGACGCCAGTTAATTTACGTGCCATATTATTTCTCCTGCTCCTTTTGCACTGGGGCTGGGGCGGTTTCGGCAAGTACGGTCAGCGATTTTGCAATACTCTTGCGAGTTTTGGTAATAGCTGCTGCACTTGGGAGTTCCCCGGCCTTGTTAGCGCGGTGCTGTTCGACCAACTCTTTACGTAGATCAGCGATTTTAGTTACTAATGCTTTGGCATCCATAGCGCGGAGTTCTGCAACCAGATTGGTTTTTTTCTTGTCAGCCATCTTATGCTTCCTCCCGCTTTATAAACTTGGTTTTAACGGGCAGCTTGTGGGCGGCAAGGCGCATGGCCTCGCGGGCGATTTCTTCGGTTACGCCCTTCATTTCGAACATCACCGTGCCGGCTTTAACTTTTGCGGCAAAATATTCTGGTGAGCCTTTGCCACCACCCATTTTTACATCTTGTGGTTTTTTGGTAACTGGAGTGTGCGGGAAAATGCGGATCCAGATTTTACCACCACGCTTAATGTAACGGGTCATGGCTTGGCGGGCAGCTTCGATTTGGCGGCTGGTAATGCGCTCGTTTTCTTCACTTTGCAAAGCGTAGTCACCAAAAGCAATGTAGTTGCCAGCGGTTGCGATGCCAGTGTTTTTGCCGATGCGCACTTTGCGCCACTTGGTTTTCTTTGGTAATAACATAACGACTCCTACGCCACCTCGCCTTTATAGACCCAGACTTTGATACCAACGGTACCAGCACCCGGGATTTGGGCGGTTGTTAGGTTATAGTCGATGTCGGCGCGCATGGTGTGCAGTGGTACTGAACCCTGGATTTCTTTTTCGCGGCGCGACATTTCGGCGCCACCAAGGCGGCCAGCAACTTCGATACGAATACCTTTTGCGCCAGCGTTCATGGTGTTTTGCGCAGCCATTTTAACGGCGCGGCGCCAGTTAATGCGGCGTTCGAGCTGGCGGGCAATGTTTTCGGCAACCAGTTTAGCGGCGAGTTCTGGGCGTTTGACTTCTTCGATGTTAAGGCGCACAGGGCCACCGATGATTTTTTCGATCTGCACCTTAAGGTCTTGGGCACCTGCACCGCCGCGGCCGATCACCACACCAGCTTTGGCGGTGTGTACGGTAACGGTTGCCAGGTTTGGCGCGCGTTCGATGTCGATTTTTTGGATTGTCGCACGAGTCGAAAACTTGCTCTCGATCGCTTTACGAACAGCAAGATCCTGGTTCAGCCAAGCAACGTACTCTTGTTTGCTTGGAGCAAACCACTTGCTGCGCCAGTCTTTGTTCACCTGCAAACGCATGCTGATAGGGTTAACTTTTTGGCCCATATTATGCTTCCTCTTTCTTGGCGTCAGCTTTTGCAGCTGCAGACTTCTTAACTTTTACTTCACCGCTTAGTTCCACAACAATGTGGCTTGAGCGTTTTTGGTATGGCTGCGCGCGGCCCATAGCGGCAGGGCGGAATCGCTTAAGCCGGGGGCCAGCAGTCACTTGCAGTTGTGAAATAACGAGGCTGTCGGCAGTAAGGCTGTGGTTGTTAACCGCGTTGGCCTGCGCCGATTTGAGTAATTTTTCGATTGGTTTTGCCGCACGTTTTGGCGTGTGTGTAAGAATGGCAATAGCGTCAGCAACGCTGCGGCCACGAACAAGGCTGGCAACCAGGCCAATCTTGCGGGGGCTCATGCGAAGGCCGGATACGCCGGCGCGAACAGTAGTGTCAGCCATTATTTTTTATCCTTCTTGGCGTGGCCACGGAACTTGCGGGTTGGGCTAAATTCGCCTAATTTGTGGCCGACCATGTTTTCGCTTACAAACACTGGTACGTGCACGCGGCCGTTGTGAACGGCAATAGTGCGGCCTACCATGTCTGGGCTAATAGTGCTGGCGCGAGCCCAGGTTTTAATGACCGTGCGGTCGTCAGAACCAAGGGCGGCAACTTTTTTGGCGAGTTTAGGGTCGATGTATGGACCTTTTTTAAGTGAACGACTCATATACTACTTCCTCTTCGCCTCGTGGCGTGAGCGCACGATGTATTGGTTAGTGTCTTTGCGGCGGCGGGTACGGTAACCGAGCGTCAATTGGCCCCATGGACTGCGTGGTGCTTTACCAGTACCGTGGCGTCCACCGTCACCACCACCGTGAGGGTGGTCTGCGGCGTTCATAACCACACCGCGCACCGTTGGGCGAATACCCAAACGGCGTTTGCGGCCAGCCGAACCAATCTTAACGTTTTGGTGCTGCTCGTTGCCAACCACACCCAAAGTGGCCATGCAGGTTACGAGTACCTTGCGGACTTCACCGCTTGGCAAACGCAGCTGTGCGTAGTCACCTTCTTTTGCAACTAATTGAGCTTTGGTACCAGCAGAACGGCAGATTTGGCCGCCTTTGCCAGGTTGGAGTTCGATGTTGTAAATAAGCGTACCGGTTGGGATTGCGCTCAGCGGCATGCGGTTGTGGGTTTCGACAGCAACTTCGGTGCCACTGCTTATTTTGTCGCCAATTTGCATACCGTTGCCGGCAAGCACGTAGTGGTACAGACCGTGTTGGTCTTTAACGCGGGCAATGCGGGCTGAGCGGTTTGGGTCGTATTCGATACCTTCGACAGTTACTTCGCTGCCAGGGGCAAGACGGTGGTTTACCAAACGGTAAAAGCGCTTGACACCACCACCGCGGTGACGAGTGGTGATGCGGCCGTTGTTGTTGCGGCCAGCCGTCGATTTTTTAATGCGCATCAAGCTTTTAACACCCTTTTTGTGGGTGATCATGCTTGTGTCCTGGCTGGTCATGCCACGGCGGGCTGCAGTTGTTGGTTTGTAAGCTTTAATAGCCATTACTTCTTCTCCTCAGCTTCGGCTTCAGCAAACACAGGGATGCTTTGGCCTTCGCTTAAGCGGACGTACGCTTTTTTAACGTCGTTTCGCTTGCCGTTAACGCGCGCGCCGCCCTTGCGGACAGATTGCTTTGCCTTACCTTTAACAAGCACCGTGTTAACATCGACGACTTTTACATCGTATTGTTTTGCCACGGCGTCGGTAATTTGCTGCTTGTTGGCGCGCACAGGTACGTCGAACACATACATGCCGGCTTGGGCTTGTGCGTATGTTTTTTCGCTGATGCGTGGGTAGATTTTAAGTTCCATAGCTATGCTCCCAACCATTCTGCAACTGCTTTGACAGCGGCGTTGGTCATAAAAATGGTGTCGGCGTTAAGCACAGTAAACACGTTGAGGTAGGTTGCCTGCACCAATTTAACCCCTTGGATGTTGCGGGTTGCGCGGATCATCTCGGGAGTTTTGGTGTCGACGACGATAACAATGTTGTCGCCCTGCTTAATCTTGTGGCCGGCCAAAAACGTAACGATTTCGGCGGTTTTACCAGAGGTTTTAATGTCGGCGATAGTAACAATTTGCTTAGCCTGGGCAGCCAATGTAAGAGCCTGGCGAATTGCCACGCGCTTTGCGGTAATTGGCAAGCCCTTGCGGTAAGTTTCGTTGCCGGTTGGGCCAAATGCCACGCCACCTTTGCGCCAAATTGGGTTGCGTGAGCTACCAAAACGCGCGCGGCCGGTGCCTTTTTGCTTCCATGGTTTTTTACCACCACCGCTTACTTCGCCGCGCTTTAAGGTTTTGGCGTAGTTGCCGCGGCCGTTGGCGAGGTATGTTTCGTAAGCCTGCTTAAGCAGTTCGTGGTTTGGTACTTCTACGGCAAACACTTCTTTTGGAAGGCTTGTTTTAGGAGTTGTTTCAGCCATTATTTTACCCCTCCGATCATAATAAGGCCGCGGCGAGGGCCAGGCACAGCGCCTTTGAGGCCAATCACACCACGGTCAGTATCGACAAGGGCGACAGTCAGGTTTTTTACGGTCACGCGCTCGGCACCCATGTGGCCAGCCATGCGCTTGCCTTTAAACACGCGCTGCGGGTACATAGAACCGATGGAACCGGGCTTGCGGCTATATGCGCTTGCACCGTGCGACCGAGG
>CAYTEG010000066.1:0-4919 GCA_964436805.1 uncultured Candidatus Saccharibacteria bacterium
GAAGTTAAGCCCAGCTGCGGCGATTATACTGCCTTTTAGGTGGGAAACTAGCACGATGCCGTTTTATATGAAGCCCTCGGTTACTGCCGGGGGTTTTATTTATGCCATGATATTTTTAGGCACAACACCACTTCATCTAATGTGCTCATGTAAATATTGACAAAAAGCATAAGTATTGCTAAAATGCTTATATTCACATACCATTTGTGAGATATAAAGGAGTAATATATGCCAGGTACAAAAGAAGGCGGCCGCCGCGCTGCCGCTACTAACCGTGCTCGTCATGGTGCAGAATTTTACGCCCGCATTGGCGCCATTGGCGGCAAGCGTGGCACAACTGGTGGTTTTGCCGCCAACCGCGAACTTGCCCGCGAGGCAGGCCGCAAAGGTGGTATGATTAGCCGCCGCCGCAAAGTTGTTAACACCGACCAGGTTGTTATCAAAAAAGCCGTCAAGAAGTCAGACTTCGATTTGGCAGCCTAATACGGCGCAATCCACATATCCGGGCTTCATTAGCCCGCCACAGGCACCTACAGTTTATACAGCTGTAGGTGTTTTTGGTTTGCAGGCCTGTTTGGCTGCAATCTGGGCAAAGGCTGCGCTTATACAGCCATTCGCGGTAGGTGTCGAGGCTGTCTTCGACATGGGCGGAGTCGATTATAATCGAAAATTGGGGCGCTAACACTTTAAGTGCATATTCCCAGGCGGCTGCTTCGTGCGCGACTAGTTCGACATCGAGGCTATACCCAGCGTGTTTTAGTTCGCCATGGGCTATTTCGTGCAATAAATCCCACAAGTCGGCTTGTTCGACCGGGTTGGGGCTACTTATCGTCTGGTTTGCTGGCGACCACTTAAAAGAGTCGCCCATTACAAAAGTATACTGCCCAAAGCCCGCGCGTATGTCGTTATACTGTTTCGTTATGGAGTGCATGGAAATAGCAGCCGTATAGTACTGCGTCGTCGGCGTGCGATGCGCTTAAAAATTGGGGTAAGGTGATGTAATCTGGCAATTTGCGCCGTAGTTTTTCGGCAAGCAAGCCGTGGAACATCTCGAAATAATGGCCAACGCCGCCGCCGACTACAATAACTTGCGGCAAAATAGTGGCGATAATAGGGCTTAACCCCTGTGAAATGTTTTCGGCAACCCATTGCCATTGCTCGGGCTTATCTAAATCCTGGGCAAGTTTGTCAAATTTGGCCACAATCGCGCGGCCAGAGGCCATGTCTTCCCATTCTGTCCAGGTTGTGCCGTTTTTAAGCACCATGTGGCCGGGTTCGAAACGGTTGAGCCCAGGGATGAGCTTACCGTTTACAATAATTGCGCCGCCAATGCCCGTGCCGAGCGACAGGTAAAACGCGGTGCGAGGTAGCGGGTCGATAGCATTTATTTCGCCAATCGCGGCCATTGCGGCGTCGTTTTCGAGCAAAATCGGGCAGCTGTGGGTTTTAGCGAGCATTTTTTTAAGCGGCACGTTACGCCACGGTAAATTGCCACAGTATAAAACGGTGCCGCCGTCCTCCGAAAGCTGCCCTGGCAGCCCCACAGCAAGCGAGGTGATGTCTTTTAGCTCGCTCAGGTGCTGGTTAAGTATGCGAACCCAGTCTGCTGCAATAGTCGGTGTGGCAAACTTAACGCGATTAACTTCTTCGCCCTTGTCGTTAAACTGAGCGACCAGTGTTTTTGTTGCCCCCATATCCACGGCTGTAATCATAAAAATAGTGTACTACATGCAAATGGGTTTGCGCGACTGCGTAAAAGCTTGTACACTAAAAAGCAAGAGGTATAGCGAGGGGAAACGTATGACAGATTCTACTGATGCGGGCGCGCGGCGACCGGTCATTCTCTACATCATTATCGCGATTGTTTTGTTCGTGGCGCTCATTGTCGGCGTGCGGTGGGCTAAAATCCGCAGCAACGATTACGCCAGGAACACAGGGCAACAAACAGCACAAAACCAGGGGAGCCAACCACAAGGCGCCTCGGGTGAGCAACAGCAACCCGCTTCTCAGCCCCCACAACAAGCGCCGGCGCAGAGCCCAGAGAGCAGCACTCCTGCGTCAACTCCGACACCCACAAGCCAACCAGCGCCTGTGGTTAGTAGTCGTGTGCCTGCAACTGGCCCCGAGCAGGTCTTTTTGCCTATTATTTCGATTGGTGCGGTGGTTTTTGCCGGCCTTAGCTATGTGCGCGCCCGCCGGCGCCTGCAAGCAAAAGCCCTGGCAGCCTGATACACTTTACTTTGTGACCCCTAAAAGGTACAATAAAGGTAATCTTTTTGGTGCGTTTATTAATGCGCCCTAGGGAAATACACGAAAGAAAGGTGTTTTAACACTTATGGCGCAAGCCAAGACTATTACTATGGACGAGCTCCTCGAGCAGGAGCAAATGACGCAACTCGCCCCGGGCGAAGTTGTTGAGGGAAAGGTGCTTTCAATCAAAAAGCACGAACTGTGGGTCGACTTAGGGCCACACGGTGTCGGATTGGTGCCTCGCCGCGAAATCGGCGGTATGCGCACATTAAAAGAAGGTGACGACGTTACCGCAAGTATTGTCGACCCAGAAATCGAAGAAGGCTACGCTCTTTTGAGCCTGCGCAAAGCAGCCAAAGACCGTGGCTGGGACGAAATTAAGCGCGTCTTTGACGCTGGCGAAACAATCGAAGTAATGGCCTACGATGCAAACCGTGGCGGTTTACTAATCGAACTCGAAGGCATCCGCGGCTTCATGCCGGTGAGCCAACTGAGCGCCGAGCACTATCCACGCGTGGCTGGTGCCGACAAAGACGAAATTTTGCAGCGCTTAAACGTGCTTATTAACAAGCCGCTTAAAGTGCGCGTGCTCGACGCCGACCGCAAGGCAAACAAGCTTATTTTCTCTGAAAAAGAAGCAATCAAAGAAGGCCTGGCCGAACGCTTTGACCAACTTAAGGTTGGCGACATCGTAAAAGGTGTTGTTACCGGCGTTGTCGACTTCGGCGCCTTTGTAAATGTCGACGGCATCGAAGGGTTAATTCACATCAGCGAAATCAGCTGGGAGCGCGTCAGCGACCCATCAGATTACGTAAAAGTGGGCCAAACCGTCGAAGCCAAGATTATTTCGATCGAAAAAGACCGCCTCAGCCTCAGCCTTAAACAACTGCAGGAAGACCCATGGGCTAAAGAAGTCCAAAAGTTTAACGTTGGCGACGAAGTTGAAGGCACAGTGACGCGTATTACGCCGTTTGGCGCCTTCATCCAGCTAAGCCCAGCCGTTGAAGCCCTGGTACACGTTACCGAGCTTGGCGAAGGTGACGGCATCGACCCCGAGAAAATCTTTAAGCTTAACGAAAAGAAAACATTTAAGATTCTCGAAATCTTAAAAGAAAACCGCAAAATTTCGCTGAGCCTTAAAAAATAACGTAAGTGGCTCCTAAGAGCTGCCAGAAAAGGAGACCAAATCATGGCCCAAAAAACACTCGTGATCCCAGGCATGATTACCGTCGGCGAACTGGCGGCTCAACTGGATTTGCCAGTTACCAAGCTTATTGGTGAGCTGTTTAAAAACGGCATTATGGCGACCGTGAACCAGCGGATCGACCTCGAGACGGCGCAAATTATCGTCGAAGAACTTGGGATCGACGTTGAGCTTAAGCAAAAAGAAGCCGAAGAAGTTGTGGTTACCAAAAACGAGCGCGCCAGCAGCGCTGCCGCGCACGAACGTCCGCCAATCGTAGCCGTTATGGGGCACGTCGACCACGGCAAAACAAGCTTGCTCGACGCTATTTTAAACATGAAGGTCGTGAGCGGCGAAGCCGGCGGCATTACCCAACACATCGCTGCCTACCAAACCGAATACAACGGCCATAAAATTACCTTGCTCGACACCCCTGGCCACGAAGCGTTTAGCGCGCTCCGCCAACACGGCGCCGCTTTAACTGACGTTGTGGTCATTGTGGTGGCGGCCGACGACGGCGTAAAGCCGCAAACCGTCGAAGCCATTAAATTTGCCCAGCAGGCCAACGCTCGTATTATTGTGGCGATTAACAAAATCGACAAACCCGACGCCGACGTTATGCGCGTTAAAACCCAGTTGGCAACCGAACACAATCTTAATCCAGAAGAATGGGGCGGCGACACGGTAATGGTTGAGGTGTCGGCTAAAACGCGCCAAAACCTCGACAAACTGCTCGAGATGATTTTGTTGGTGTCTGATCTTGAAGAACTTAAAGCCGAAACCGACGGCCCGGCCGAAGGTTTGGTGATCGAATCGCACATGGAGCAAGGCCGCGGCGCAGTCGTGAGCATGCTTGTTGAACACGGCATCCTTAAAACCGGTACTTTTTTGGTGGCGGGCAGTACGTACGCTAAAATCCGCACGCTCGAAGACTTTGCCGGCAAGCCAATTACAGAAGCTGGCCCGTCAACGCCAGCGACCGTGACTGGTTTTAAAGAAATCCCGCAGTTTGGCGACCGTTTTGTGGCTGTCGCGACCGAAAAGCTGGCGCGCACATTGGTTACAAAACACCAGGCCGACGCCAAAGAAGACGTGCAGTCTTCGGCGATTTCGAGCAACGATTTGCTGCAACTTATGACCCGCCGCAAAGAAAAACAATTGGTTAATATGATTTTGCGCGCCGACGTGCAAGGTTCGCTTACCTCTGTTGCTGACAGCCTTAAATTGCTCGAAAGCGACGAAGTTGCGCCGCGTATTATTAGCAGCGGCGTCGGTAATATTTCCGAAAACGATATTCGCATGGCGCAGGGTTCGAACGCCGTGGTATATGGTTTTAACGTGCAGTTGCCACCGGCCGTAAAGCGGCTTGCGCAGCGCGATAAAGTACCCGTACGCCTGTACAAAATTATTTACGAACTTATCGACGACGCTACACAAAGGCTCTATGATTTGCTCGCGGCAGATGTTGTCGAAACCGTTATTGTCC
>CAYTEG010000067.1:0-306 GCA_964436805.1 uncultured Candidatus Saccharibacteria bacterium
CCGGTCGCGCAGCGAGGCTGTCGAGATCATGTACCAGTTCGGCAGCACGCCGGCCGGCAAGCGGCTGTTCGGCGCCAGCGACTGGCTACATGGGCTGTTCAGGTCGCACAGCTTCATGAAGCAATACGAGCTGAACCGCGGCTTCGACCTGCTCATCAACAACTTCTGGACTGGCCTTGCACAGGCCGGCCGGTGATCACCCGGGTGCTGGGGCCCAGGTCAGCAACCCGCCCCCCCCCCCGCCGGCCCCAAAAAAGCGATCATTATTTTTTAATTTTTTAAAACAGCACAAACGGCAGACCACAC
>CAYTEG010000067.1:316-3377 GCA_964436805.1 uncultured Candidatus Saccharibacteria bacterium
GTCGGCTTTACGTTCTAATCTTTTTTTGGGCGTGCCCTGGCCCCGGGGGGGGTGTCTCCCGCGGGGGGGGTGCCATCGGCTCCCCCCCGCGGCAGCACCCGGGCCTGCCCCAATAATGCGATCATTATATTGTAATTTTTTACCACAGCCCGCATATAATATAAAAGTCTCTCAGCGAAGTTTACCAACAACCCGTAAGGAAGTGACAAGTTGCGAAAGCGACTTTTGATGAGCGCCACCATGGCGCTCCTGGCCGTAACTACGGTCGGGGGCGTTGCTGCTGTGCCAGCGATGGCGAGTGGCAACGCCCTGGTAATAGCTGGCGATTCGTTCGCCGTCGGCGAGGGCGGAATCGAGACAGGGCCGTACCTGGCTGGCAGTGACACACCTACGAACCAGTGCCACCGTTCGGCATCGTCGGCCGCAGCAGTCTTTGCGATGTTCCGGCCGTTCACTGTGCAAAACGTGGGGTGCTCCGGCGCAACCACAGCGAACATCACCAGCGCTGGGCAATTCGGCGAGCTGCCGCAGGCGCAGCAGATCGACCAAAATGCCCGCAAGGTCGTCGTGATGGTTGGCGGCAACGACATCGGCTTCGGCACGATCGTCGGCTGTCTGCTGCAAACCGACTGCGACCAGACGCCGGTGCCGGCTGGGGCCTTCGCGGCTATCGCCGCGCTTGGCCCCAAGCTGGACAGCGCCTACGACGCAATCCGCGCCGCGGCGCCGAACGCCAGCGTAACGGTCATGCTCTACCCGCGCTTGCTCCCTGCAAGTGCGGCATCGGCCGGGCCGAACTGCCCATATCTCAACGCCGCCGAGATCGGCCTGGGGAACAGCATCCAGACCGCTACCAACGCGGTCATCGCCTACCAAGCCTGGAGGCATGGCTTCCGGGTGGCGATTCCGTCGCCGGGCTTCGTGGGGCACGATGTGTGCTCGACAACGCCGTTCTTCTACCCGCCGGGCACCGTACCGCCGGCAGCCACCTGGCACCCCAACTATCCTGGCCGCGTCGCCATGGCGGCGAGCTTGGTGGCCAGCGCGTAACAAGGTAAGGCCGTAAGTACTTCGCTGAAGGCAAAACCCCGGCTCGTGTAAAAACGGGCCGGGGTTCTTCAGTTGAAATAATAATGCTATGTAGCCACTGGCCAGCGTGGGAGCAGCATTGCTCGACCACGCCGGCCAGTCTTCCACACTACTCGGCGATGGAGATGTTAGCGTCGAAGTGTGAAGCGACGCCCAGCTTTTGGGCTGTGTGCAGAAGTTCGGCCTTGCGGTCACGCAGCGTCATGTGCGTGTGGCAGCAAGACCACGTGAGGTAGGGGTTAATGGGGTTCGGCCGACGGTCGGTACCTTCGCCGACCATTGCGTGTTGCCCTGCGCAGACTTCGGCCAGTCCGCTCGCCACCACAATCTGGCACTCACGCGCCAGACGCAGCTCCTCGACCCGTAGCAGCGCTACCTTCTTTTCTTCGCCCGAGAGCTGCGCGGCAACCGCCTGGGCCGCCGAGATACTGTGGGTTTGGGCTGTGGTCATGTTCGCACCCTTCACTCCGAACAGTTGTTCTCCTAATACAATTATATAATATACGCGCTTGTTTTGCAAAGCGCGTTTTAAATAAACAGGTCGGCGAGCTGCTGGTGTAACTCTTTTAGCTGCTCAGCCGAACAGTTGCCAAGGCCGCCAAATGCCCAGCGCTTGCCTTCAATTAAATCGCCGGCGGCTTTTACAATAGTGGCTTTGTTTACATTGCCGATGGCTTTTGGCCGGTCGGCGTAATCGTCGATGTAACCGTCGAAATAATAGCGCCGCGCGTACCAACTGGCGATTGACCCCACGGTTTGACACCCCATTTGGTGTTTGCCGAGCGCAAATTGTTTTGCGGCTTCAATTTCGGCCGAGGTTATATCGCCGGCCAACACTTTTTTAACTTCTTCGCACATGATTGCAAACAGCTTTGGCGCGTTTTTAAGGCTCACCTGCCCGCCAAAATCCCATTCGCTGGCGGTGTCACTGACCACAAAATCCGACCACATACCGTATGCCAAACCCTTTTCGCGGGCGCGGCCTAAAATGGCGGAGTGTAACGTGCCGGTAAGCAAGTGGTTTAGTGCGGCCATGGCGTCGCTCTCGTGGTCGGGCAGGCGCCAGTTGGCCTGAATGCTCAATCCAAAATTAACGTTTTCGACGTCTTTACGCACAATGTGGATGGGCTGCAAAGCGCCAATAAGCTCTTCGTGTACCAGGCCAAAACGGTCGCCGCGGGGTAAATCCCACTTTTCCAGCATGCCGATAATTTGGCTTTTGCGTTCTTCTTTTAGGTTGCCCACAATGATAAAGCGCAGGTTGTCGCTGGTGTGCGTGCGTTTGTAATGCTCGGTGATGTCTTTTAATTTGACGGCCGGCATGGCTTTTAGACGCTCGTCGTCGTTTAAAAAGTGCTCGCCGCTGGCTTGGCCAATGCGCTGCCACAACACGCGGCCGTTATTGTTTAAGTAGCCGGTAAGTTCTTCTTTGACGTTGCCGTATTCGGCTTTAAATTCGTCCTGCAAAAAAAGCGGTTTGGTGATGGCCAGACGCAGCAAATCGAGCACGCGATCCCACTCAAAATCGGCGCAGTCGGTGATGTATTTGAGGCTGGCACTGCTGGTGCTGGCGTTGCTGTACGCACCGTTTTTTTCGAGCTCGGCGTTAAATTGGCGGGCGTTGCGAAACTGTTCGTTGGCGCCCAGCACCATGTGTTCCATAATGTGCGGGGTTTCGTAAATGCCCTCGCTGGTGCAGTAATCGTAGCCGGCGCGGAATTCGAAATCGTAGCTAATAACGCTGGCGTTTGGCACATGCACCAAAAGCCCGCGGCTGCCATTTTGTAGTACGACTTCTTCGACGGAGTGTTTCATGTTGGTAAAATCTCGGGAGGTTAGGTTTGTAGGATAACTGGTATCTATCGTACCATTTTTTAGATCAAAAAACCGCCCTGATTTTGGCGGTTTGCGGTGCGGGGCGCCGGGTGGGGTTGCACCCCCCCCCCCCCGAGTGCGGCAGGGACCCGCGCCC
>CAYTEG010000067.1:3387-4877 GCA_964436805.1 uncultured Candidatus Saccharibacteria bacterium
AAATTTATTTATATTTTTTAAATAACAGACGCGTTTGTGTGTGTGTTTGGGGGGCGGGGGGGGGGGTTGGTGCTCCACGGCGCCCCCCGACGTGTCGGCCTAGAACCGCGCCAGTTCGTCCCAGGGCTTCCCGAAGGGGAACAGCTCCCGGATGACCCAGTTCAAGTTCTCGAAGGCGGGTGCGGCCCGCATCCCGAGGGGCGGCATGCAGATCTCGACCATTGTTCCCTCGAACACCGGACGCTCACTGACGGCGATGCCCACAGCCCCGTAGGGCTGGAGCTTCTCCAGGATGGCATCCAGGTGTCTCCTCGTGGGCTCGAAGCTCAGCCAGAGGTGAACCACCATCTGGTCGCCCGACGGAGCAACGACTGGCTGGCCCAGACCGCAGAGCCTGTCCAGGCTATGCGCGAGCTGCTCGGCGGTGAGCACGGGGACGTACGGGTTCGACTCATCAAGGTTCGAAAAGCTGAACATTCCGCCGCCCAGATCCTGCACCTTGCTCGCGCCGACGACCGCCGCGATCATGTGCAGTATGCCGGCAGTTTCGCCGTACGCAGTCGGGGCAATCCGCACTTCCAAGCCGTTTGCGTCCGAGCTGAGGTGTTGAATGAAACGGTGAACCGCGCTCATTGCGTTCCTTTCGCTAAAACTGGTCTTGTTTCATTGCCGTACCGTAGCGCCCGCCTAAGGCTCGACCACCCCCTTGAGACCTAGCTATTCATCTGGTGAGGGCTAGAGAACTCCAAGCCGATAGGCATTACCGTTCTACCTCTGATTGTGGGGTGGCGCCCCTCGCCCGCCCTTGCGGACAAACGAGGGGCGCCGTGGTGACAGGCTAGTTGCTCGGCACCGGCATGGGGCTCGCGCCCGCGGCCGGGGTACCGCCGATCTTGATCAGCGCGGCAACGGCAGCCAGAGCCGCCGCAATCGTCGCGGTCTGGGAGCTGATGTGCTCCACGATCGCCTTGAGCACGGGCATATCCTCCTTTTGCGCCTGCGGGGTGCTGGCGCTCAAAATGATTATAAAATAAAGTGAACAACAGCGCAATTACAGGTATGGGCGCTGCTGCCCGCCAACAAAAAAACCGCCTGCTTTTTGGCGGTTTGCGGTTGCTGGACGCGGACGGATGTGCAGTCCGCGCCCAGCTGGGAGGAGCGTTAGTTGCCCCACGGCTTCCCCCACGGGAAGAGCTCCTTGACCACCTGGTTCAATTGCGCAAGGGTCACGCCCGACCGTTTGATAGCCAGGCCGGGCATGTGCAGCTCGATGACCTTGCCGTCGAAGACTGGCGAGGAGCTCACACACAGGCCACGCAGGTGGCGAGGGTCGAGCTTATCCCGCAGGAGTTCAAGGTGCCAGGGTCTCGGCCAGAAGATAAGGCATATTTGTGCGAACGTCGGGTTTCCAGTTTGTAAAAGGTGAGTTTAGATGAGTTGGGCCGCAAGTTGTTGTGGAGTGTTCAAGTCTAGGTGGTGGTGGTTTTGGT
>CAYTEG010000068.1:0-4875 GCA_964436805.1 uncultured Candidatus Saccharibacteria bacterium
TGTACACCAGTTTCGACAAACTTGACGAACTCAACCAAAAAAAGGGTTACACCAGCAGCACCTTTACCGCTTGGCCGCGCAAAGCCGAGCACGCCGCCGAAACGCCAACCACCAAACATATCGACATCCCGGTTTCGGGCGCCGACTACAACGTTGCCTACGATTACGACAAAGCCGCCAACATTTACGTGCGGCAGCTGGGCGGCGCGCCAAGCAAAGACCGCGAAGGCGGGCAGGTGACGCCAAAAGTGGTGATAGTGCTTAAAGTGCCGACCCAAATCGGGTTCGAAGACGGCTACCGCGAACAAATGACCACCACCGGCATAAACGACGCCTACATCTTTCAGGACGGCGTGGTGGTAAAAGGCCACTGGCAAAAAACCGGCCAAAAAGACCAAATGGGCTTTTACGACCTAAACGGCCACCGCATTTTACTTAACGCCGGCCAAACGTGGGTAACAGTGGTCGCGCCCACCAAAAACGTGACATGGCAATAAATAACCACGAATATTACGAGCATTACAAACGCAGCACCATAACATATATTGTGTTGGTGCAAATTTTAAGCGCGCTGCTGGCCGGCGGGGGAGCACTGCTTACCTGGCAGCTCTGGAGTTCGGCGCCACTTAACGCTTTTGCCCTGAGCCTCGTGGCGCTGATTGTGCTTAACGTCGCTTTTAGTTTTATTTTGTTTAAGGTGGCAGCCACGCCGCTCAAACTGCTGGCGCAGGCGATCGCGCATGTTTCTAAAGACCCGGTGCAAACCGCGCCGCCAAAAATCGACGCAAAAAAACACGAGCGCTCCGGGCTTAAGGCGATGGTGCAAACCATTTACAGCCTGGCTGCCGGCGAAGCAGCACCAACGCCGCAACCGGCCGCTGCCGCCCAACCAAACCTTTTGTTACAAGAACTCACCGCCAGCTTGCCTTGCGGGCTGATTGCCCTCGACCAAAAAGGCGCCATTATGTACGCCAACCAATTAGCGCCGGTTAAAGACACCTCGAGCGGTGGCAAAGACATTACCTTAATGTTCGACCAAACCGACACCCTGCAAGCCTGGCTGCAGGGGAGCGAAGCCAACAAAGTGCGCGACACCCACGTTTGGCAGCGCGTGGCCGACAAACTCCCCGGCGAACAAGGCCGGCGTATTTTCGACGTCGTGGGGTACTACCAAAAGCAAAACCCGGCTGGCGTGGCGGTGATTTTGGTGGCTTTTGACCGCACCACCACCTACGACACCGACCAAGAAGACATGGACTTTATCGCCCTGGCCGCCCACGAACTGCGCGGGCCAATCACCGTCATCCGCGGCTATTTGGACGTTATAAAAACCGACCTCGGCACCACATTTACGCCCGACCAAAAAGAGTTATTTGACCGCCTACAGGTAAGCTCGGAGCGGCTGGCCGGCTACGTCAACAACATCCTTAACGTTTCGCGCTACGACCGCAAACAGTTTATGGTGCACGTTGCGTCCGAAGATTTAATCGAAATATTAAAAACGCTGGCGCCCGACCTGGCTTTGCGCGCCAGCACCCAGCACCGCAAGCTTATATTTAGGGTGCCACAGGGCTTGCCGCCAATCGCCGCCGACCGCAGTAGTTTTGGCGAAGTCATTACCAACTTAATCGACAACGCCATTAAATACAGCCACGAAAACGGCGAAATTACCGTCACCGCCACGCCCAAAGACGACGCTGTCGAACTAACGGTCGAAGACCACGGCATTGGCATGCCCGAATCAGTGGTGGGCGGCTTATTTAACAAATTTTACCGCTCACACCGCTCGCGCCAAACCGTGGGCGGCACGGGGTTGGGGCTGTATATTTGCAAGGCAATCATCGAATCGCACGGCGGTAGCATCTGGGTACGTTCCAAAGAAGGCGAGGGCAGCACCTTTGGCGTGACCGTGCCAACGTACGCAAGTGTTGCCACAAAACTGCAAGCAGGGGATAATCAAAACAAGGACATCGTTGAACGGCCCGAAGGCTGGATCAAAAACCACGCGATGTACCGGAGGTAAGATGACTGGCATTAAAACAATCCTGTGTATCGAAGACGACCTGTTTATTGGCGAAATGTACGCCCGTAGTTTGCGGCAGGCCGGTTATACGGTCGACCTCATCCCTAACGGAGCCGAGGGGTTAAAGGCGGCGCTGGCCAAACAATACGACCTTATTTTGCTCGACATCTTGCTGCCCGAACAATACGGCACCGAGATTTTAAAACAGTTGCGCGGCACAAAAGACATGGTGCCGCACTCGCGCATTTTGGTGCTGACCAACTTTAGCCAAGACGAAGAATCGCGCGAAGCCATGCAAAATAAGGCCGACGGCTACTTAATTAAGGCCGACATTACGCCGCGCAAATTAATCGAAATTATAACCCAATTACAGGCAGCGCCAGCATGAGCGGCAAACATTCGGCCGAGCAAGGCAGCATTTTCACCGGCATGGACGATTACCATTTTGCGCGCGAGGAACGCCTAAACCCGCGCGTGGGGCTGGCCGAACAAATGGGCCGGATCGCTTTGCAGGGCATAAAAAACGCAGCCGGTTGGCTGGGGCGCAAAGCCCGCAGCGCTGTTGAGGCCGGGCGTTTTAGCGGCGATTCGTATGCTGGATCGCTCGACGAAATTGGCTTTAATACAATGCCGCCGGAGCCACAGTTGTTTAACGACGCGCCGCACCCGCACGGCGCGGCCGAGCCTATGGGCGACGTTATGCACATTGCGACAGAACAAGCGCGGGGGCACGTCGAGGGCATCCCCGCACAGCGGCAACCAGCCGAAGATTACCAGCCGCGCCACGGCAGCGATCTTACAGCAAAGCCCGTCCCAAACCACTTGCCCGCCCACTCGAGCGAAGACCGCCAACTAATCGCCCGCCTTAAAGCAGCCCTTAACGCACCGGCCGTCGAACCAGACCGCACCAACCATACGCGCGGCGGCGGGCAAGAACCCGCAAACGACCGCGAAGACGAACTCACCAGTACCCGCAGCAGCTAAAAGAAAATACCACCGACGCGTGCCGGTGGCATTTTCGTCGGTGGCAGACACTAGATACGCCCATTCTTGCGGATTTTGCGCGAGCCGCGTTTGCGTGGTACCGGGTTTTGGCGCGGTGGCCTGGGCCCAATAACGGATCGCTCGGCCACCAGCACCTCCTGCCATATCCGGCGTGCACGCCTGCGCCAGAGCACAAGAATGCCGATAGCCAATAGGCCGCCGGCCGTGTAGCAGGCGATATCGACCCAGTCGAATTCGCCTATATTGAGGGGTCGGGTGGGGTCGTTCCGCTTGAGTATGCCGACTATAAAGCCCGTCATAATCTCGTAGGCAAACGACACCCCGATCGCGACGACCAGCACTACTATCCAGGCATTGGCGCGGCGTATAGCCTGCCGCCACTGCTCAGATTTGAGTTTGGCGTCGATTGGCATGTGCTTGGAGACCAAGAGTTTCCAGGCGACATAGGCGATCGCCACCGGAAACCCAATATCCCCCAGGTGCCACCGCAACCACACCGGGCCGACCAGCCCAAATTTCAGGGCGTTGCCAAGCGGATAAAGCATCATCAAGATCGCTTGCAGCGACTCAATGCGTTGCTGGTTGCGCTCCTTGGTTGTGTTATAGCCCTGCCACAACATCCACGCGAGCACGATCACGGCGCCCACGCGCGTAACCCATATTTCGAAAGAGCTCGGTATCACAGCCAACTTCTTTCTTGAGATGGCTAAGTCAACAAACATATTGTTACATAAAAATAAACAAAAATCAAGTTTTTTACTATCGGGCGTTGCAGGTTTGTAGCCCACAACGCCCGAAACCGAAACCACTACCGCACGTGCCGCACGAACTTCGCGGTGAACGCGATGATCGCCACGTTGAGCCCGACCGCGCTCCACACCAGCCAGGCCATGAGCGTCGTGTGCTGGATGGGCGGCGTTTGCAGGTAGGCGACGAATCCGCGCACGGTCGCCGCAACCTGCAGGGAGGGGAAGAAAATCCTCAAAAGCATGACCGGCACGTGGAAGCGCTTGCGCTCGCCCCGCCCTTTACTGTCGAGGTAATCTTCGAGCCCTCCCATGCCGTCGTACTTCTCGAGTCGGTCTTCGATCAGCTTCTTGTAATGGGCGACGGCGCCCATTCTTTTATCCTCGTGCATCCACCAGAAGCCGAGGAACACCAGCAGGAACGGCGCGGCAAATGCGGCCATACCGGCCGCCAGCGAAAACGCCAGGGCTGTCATGGAGAACGCCAGGATACCCCAGCGAGCTGCGGCTCGAGTTTGGATCTCGCTCGTCGCCGCCTGGTGGCGCAGCGTTGTGGCCATGAGCGCAAGTTGCTGCTCCGTCACCGGAACCTGTGCGCTCGGGGTTTGATCGGTCATGGTCACACCCTTCTTCGAGAACCCTCATACAAACTATAAAATAAATTAGTAGGGTAAACAACTACTTGCTGCAGGTTTGCTATACTAAAAACAATGCGGTACAAAAAAATATTGTGGGCGGGGGCGATGGTGTGTGCGGCGCTTATTCCGTCGATGGCGCTGGCATCGCCGTTTGGCCAGGGCGTTTTTGGCGCCGACGTGCCGTTTGGGTCGGCCACCAGTATTTCGATTAACCTGGGCGGGGATGTATCGATTCCGCTTACTTTTAACGGCACTAATTTTACGGGCAACAGCTCACACATCGTGACCGTCACTTCAACCGATGTAGTGGGCTACTATTTGTACGCCCATGCCACGGCCAGCACCAATATGGTGAGTGGCGCGGCGACCATCCCGGCCAGCGGCAACAGCTCGGCCAGTTCGCTGGCGGTAAATACGTGGGGTTACAACACCACCGGCTCGAGCAGCAACTTTTTAGGTATGC
>CAYTEG010000069.1:0-4700 GCA_964436805.1 uncultured Candidatus Saccharibacteria bacterium
CCCCGATAGCTCAGTCGGTAGAGCGCATCCATGGTAAGGATGAGGTCCCGGGTTCGAATCCCGGTTGGGGCTCCATAAAATTATTTGGGTTTTGCAAAAAGCAAGTTGAATGGCTTGCTTTTTGATTGTATTATATTACATGCCAGTTTCTCCGTAGGAGGTCACTTTGCAAAGCGGCGTGTACATTTATCGGCCGGGGATGACCCCCCAAGAGCAAGACGACATCACGAGTAAGCTGCGGCGTTTCAAGAAATACGCGCCGTGGTCGGTGGTGCCGGCGGCCGTGCTGAGTCTCGCCATCGTGGTGCTGATCGGCACGGGCAACAGCCGCATGTTGCTGTCGGCGCAGATTGCCGGGTTCGTGCTGCTCGCCTGCGCGGTGGCGGCGGGCGGCTTTTACCTCATGATGGTGCGCGAACAGCGCGACAAGTCCGGCTTCTGGTTCTTCACGCTCGACCCGACCAGCGACCTGTACTTCTTCTTCCTGCAAACCAGCAGGGCGATCGAAGATTGCGTCGAAGAGAGGCGGGCGAGACTCCACCTGCGGCTGTGGTTCGACGTCAAGTACATGGCGACGCTGGTGGAGTCGAACCCCGAAGAGTACGCCAAGATGCTCGACATGTGGCACGCACTCATCGTGCCCACCTTCACCGACACCGACGCCTCCGGGGATTGACCTGCGGCAGTATGGGGCGGGCAACAACGCCCGCTCCATACCCCCTAAATATTGTTTTTATACTAAAATTATTATAAAATATCTCTGTCAACCCTCGAGGAGGAGTGCATGGATCTCCAAGTCATCTTCCACCCCACCGTTGTGGCGAGCGACAGAAAGCTCGTGCTCGACGCAAAGGCGTGGAAGACGAACGCGCGCCAATGGGCGGCGATGGTGCTGTCGTTTGTCGTTGCCGCCGACGCAGTTTTCGCGCTGCGCGGCCAGTCGGCAGAAGTCGTCTTCACGTCGGCCGTGGGCGCGGCGCTGGTACTGGCCGGCCTGCTCGTTTATTACGTGCGGCCCCATCTGAGGTTCCGCAAGCTTGCTGGCAACAAAGTTGTCGAACTCGACGACGACAGCTGGCTGTGGTGGTTTTACGTCGGCGAGATGGGGCGCGTCAGGCGCGTTGCCAAACACCACCAGTACAAGCTCGAAGCCGGCCTGTGGTGGCATGTCAGCGAGATGCGCAAGCTCGAGCTGCGGCTGGCGAACGAAGAGCTCGAAGACGGCGTTGCGGTCGAACTACGCAAGCGTCACGAGCAACACGAACAGGCCGCCAAGACCACCATCGACACCTACCAACCCCTTCCGCAGGCGTGACAATATGCGGGGCGTACGTGGGCCAACCCACCTGCGCCCCGCATATGCGAGACACGAAAACCATTGCATATCCTACCCCAATCTGGTATAGTCTACCCTAGTTGCAATATTAATTTGATCAGGTATTTTTATGGCGAAAAATAAGAAACGTAAGATTGTCGGGCTTGTGTCGGTAGTGACGGGCGACCGCTCGTACTACACCACCAAGCGCAACGATGGCGCTCCGCTTAAACTCAAAAAGTACAACCCAAAAACCCGTCAGCACGAAGAATTTGCCGAAACCAAAAAAAACCTCGGCCGCAACGAAGTAAAGAAGCGCAAGTAAGCGCTTCTTTTTTTACGCCGCACACAAAGCTTATGCTATGCTGGAGTAAAGTTTTATGCGAAGACTACTCAATGGCTGGCTTGTTGTGTGGGCGCTGGCAATTATAGCCGCTTTTTTTGCGCTGCCAGTGGCGGCGCAGAGCAACCAAACAATCGCCCAGGCCTACCAAATAGAAGGCGACAGCAACACGTTTATCGCCGGCGCGCTGGTATATATAAAGCAAGACGACACGCAAACCGTTGGGCTGGCCACAAAAGATACCGCCAACCAGTTGTTGGGGGTGGTCGATACTAATCCGCTTTTGGCAATTTCGGCCGTCGGGGCAAAGGTGCAGGTAGTTGTTGGCGGCAACGCCAATGCCCTGGTGAGCGATATTAACGGCGCTATAAAAAGTGGCGACAGTATTGCTCCGTCGCCAATCCCAGGGGTGGGGATGCTGGCCACGTCTAACACTAAAATACTTGGCACTGCCCAAAGTGATTTTGACATTACAAAAGGCGAGACAAAAGCAATCCCGGATAATTCGGGTACGCCGCACGATATTCATATAGGCTACGTACCGGTGCAAATTGGCGTAACTTATTACCAACCGGTGGGCAGTAGCTTTTTGCCGCCGTTTATACAAGATGTTGCCAATAGTATCGCGGGGCGGCCGGTGGCACTGGTTCGCGTTTTGCTCGGTACGATTATTGCGCTGTTTGGGATGGCGAGCATTGCGATTTTTATATATTCGTCGGTGCGTTCGGCAATGGTGTCGCTGGGGCGCAACCCGCTGGCCGCGCGTAATATACGCAAAAGTATTTACCAGGTTGCCGGTATGGCAGCGGCATTTTTGGTCGCCACCCTGTTAATAAGTTACCTTATTATTGCGTTATAAAAAGGCTTGCCATGCTTATGCTTTTACGTATATAATTGACGTAAAGCTACGGAGCTTGGGAAAAAATACAAATAAATGCAAAATGACCGTTCGTTCGATGTAGTGCGTACTTCGAATGGGCAAGTGCCGCCACCGCCAGATCAAACTGGCCCTGGCTTCATGAAAAGCCCGATCGAAACATTTATACGCGACATACCACAGGCATCTGGGGCAGCTGTTGTTGGCGCGCAACGACCGGCGCGCACAATCCCGTGGCGCTTAATTGGTATTGCCGGCGGCGCTTTGGCGATAATTGTTGCGATTGTTATTATTGCGACCCGCACACAACCTGTTGCGCAGCTGCAAGCAGGCGATTTCGACGCCGTAAACCTGCCGCTCAATTCGCTCGAGCTGCAAACGCTTAAGTCGTCGGCCGATGCTGACGGGCTTAAAATTAACGGGCAGCTGCAGGTGTCTAATTCGATTGTACTCACTCCTGGAGCGCAGCCGACATCGGCGGTTGCTGGGCAAATCTATTACGACCAAACGACAAACCAGCTATCTTACTACAACGGGCAGCAGTTTGTTAATGCCGGCGGTAGCACCACCGTCAACAATTTTTTGGCGGGAGCAGGCAACGGCGTGCAACTGCAGGCGACCTCACCCGGCACAGCGCAGGTGGGTAACATTAATATTACCGGTACCGCAAAAATGGGCGCGCTTAACACCACTGTTATTGATAGTCAGGGCGGCGCGTTGTACGTTAACCCTGTTGGTAATGCCGGGCAGCAAACGATCGCCGCTGGCACGCCGGCAACCATTGGCCTGACAAACGGCGCTATTACTACCGGTAGCGGCTGGGCGAACGAACTTATTGGTACAAAAATTACGATGGGCGCGGTTGGCGGCACAAGCACCTCAATTTCGATTGTGTACGCCAATGGTACGCCCGGCGACCACGTACAGGTGGCGATTTACGATGACGACGGCGACATTCCAAGCAAGCCAGCCAACCTAATCGCTGCCAGTGCGAGCGTCACTATTAACACCAATGGCGTGACCACCGTGACTATTCCGACCACGATACTTGCGGCAAATACGAGCTATTGGCTTGTGTCCAACACCGACAGCACCACTGTCACCCGTACCTACAACGGTGGTAGCCGCGCCAGCTGTTTTGTAAGCAGAATATTTGGCTTTATGCCCGACCCATTTACCACCGGCGGCTGTTTTTACGACGACAACCAATACACAATTTACGCCAACTATATAACCGGCGCCGGCGCAGCAGGCTCGGTGAGCCAGGCGCAATTTAGCCTTAGCGCAGGCGGGCAGGCATTATTTAGGAACACCGAAGACGCCACAAACGGGTTTCAGGTGCAAAACGCGTCGGGGCTGAGCACGATATTTAACGTCGACACCATTAACAGTCGCGTGGCAATTGGCAAAAGCACAGCCGGCTATAAACTGGATATCGCAGGCGGCGACATTAACTTATCAGCCGGACGGTCGCTGCGCTTTGGCGGATCGCCGGTGCTTTCGACCAACGGGTCGACCGACACGACGATTGTGAGCAACTTTACATCGGGCGGCACGGTATCAGTCCAAAGCGCCAACTTTGTGGTGCAAGACGCAAACGGCGCAAACGCCCACTTAAGCATCAATAACTCCACCGGAGCCGCGGTATTTAAAAACAGTACCGACTCGGCTGCAGCGTTTGCCGTGCAAAATGCGGCCGGTACCTCGTTATTTACCGTCGATACCACTGGTTTGAGCGTACGCATTGGCAGTAGCAGCGGCAGCGCCACGCCAGTTGTGTTGTATTTGGCCAACAAAAACACTGCCGGCGACCCTGCCGGAGCCGAAGGCGGTACATACTATAACAGCACGCTCGCGAGCTTTAGGTGTTATTACAATGGTGCCTGGCACAACTGCGCCGACATCGAACCGCAGCATGGTTTTTCGCAGTACGACGACTTTATGGGCGGACAGAATTCCTTCACTGGCCAAATCGGCAGTTTAGGCTGGAGTGCCGCCGCAATCGGCGCGCACGGTAGCTTAACGCAAAACCCCGCAACTCCAACACCAAGCGCTGACCGGCCGGGTGTATTGCAAATCCAAACGCCAGCTTCGGCAAACCAAGGTTCTACGTTGCTTTTGGGCAGTAGTAGTAATCCATCGATGCTGATTGCAAAAGATAATAA
>CAYTEG010000070.1:0-4679 GCA_964436805.1 uncultured Candidatus Saccharibacteria bacterium
CGAGCTGCACCCGCAGCCCGCGCCGGTCACCCGCAAAAAACGCCGAGTGGCGTCTTTTTTTATATCGTGGCTAAAATCTTTTCGCACTCCGCCGAGCATGTGGTCGTTTTTTGCGCGCAGTTTTCGCACAAAACCACCAAATTATTACAGGCCATGTTGGCGCAGTTTTCGAAGTTGCTGGTGCGCGCGTCGCAGCGAATACAGTGCCCAATGTCTTTGGCTTTGTCGCTAAACTGCGTGACCAACCGGCGGTCGAACACGTACAATTTGCCTTCCCACAAGCCGTCGTCTTTAAATGTTTGGCCGTATTTTACAATGCCGCCGTCGATTTGGTAGACATTTTTAAAGCCGCGGTTTTTCATTAAAGCGCTCAGCACTTCGCAGCGGATGCCGCCAGTGCAGTAGGTGACCACCGGCTTGTCTTTAATGTCTTTATATTTATCGCCGGCCAGGTCGTCCAAAAAATCACGCGTCGTGCGAGTTTGCGGCACAACGGCGTTTTTAAACTTGCCGACTTCGGCTTCGTAGGCGTTGCGGCCGTCAAAAAAGACCACGTCGTCGCCATGTTTTTGCACCAATTCGTGCACCTGCTCTGGCGAAAGATGTTTGCCACCACCAACCACACCGTGCTCGTCTACGTTAAGTTCGTCCGCTGCGCCAAACGTTACAATTTCGTCGCGCACCTTTACGCTCAGGCGCGGAAAATCCTCCCGCGCGCCATCCGACCACTTAAACGCCATACCCTTAAAATAGGTTTTTGTTTCTTTCACATACGCTTTCACGTCGTCAATATCGCCACCAACCGTGCCGTTAATGCCATGCTTGGACAGCAAAATCCGCCCCTTCAAATTAAGGCGCTCGCACAAGGCTTTTTGCCACAGCCGCACCGCTTCGGGGTCGGCGAGCGGCATAAATTTATAGTAAAGGATGATTTTTTGCATAACTCAAATAAATATTATACCACAAAACCCTTGCACCCCGTAAGCATTATAGGGTAAACTATAAGCAATACGACTGGACGAGCCAGTCCGCTGTTCTTTTGGCTGGAGGATAGACCCGTTCGCTGCGTTCTATTCGTCAATCGCTTTTTACAAATAAAAACACTAAAACCTTATCAATTTTCAGGAGCCTCGTCATGGGAACTTCACTTAAAAGTTTGTTATTTTTTTGGCGCGCAAATATGGAACACCGCAGCCTCTTTTTGGGTACCATCGCCGCGTTTGTAAGCGGTATGGTGTTGCAAAAAATCGCGTTGCCACTAATTGGCGCCTTAACGCTTAACCAGTTAATTGCCACCAACGCCGCACACGCCACCGATTATTGGCCAGTATTTTTGCCGTACCTTGTGGCGTTCGTTGTAACCGTAGTTGCCGCGCAATTGTGTAACGACGGCGCGCTTGTGCTGCTGTCGAAGTTAGAGACAAAAGTCCGGCCCGCCCTGCAAATGCGCGTGTTTAACCTGTTAGTGCACCAAAGCCTTAACTTTCATGCTAACAATTTTAGCGGCGCACTTGTAAACCAAACAAACAAATTTACTGGCGCGTACGTGCAGCTCACCGACATTTTTGTTATTAACGTAACAATTATGTTCGTCACAAGCATTGTGGCCATCGCCACCGTTGCCTGCTTTTTGCCGTGGATTGGGCTGGCGATGTTTGTGTGGACGGTGTTCTTTACGTGGTTAAACATCGCACTGACCCGTAGGCGCATTAAATACTCTCGCGCGGCAGCCAAGGCCGACAGCGTGCTGACCGCCCATTTAGCTGACGCTATCGGCAACGTGTCTGCCATAAAATCGTTCGCCAGCGAAGAGGCCGAAATGAAGCTGCACCATTTTAAAGCGCACGACCGCGCTCACAAAAAATACATTTCGTGGATTAAAGGGGTAAAAAACGACTTTACCTTTGGCATGCTTATGGGCGCACTGCAACTTGGCGTGCTCATTATGCTGATTTTCTTTGCCATGCACAGCGTCGTGGCTATTGGCACGATTATTTTGGTGCAGGTGTACGTGACGCAGCTGATTAGCCAGTTATGGGGGCTTAGCGGCATTACGCGCAATATGGAACAAGCCTTGTCTGACGCCGCCGAAATGACCGAGATTTTGGGCGAATCGCTGGAGGTGCGCGACCCGGCCAAGCCGCAAAAAGTCGCAATTACCAAAGGCGCGCTGGCGTTTACCGACGTGACGTTTACGCACGACGGTAGCGACGACGCACTGTTCCACCACTTTACGCTTGAGGTTGCGGCCGGCGAAAAAATTGGGCTGGTTGGCAAGTCGGGGTCGGGCAAAACATCGCTCACCCGCCTGCTACTACGCTTTGTCGACATTGACGGCGGCGCGATTACCATTGATGGCCAAGATATCGCCAAAATCCGCCAGGGCGATCTGCGCGCACACATCGCTTACGTGCCGCAGGAGCCGATCTTGTTTCACCGGAGCCTGCGCGAAAACATCGCCTACGGCAAACCCGACGCCACCGACGCAGAGGTAATAAAAGCTGCAAAACTGGCCCACGCCCACGAGTTCATCCAACTGTTGCCTAAAAAATACGACACCATGGTTGGCGAACGCGGCGTAAAACTAAGTGGTGGCCAGCGCCAGCGCATTGCCATTGCCCGCGCCATCTTAAAAAATGCACCAATACTCGTTTTGGACGAAGCCACCAGCGCGCTCGACAGCGAGAGCGAAAAGCTCATCCAGGACGCCCTTAAAAAATTAATGAAAGGCCGCACCACGATTGTGATTGCCCACCGCCTCAGTACCATCCAAAGTTTAGACCGCATTGTGGTGCTCGACGACGGTAAAGTGATCGAGCAAGGCTCGCATAGCGAGTTGCTTGCCAAAAAAGGCACGTACGCCGGTTTGTGGCAGCACCAATCGGGTGGCTTTTTGGAAGAATAACTATGAATGTAAACCGTGAAACCGTAAAAATATATTGGCGTCATGCCTGGCGCTACCCTGTCCGGGTGATTATCTCCCTGGTAAGTATGCCCCTTGCCGTTTTGGGCAACAGCTTTTTGCCGCCGTTAATTGCCGCCGACATTTTGCAGCGCCTCACCACCGGCGCCTACAATCCTAACGATTTGTGGGGTAGCTTTGGCGGGGAACTTGCGCTATATACCGGCATTGCACTGCTGGGCGGCGTAATCGCTTGGCGCATTGTGTCTTACTTTGTGTGGACGCTCGAGATGCGCGTGGTGCGCGACCTCCACCAGCGAGTGTTCGCCCACCTTATGCTGCTCGACGCCAACTTCCACGCCAACCATTTTGGCGGGGCGCTCGTTTCGCAAACAAACAAATTCGCCAACAGCTACGTTAACCTGCAGGACGGCGTTATTTGGGAAGTCGGGCCGATGCTGGTAACGATTGCGTTTTCGGCCATCTTTTTGTACCCTCGCGCACCGCTGTACGTTTTGGCGCTCGTCAGCTTTGCCGCGCTCTTTATGGCCGTAACATGGTTTGTGGCCAAACGCATCCGCAAATATAACGAAGCAGAGGCAGAGGCCGCCAACAAATTGACTGCCCGCCTAGCCGACGCCATTACTAACATTGCCGCTGTTAAAAGTTTTGCCGCCAGCAAGCACGAAAATAAGGTATATGCCAGCGCGACCGAAACCTGGCGCCGCGCCGAAAACAAAGTAATGCGCGTGTCATTGGTGCGTTCGTCGATTGCCGCGACCATTACCGTATCGCTCGGCTCGGTGGCGCTATTAATTGCCGTGTATAGCGTGGTGGTGCTTAAGGCCGACATATCGACCGTCTTTTTGGTGGTCAGCTACACGCACAGCGTCGGCATGGCGCTGTGGGAATTCGGCCAGCAAACAATCCGCAACTTCAACCGCGGCTTTGGGGACGCCCGCGCCATGACCGAAATCCTGCTGCAACAGCCCGCCGTGCGCGACCCTGCAACCCCTAAAAAGAGCGTCATAAGTCGCGGTGCGATTGCCTTTAACCACGTCAGCTTTGTGCACGCCGACGCCAAGGCGAGCGACAGTTTGTTTAGCGATTTGTCGCTAAGCATTCCGGCTGGTAAAAAAATTGGGCTGGTGGGGCATTCTGGGTCTGGTAAAACAACTTTGACGCGTCTGCTGCTGCGCCTGTCTGACATCGACGGCGGCAGCATCACCATCGACGGCCAAGACATAAGCCAGATCAGCCAGGACGATCTGCGCCGCAGCATTGCGTACGTGCCGCAAGAACCACTACTGTTTCACCGCACTTTGCGCGAAAACATTGCTTACGGCCGGCCCAATGCCACCGAAGATGAAATTAGGGAAGCCGCCCGTAAAGCCCACGCCGCCGAGTTTATTGAAAAACTACCAAACGGCTACGACACCGAAGTTGGCGAACGCGGCGTTAAATTAAGCGGCGGCCAGCGCCAGCGCATTGCCATTGCGCGGGCAATCCTTAAAGACGCCCCGATTTTGGTGCTCGACGAGGCCACCAGCGCGCTCGACAGCGAAAGCGAACGGTTAATCCAATCTGCGCTGTGGGAGCTCATGAAAGGCCGCACGGCAATCGTGATTGCCCACCGCCTCAGCACCATCCAGCGCATGGACGAAATCGTCGTGCTAAACGACGGCACCATTTTGGAGCAAGGCTCGCACGGCGAGTTGCTAGCTAAAAAGGGTACTTACGCCGAGTTGTGGGCGCATCAATCGGGCGGGTTTATAGA
>CAYTEG010000071.1:0-1493 GCA_964436805.1 uncultured Candidatus Saccharibacteria bacterium
TTCCCGGGGCGGGGGTCGTGCCCCCCCGCGGGCCCGGCCACCCGACTATGCTATCATCTATGCTGTCCCCGACTTAGTGAGGAATCGTGGAAACCAAAGCCAACCAGGCGATTGGCCAACTTGTGCACGACGTCCTACATGTGCGGTACGCCGAACAAGGCATCGCCCCGCTCACCATCCGCGTAGAACCGCTGGGCGAGTACACGCACAGTGTGTACGACCGCCTGCGTGACCATATCACCCAACTAAGTAAGAGTGGCCGGCCACTGACTGAGCTAATGGAAAGCGACCCGCTCACCAAGTTCTACGCAAATATTTGCACCTCTATGACGCTCACTGCCCTTGTACCGCTGGAGCGGTCTGGTGATGCGGTGAACATCATCGACCTGTTGCAGGCGCACATAGTCGAGCTCCGTATGCGGCCGCTGAGCCTCGCCGAAATGCTGGCCGGCAAACAGCGCATCATCGAGCTGATGGCCGTGCCATGCCGCGAAGGAGAGCTGGGAGCGATCGGCAACGCCCTGTACTACTCGGCGACCCGCGCACTCAAAGGGCTGCAACCAGCCCAAAAAGATAGGTCGCGGCGCAGAAAGTACCTGGCAAAAGCCCTGGAGCTGTGCCGTAGCGTCGAAGACACGCCCGACCTTCCCGACCGCAAAGCGCTGGCAAGCCAGCTGGGCGAACTGCTCATGACTGAGCTCAGGCGTTCTGGCTGCCAAAATCTCGCCCGTGAACGGGATGACTACTGGTTCAGCTTCGAGCTGTTCTTCTCGCAGACACGGCTTGTCTGACCAGCCCGCCGAAGGAGAGGCGCGCCCACCAGCGCTCCCGCTCCGGCGGGCCTCTTCTTTTTTTGTGATTATTATATCTAAAAGGCGGATGGTCGCCAGGCGCACCAAGAACGCCCGGCGACCGCCTGGTTACCTGGAAGAACGCTCCAGGTAATCGCGTACCAGCCGTATCTGCCGCGGAGTGCGGTGAGCCCCGAACAAACCGCCCGGGCCACGGCCGCCCGCCGGAACAGCAAGCGCAGCCCGCAGCTCCCAACCCATCGAACGATGTAACGGGATGAGCGGGTCGGGCACCTCCACGCCGTACTGCCGGCCAAACTTGGCCAATTGGCGCTCGCGGACAAAACAGGTTGTTACCGGCACGACCGCCGTAGCTTTGGCCGGGTGGCCGTGTTGCTCGACCACCACAATGAGCCTGCCCGTCCGGCTGTGGTGCACGCCCAACCTGTACTTGCCGGCCAAGCGAGACTGGGCAGTGGTTTGGCTGTCGCCGCTCCACACCTTAATTGCACCGGCAAGGTCGATAATGGCCGCCGGGTCACTCTTCACTTATGACACCTCCGTTTGGTACTCAGGTCACCTGTAGTATAACAGATGAGCGGCGGCGTGAGGGTCGAAAAAAAATTAATAAACGAGTGGGTCGAGCCCGCACCCCGCCAGTTGAAGGCCGGAGTGCGGGCAGAGCGGTTTACACGAGCGCCG
>CAYTEG010000071.1:1593-4678 GCA_964436805.1 uncultured Candidatus Saccharibacteria bacterium
CGCACCCCGCCAGTTGAAGGCCGGAGTGCGGGCAGAGCGGTTTACACGAGCGCCGTCACCTTGGCCGAGAAGCACTTGAGCGCATCGGTCACCGGCGTCGTATGCGCCGCGCAGCTGTCCACGATGAGGCCACCGAGGTCGCGGCAGTCCAACTCACTGTCGAGCGGCCACTCCTCAGCGCGGAACGGCAACTGCAGGCGCGTCATGGCAGCGACGACGAGCCCGACGCTGTCCATGCGGTGCCGTTCCGCCGCCTGTTCGGGCGTGAGCTTGACGTGGTGCAGCACCACGCGCGGCACGCCGAGCGCGTCGCAGATCGCCGGGCAGAACTGCCGGGAGTAAAACTCCCACTCGGCCGGGTTGTCGGCCATGCAGTCCCAGCCCTCGTCGGGCACGGGCGGCGGCGAGAACCACTGGCCTTCCGCCTCGGGCACCGTCAGGCGAGCCCGAACGTACACGATGCCGGCGTCGAGGCAGCGCAGCGCCATGTCGCGCAGCGTCACCCCAAACGCGTCGGCCAGCAGCGGTACGCGGTCGCTGGCCGTCAGGTGGCCGAGCAGCCGGTTCTGGTCGGCGGCGCCAAAGACACCGTGCTCCAAGCAGAAATCGATGTTTTCCAGGGTATGCAAAATGCACCTCCCTCTCGTCCGCGCACTGATTGCGCGGAACCATCTTTTAGTATAGCTTAGCTTCGCGTGGCCAGCCGCCAAACAACCCACACAGCCAGCAAAACGGTTGCGCCAATAATTGCGATAAACACATAACCAGCAATTTTTTGCGCGCCGGCGTCGTTTGGTGCGCGCATATTTTGGCTAGGGTTTGCCGGATTGTACCAAACGGCAATAGGGCTTTGTTCGGCGTCGGCCTTATACCAGTCACTTATGCCCGCAAACGCCTGGCCGCTTGCGGTAAAACTATAGTAAGTATGGCTATAAATCGCACTGCGCCGGCCAGGGATGACATCGACAAGTACTATCGTGCCCGTTGTAGTTGTATGGTTGTTTTCGATCGCCAAAAGCGTGCCAAATTCTTGCAGCTTGGGCAGCATAAAGAAGGTTATAATAACCGGTACCCCACACCACGCCAAGCCAACCAATACCTTTTGCCAAGTCGCTAACTTTTGCGGGATCATGGCGCCCATTCCCATTGTTACTTTGTGCCTTTCATTTCAAAAACCATTTCCGTTCCGTCGAACACCGTTGCTAAAAAAGATACGCGCGCGGCTTTGCGCAATCCTTTGGTACCAAGCAAAAACTCCTGGCTACGTAGTAATCCTGCTGCAAGATGCGTAAAATCCTCGCGTTCCGGCGCACCTATCATATATGCCGACAGCCGACTAATAAATGACCCTTGCTTTATTTTCTGCATAAAATGCTGCCTTATGTGTGCCAATTTATGTATGTGCGAATCCTTAATTCTATAATAGGCCTTTGAATAAACGATTTTCTTATTAAAACGCATTTTCTGCGCTACCTGGTAAGCACCCAAACCAGCGGCAATGATTTCGGTTTGAAACGCCTCTTGTAGACAGGCGGAGAGGTAGGAAAAGGCTGGCTTATAATGTTGTTCACTGTCAAAAAAATGTTTAGGAAGTTCAAAACACACCGTTACGTCTTTGTAGCTCACTTCTTTTAGCTGTAGTAGGCTCTTCTTGGCTACGTCAAGGCTGACGATCTCGAGCCGGTTAAGTGGTTCCCACTTTGTTGTTAAGAACTGACGGTATATCTGATCGCAAGAGATATCCCAATCGAGTTGAGCTTGGTCTTCATACCCAACTTGCAATTGCGCCACATCAAAAGACTGCGCGCCAGGACTAAAATTGCTGGCGATAAACGTGTTAAAAAAAGCCAAAACTTCTTTATTTAGCAGTTCGGCTCGTATAAGCAGAATGTTCTCAAACGTTTCTGCATACAACTTAAAGTCGATAATACTAAAGAAACCAGCCTTTTGTAGTTGGCAGCGGAGCTCGTTGACTATCGCATGTTCATATACATGCCCTATGGTAAAGTTGCGGTGTATTTTTACAATACAGGTTGTGTATGTCATATGCGTTATTATACGCGTGCTGGGATAGATTCCTCTACCCCAGCACGCCACTTAGTAGCCGTAAGCGCGACTACCAGCGAACCTTGCCGGCGCCCTTGCCTTTCTTCTGTGGGTTCTTCTTGGGGGCGCCGATGCCCTGGATACGGCTCAGCATGGAGCCGCCTCCACCGATGCCAGAACCGCCCGAAGCCTTTGCTGGCTTGGGAGCTCTGCTTGTTGGGGTCGGACGGCCCTGAACGCGACCATCAGTGTGATGTTGTCGCTGCCCAGGGCCGAACTGGCTTGACTTAGCCAACTTACCCTCCTACTCAGTTCGAGGCAATATGCCTAGCCATCAGGCTGATGGTTGGAATGATGATCACACGAGCTCCCTTCGAAGTCAATAAAAAACGAGCCCAATGAGCTCGTTTTTTATTTAGCAAAAGGATATTTTATTTTGCGTCTTTCATGCTCAAGTTCAACCGCCCTTGATCGTCGATGGCGGTCAATTTTACCTTCACTTCGTCGCCTTCTTTTACCACATCGGTGACTTTTTCGACTCGTTTGTCGGCGAGCTGGCTAATGTGCACCAAGCCGTCGCGGCCGGGCATGATGTTGACGAATGCGCCAAATTCCATCAGTTTTACCACAACGCCGTCGTAGATTTTGCCGACTTCGGGTTCGGCAACGATGTCTTGGATCATCTTAATGGCGGCTTCGATTGACTTGCCATCAACAGCGGCAACGGTTACCAAACCGCTGTCCTGAATATCAATTTCGGCGCCGGTTTCGGCAATAATGCGGTTAATTGTTTCGCCGCCTTTACCAATGACTTCGCGGATTTTTTCGGGTTTGATCATCAGTTTTTCGATTCTCGGAGCGTATGGGCTCAACGTTTTGCGCGGCTCGGCAATGGTGGTAATCATGTGCGCTAAAATTTCGACGCGGCCGTCTTTACCCTGCATTAACGCCTGTTTGAGCACGTCAATCGGCAAGCCGTGCACCTTCATGTCCATTTGCAGCGCAGTAATGCCTTTGGCGGTGCCGGCGGTTTTAAAGT
>CAYTEG010000072.1:0-4528 GCA_964436805.1 uncultured Candidatus Saccharibacteria bacterium
TTGCAGGGTCGATTAAAAAGCGCTCTGGCACATTGCGGGCGCCGGCCGCCAAACTGGGGCGTTGGCGTGCCATGTCGCTATTTTGGGAGCGACGGCGCAAGACAAATCCATCCATATTGCTGTTACTTCGATTCATAAACAAGTAATTAAAACTATAGCGTTTTTAGTCCGCAGCCGCAACCACGTTTTGCCATTTTAGCTTTTGCCGCTGAGACGCGGCTGAGTTTATATTTAGGCTGGATTTTTACCAACTACCCCTGTATTATAGAGCTTATGAATCCAACCCCAACGCCCGGAGGTACCACCCCGGGTAGCCAGCCTGTGCAACCGCCCCAGTCGACGGGCGCACCTACCGATTTGCCCGAAGAAGGTTTTGGGTTTGCCGACGCCCCGCAACAAACGCCGCCAATGCGGCCAGCGCCCGCGGTGCCAATCAGGCCAGTTGCGCCTGCCCCGGTGACGCCGCAGCCGATTGTGCAACCTGCGCCCGCGCCTCCGGTCAGCCCGCTGGCTCCAGCAACTACCCCGCCGCCAACGCCAATGTCGGATGTTATGCCGCCGCAAAAAGTGCCAAGCTTGCCGACTCTCGCGCCAACGCCAATAGCGACGCCAGCGCCAGTTGTGCCTGCCCCGGCTCCGGTCGCTGCAGCACCACAGCCCGCACCAATAGCTCCAAGCCCTGCACCACAACCAACCCCACCGCCCGCGCCCGTTACCCACGGCGCCAGCTTCGACCCCAGCGCAATTCCGGTGCACGCGTCGTCAACGCCCGAAAACCCCATTGCCAGCTTTAGCCCCACCCCTGGCACTCACCTGCCCGACGAAATCGCCAACCGCATTGGCGAAACCCCTATGCAAAACTCTGGCGACGTTATGCGCAGGGTTAAACGGGGCGTCGAAGGCAGCCGCGTAAAAGGCTTTTTGTCGTTTTTGGCATTTACGGCCGGCATTTTTTTGGCCGCCTTTTTGATAAACCAGTTTATTTTTCAGTCATATTATGTCGAGGGCACCAGCATGACGCCGACGCTGCAAAATAACGACCGGCTTATTATAAGCAAGGTCGAACGCACGCTGGCGATGGTGCAAGGCCACCCGTATATTCCCGAGCGCGGGCAAATTGTGGTGCTCGACAGTTCAATCGTCGGCCTTAACGGCCAAAAAGAGCAACTTATTAAACGCGTTGTTGGCTTGCCCGGCGAACACATACATATCGAGGCCGGCACGGTGCTCATTAGCAATGGCCAAAACCCCAACGGCTTCGATGTCACCAAAGAACTGGGGCTCACCAATTTACAGGCCACGTACGCCGACGGCATAATCGACCTCACCGTGCCACAGGGCCAGGTATACGTGATGGGCGACAACCGCGAGCAAGGCGGCAGCTACGACTCGCGCGCTTTTGGGCCGATCGACGGCGACAAAATACAGGGGCGGCTGTGGGCGCGCATTTTGCCAATCGAAAAGGCGCAGCTATTTTAGCAGCGAGCTGGTGATACGGTCTAGGTCTTCGTCAGAGGTAAATTCGATAATCAGCCGGCCACCATGCGCCATATTACGGATTTCGACTTTGGTGCTCAGCCGTTTTGCCAGCGCTTCGGTCGCCGGCGTTTCGGTGCGGGTTTTGGCGGCCGCCGTTTTGCTGTCTTTTTGGCCTTCTTTGTAGCCAATCACAAATTGTTCGGTTTTGCGCACCGACCAACCGCCGGCGATAATGAGGTCAAGAAGTTCTTGTTGCACGGCTGGTTCGGCAATTGCGCAAATCTGGCGGGCGTGGCCTTCGCTGATTTGCTGGCGGATCAGCGCCGTCTTGGCGTTTTCGGGCAAACTTAAAAGCCGCAGCGAGTTGCTAATGGTGCTCACCGCTTTGCCACCGGCGCGTTTGCCGATTTGCTCGAGCGTCATATTAAATTGCTGTTGTAATTTTAGGTACGCCGTGGCGATTTCGAGCGGGTTTAAATCTTCGCGGTTTAGGTTTTCGATCAGCGCCAGCTCGAGCTTGTGTTGGTCGCTATAGGTACGCACCAGCGCCGGGATCGTGGTAAGCTTGGCCATTTGCGACGCCCGCCAACGGCGCTCGCCGGCCACAAGTTCGTAGCCGCCATCTATTTTTGTAACAACAATCGGCTGCAGCAAACCATGCTCTTTAATAGAATTGGCGAGTTCCTGCAGCGCAACCGGCTCAAACAAACGGCGCGGCTGGTGCGGGTTTGGCGAAATATCGGCCACGGCAATATCGCGCAGCTCGCTGACCGCGCGGTCTTCGGCGGCACTTGGGTCGAGCGCTTCGTCGAGCACTGTTGTCGGGATAAGCGAATCGAACCCCCGGCCTAATCCACGGGCAATTGGTTTTTTAGACACGGCTAATCACCTCCTTGGCAAGTTGTTTGTAGGCTTTGGCGCCTTTGCTCCAGCGGTCGTACGCGCCAACGGGCAGGCCGTGGCTGGGCGCTTCGGCAAGGCGGATGTTACGCGGAATAACGGTTTCGAAGACTTTATCAGGGAAATGTTTTTTAACTTCGGCCTGCACCTGCGCGCTCAGCGTGGTGCGGGCGTCGACCATTGTCAGCACAACGCCAAGCAGGTCGAGTTTAGGGTTTAGCCCCTTACGCACCAACTGCATTGTTTCGAGCAGCTGCCCCAGGCCTTCGAGCGCGTAAAACTCGGCTTGCACCGGCAAAAGCAGGTGGTCGGCGGCAATTAGCGCGTTAACGGTAAGCAGGCTAAGGCTCGGCGGGCAGTCAATAATAACAACATCGTAAGTATGCGGCTTAAGCGCTTGCTTTAGGCGGGTAAATTTATGCTCGGCCTTGGCCAGTTCGACCTCGGCGTTGGCAAGTTGTGGTGTGGTTGGCAGCAAATGCAGCCGCTTTTGGGTGGTTTCGATAATACAATTTTGCAGCGGTACTTTTTGCTCCAAAGCATCAATAACCGTGTGCTGCAGCCGGCGCTTATCTACCCCAAGCCCACTGGTGGCGTTGCCCTGCGGGTCGAAATCGACCAACAAAACGTTTTTACCAGCCTTAGCTAAATAGTAGGCAAGGTTGACCGCTGTGGTTGTTTTGCCTACTCCGCCCTTTTGGTTTGTTACCGCAATAATCGTGCCGGCCATATATGCCTTAATACCCTCTCTTTTGCTGCCCATTATTGTAACAGCTTTTGGGTGGGCATGGAACGGCGACTTGATTGACTTTTGCCATCATAAAATATGTAATGCTACTAAGCTGTTACCTATTTAAGGAGACCGCGTGTCCTTTCAGCTACGGCAACACCGGGTGCAATTGCCCGCTGCTTTCGCCAACGACAACACCTTGTTGGTGCCGCGCGAAGGAGTGGCGCAGGCGTGTATTGTTGCGCCCTACAGCCGCGATATCACCATCAACGACGAAGAGGGCGACCCGGGCGCGTCACTGCGCGTGACCGCCGGCGATTACTACGTGGTGCCCCGTTTTGGGCTGCCCTACGTGGTGCCGCCGGCGAATGTCATCGGCGTCCGCGAGCACTATGTGTCGCTGCACACCTTCGCCAAACGCAGCGAGGCGCCCGACCAGCCCAAGGCAATTGCCGAACTGGGCAAGATGTGGGGCTCAATCGAGGTCGTCACGCTGGCGCGCCTACAACCCGCCTTTATGGTGGGCACGGTGTTGCCGGGCGACCCCGAGACCAACGATGCCTGGCTCGTCACCAACAATGACAAGCTGCGACTCGTGCCGGGCTGGACGGTCATCCGCGAGCTCACCGGCGATGCGCGGCTCATTCCGCGCGAACAGTTGGTGGACGAATTCGTGGGTGTCACCAGTAGTGCGCTCGCGAAGGTGTTTTAACCCGCAACCGGGCTGCAGCAAGTGGTGCGCTGCAGCCCGGTGCAAACAAAAAACCGCCCCGGTTCCCGGAGCGGCGTTTTTTACTTGGCGCTGATCGATGTAATTTCGATTTTGCTGTATTTTTGGCGATGGCCAGTCAGCGTTTTGACGCGCTTTTTGGCTTTAAACTTCATAATTTGGATTTTGTCGCCTTTAACTTCGCCTTCGACAACATTTGCTTTAACCTTAGCGCCGGCAACAACTGGGGTGCCAACGGTTGCGGTTTTGTCGTCAAACATCATTAAGGGTTCGAGGTCGAGTGTTTTGGTGTCGTCGGCCAAACGGTCAACTAAAAGCGTTTGCTTTTCGGCAACGATGTACTGCTTACCACCAACTTTGATAACTGCTTTCATAATAATCTTTTAGGTTAGAGTTGATTCGCTTATCTCAGAAGATTTTAACAGATTGTAGCCGCAGTGTAAAGAGTTTATTGGTGCTCGCTATTTAAAACCGCGTAGCCTTTTCTTGCTACGCTGCCTGGCGTCCGTATCCCAAACACGACGTAACCGTTTTTTTGCTAAAGCAAAAAAGCCGACATCGTGTTTGGGTCCCTCGGACTGCCAGACGCTAAGGCACCAAGGCGTACAGCGACCAGCACTTCCGAGGCTCCGAAACCAATGTCGGCTTACGCTGTACTCAGCAAAAACGGTTCCGTTGGTGTTGGATGC
>CAYTEG010000073.1:0-4422 GCA_964436805.1 uncultured Candidatus Saccharibacteria bacterium
GCGGTTGTCTTTTTTATCGAGCAAATCTACGGCGTCCAGCGCGGCAATCGCCCGCTTTTTGCGCACCCCAAAACCAATGCCCGCAATTTTAAGCGGCAACAACACATTTTCGAGCACCGTTTCGCGCCCGTTCAAAAAGAACTGCTGAAAAATAAAACCAAAGTGCTTGCTGCGCAAATTATCTAACTTGCCGGCGCGCAGGTTGTCGTAATCGTCTTTGTTAAAGCTGATCGTGCCCGAATTGGTGCGGTCAAGCGCGGCCAAAACGTGCATTAACGTCGATTTGCCCGAGCCGGATTTGCCGGTAATCGCCACCGACTCGCCGCGTTTAATGCTTAAACTCACCTTATCAAGCGCCACAAAAGCGTTCTGGCCCTTGCCGTAAATTTTGGTGATGCTTTTTGCTTGCAGGATCATACTTTAAGCGTACACCTAAAACGGGTCGGCGGCCAGCATGCGCGGGTCGAACCGCATAATCGAGCGGCAGCCAATAATTTTGCCTTGTGTGTCGCGCACCAGGCCGCCTGGCACAAACAGGCCGTCGACAGGCAGGCCAACTTTAACGTAGGCGCGGATCGCCTCCTGGTGCATAAACGCCGCGCCGCCCGGTTCGGGGAATTGCGGGTTCACTACCTCGACGTCGCCGGTGGCGGTTATAAAAACATCCACTTTAAATTTGGTCGACAGGCCATCGTGCAGCAGGCGCTGGCGGTTAATTGTGGTCGGCGCATCTGACGGCGGGATGGAAAAAATCGGCGCGTGCAGGCGCGGGTCGATTTCGTCGGGCGTTTCTGGCAAATAAATATTAATTGGGAAGGGGCTAAAATTTTGGAACTCGTCGATCGGCGGCAGGCGCTCCGGCCAAGTGGTGGCGAGCACGGCCTCTGGGTTTGGCGTGGCAAAAACCTCGGGCAGGGCGACGCCTTTTGCGCCGTGCACCTCGAGCCCACTGCGCACAATGTCGTCGGGCACCACGTACAGGCCGCCATGGGGGCTGCGATATACCGCCCGCAGCGTGTCGGCGCTGACGATGCCGAGCGCGTTTTGGTCGTCGGGCGGCAGGCCAACCGGTTCGCCGTGCGCCATGCTCACCACCTGTATACGGGCGCCGGCAACCGCAAAACTCCCCATGATTGTGGGGATTTCGAACGCCCGCGCAGGCTCGGCAAGCTCGGGCGCGATATCGTAACTCTCCCAGCGGCCGGGCAAAATATTAACCTCGTGGCCAGTGTAGTTAGCAAGTCTGTTTGGCATAAAAATAAGCCCGCACATGGCATGCGTAGCTTATGCATAATACGCAAAGTTGCCCAAAAAATAAAGGAAACCCGCCAGTCCGAAGACGGCGGGTTACAGCACACGGCTGCACTCCCCTTCACAGGTTGATCACCTTGCCGCTCGGCCCGTTGAGAGCCATGGCCACACACAGGTTGCTGGCCGTGACCGGCACGCCAAGGGCGCGGGCGAGGTCGGCGGCCTCACGGTCGACGTAATCACCGTCGGGCGACTGGACGTGCAGGTCGACGGGGTGGTCGTAGCCCAGCTCGTCGCGCAGCCGGTTCACGATTTCCTGCCCCGAGTGCGAGGTACGCACGATGTTGCGCACCGCCGCCTTGAACTCGGCGTCGGTCATGTACCGCCAGTTGCTGGCCTTGATAGCTCCGGCCGCAGCGCTGACGCTGAGGTCGCTGAGCTTACCCTGCGTTACTACGGCGGTTGCCGCGGCCAGCGCCACCAGCGGATCGGTGAAGTCGAGGTACGTCGCGACCGGGGGCAGCCCCTGGGCGGCACGCTTTTTGGCGTCCTCGACAACATACGCAGCGCTCCCGGGAAGGGGGTTCGCCTCGGTTCCGACCATCGGATGTTCCTCCTTGGATTGCGGTTCGTGGGGCGATTCAGAAAGTATTATATCATCGAAACATATAATTTACAATGTTCCGATAATTTGTACACTCCCTAACGCCACTATCAATGTAATGATTTTGGGGAGCGCCGGGGCAACGAGGGGTAACCTCGCCGCCCCGGAAGCTCACTGCCTTGTCTACGAACCGACCGGGTAGTCGTTGGTCGCCTGAGAGGTCAGAACCCGGACGGTGTTGAACGCCGGGTCCGGCTGCGTGTGGACGGTGCGCGCCGTCAGCATGTCGTGCAGGCTGCCGCGGGGCGCGCCCCCCGGGAACGTGAGCCCCAGGAACTGCCGGAACAGTGCTTCTCCGGTGTGCAGGCCGATGTTCGTCCACCCGTCGAAGACCTCGCGCGTGACGAGCACGGCGTCGAGCGACCCGCAGCGCGGCCGGTTGAACGAGAGCGACTGAGCATTGAGATCGAACGGGTCGCGGCCCGGCGTCTGGGTGAAGAACTTCGCGGTGAACGCCAGGTTCCGCAGCTCGGCGAAGCGCTGGAAGGCAGTCACGAAACCGAAGCCGTCGAGCTCGTGGATGCTCCGGTCGCGCAGCACGAAGAACAGCTGCGTCGAGTCGCTGGGGTCGGGGTTGACCTCGCCCAGCCAGTCCTCGACACGCTGGTTCCAGGTCGGCGTGACCCTCGTGATGTCCATGAACACCCGGTGGTCGGCGAGGTAGTACGCCAGCAGTTTGCGCATGGTGTTACTCCTTGGTGAGGTGGATATGCCTTGCGAAAGGTATGCAAAAGAGCGTAGCTATCGCAAGGCACATCTGGTAGACAAAACAGAAAGCTATTAATGTACTTGCGACAAGTCACAAATATAAAATTATATTACCATAAAAACATTAAAAATCAATGCTTGGCGGAGAGGGCGGGATTCGAACCCGCGATACGGTTGCCCATATACACGCTTTCCAAGCGTGCGCCATCGACCACTCGGCCACCTCTCCGTACATTTGGTATTGTACCAGATATAGTAGCTATTGCCAGAATACGCAAAATGCGGTAATACTACTTAAGACCCCACCGAAGGAGACTTAATGGCCAGTTATCTGGACGACCTGAACGGCAGCTGCGCAACTCACCTGCCGAGCCTCGACCCCGAGCTGGTATGGCCGATGCTGATTGGCCACGGCACACAAAAGACGCGCTGCCCACACAACGAACAGTACGTGCACGCCACCCTCCCGCCCGGCTGGAAGGTTGTACCGGTCGAAGAAGGCGCGGCCGACAGCGGCAAGGTCATCATCGATGGCCGGGGCATTGCCCGCGCGCATGTTGTCGAATCGCAAAACGACCCGTCGGTGTTCGTGCTGCAGCTGCCATAACGCTATCCCGCGGGCGGCCACTTGCGTCGCCCGCGGGATCACCACAAACCCTCAAAATCCGTGCTACAGTAAAAATAGCCGTACCCGAGGAGGTGGAGATGGTTCCTGTAAAATGCGGGCACTGGGAGCACTTTCCGACCCGAGGCCAAGGAGGGATAAACGCACAGCTGCTGATAAAGCTGTTGGTAGGGCGCATTGGTAAGCCGTGCCCCGTCAACCGTTACTGGTGCCACTTTGTGCGCCCGAACGGCTGGTGGTGGGCGCGCGACCAAAACGACCTTCCGCTGCTGGTCGACAACCGCGGTTACATACGGGCTGCCATCGTGCAACGGGGCGAGACCCCGCAGGCCAAGGCGCTGCCGCTGCACATTGTGTACATCGACCAAACGATGTTCGGCGAATACACCCTTCTCGTTGGCAAGGTCAAGCGCCAACAAACCGACGAGGTGTTGTGCTGGACGTACCGCTTCCTGCACTCATCCGACGTAGAAGGCGAGGTGGATCGTTTCCTCGGCGACACAAGAACCTTCGCTGGGGCTGTCGTCCCAAACAGCGTGCACCCAATTGACTCGTGGGATGCCGTCGCGGCCAACTGAGCCTCGGCCCGCACCGGAACCTCCGCGTGCGGGCCAGCTCCCCCCAATTACAACCGTTGTTAAAAAAGGCCTATCCGCAAGCCTAAAAGTACTCCTATAATAAAAGGAGTAATTTTTATTTAACAAAACGAAAGATCATGCAACCAGTCATCGAATTATTTGGCCTAAGCAAGATGTTTGGCGTCGGCGACGCTACGACCGTTGCGCTCGACAATATCACCCTTACCATCGACAAGGGCGAGTTTGTGGCGATTATGGGCCCGAGCGGATCTGGCAAAACAAGCCTCATGAACGTTTTGGGATTACTCGACACGCCCACCCACGGCGAATATTTTTTAGAGGCCAAAGCCGTTGCCGACCTATCACAGCGCAAACGGGCCAAACTGCGCCGCGACCACATTGGCATGATTTTTCAAAACTTTAACCTGCTAAGCCGCGTCAACGTCATCGAAAATGTGGCGTTGCCGCTCACCTATCGCGGCAGCCTGCGCACCAAACGCCTGACGGCCGCCAGCAAATTGCTTAAAACATTTGGCCTCAACGAACGCGAATATTACATGCCCTACCAGTTAAGTGGCGGCCAGCTGCAACGCGTG
>CAYTEG010000074.1:0-4370 GCA_964436805.1 uncultured Candidatus Saccharibacteria bacterium
CTTTGCTGGTTCCAGTCACGTCAACTTCTTCGCCCACGGCGAATTGGCTGACGTCTAATTGTGTGCCAACGGTAATGTCTTCTGGCAGCTGGTCGACGCGGACTTCACGGATGAATTTTGGCGTCGCCTTGCTGGCAGCAACATGACCTTTGACGGCATTGCTCAGGTTCTTCCCCATTCCATACCCAATTTGCACAGCGCTGTAGCCGTCTGATTCAGACGACTTCACCTGAGTAACTGTGCAAGGGCCCGCTTGAATAAGTGTTACCGGAATAGCAACACCATCCTCCTGGAGGAGCTGGGTCATACCAAGTTTGGTACCTAATAGCGCTTTCATTGTCGCTCCTAATGAAAATACTCGGTATTCCCGCGGTTCCCTTTGTGGCTAAAGAGTAGCCAGGGCCTGCGGGGCTACCAAGATTTTCGTTTAAATCTTGATAAAAGTTACTTGGGGATTATATCAGAGGTGCGCCTCTGGCGTCAAGAGTCCTATAGGTTTTTGTAAATATTCGCCAAATTTGTCGCGGCTGTGGCGTCGATGCCGGCTGCAATCCCGGCCAGTTGCTCGCCAATGGGCTTAAATGCGGCGGCAGCGGCGGTAAGTTCGGCTTGTTTGGCGATAAAGCCGGCTTCGTCGTTCTTTTTGTATAAATCGGCGAGGCTTACAATGATTGGCTGCATGGCCGAAGCTTTTTGCACCAATGTCGCAGCTACCTCTTTTAATTCGGCCGGCGGAGCAATTGCGCTAATAGAGGTCGTAGTTTGCTGCCAGGCTTCGGCAAGCGCCACCAGCTGGTCGTAATTGGCCGCCGATTTTAGGCTTAAAAGTTGCAGCTTCACCACCACTTGTTGCTGGTAATCGACGTACGCCGTGGTTTTGTCGAGGTCGTCGGCGTACGATTTTGTCGCCACCCCGAGGCGCGCAGACTGGGCGCGAATGTTATCGGCGCCTAAACTCACCCCCAATATCGCTGGCGGCTGCGGCGCTTTTTTGGCGCGCAAGCTCGCGGCAAGCGCAACCAACGCTTTTTGCCGGCCAGACACGTCGTTTGTGTCTTTAAGCGTTTTAAACGTTGTTTTTGCTTCGGTCAGCACTTTGCGCACGTCGTCGCGGTAGGCAGTAAATTGTTTGGTGAATGCCGTGTTTTGCACGCTAAACCAAACAAATATAATTGTGGCGCTGGCAAATAACGCGCCGAGCAGCGACAAAACAATGACGTTGCGTTTTGACGGAAGGTGTTTTTTTAATTTCATATACCAAGCCTTGTTGACCATATTTCGCTATCGAGCGGCCACGAGTTAAATTTACAGCCATGCAGGTTAATCGATTGTTGATCCATCACCGGCGCGGCCTGACCGGCGGCGGTGCAGGCAATGTGGCCATGCCCCAGCCAGTGGCCGGTTTCGTGGTTAATAATAAGGTGGCGGTAGTCGCGGATGTTGCCGCCGGCAGCGTTCCACGGCTGCGTCGCGTACAACCAGCGGTCTTGGTTAACCACCACGTAATCGCCAACATTGCAATTATATTCGGTATCGCACGGGAACCCGTAACTTGGCACCTGCGACGCCTCGGCTAGCACCACGGTAAACGAGCCACCGCTTTCGACTTGCTCAAACTTCACGCCAAGCCGCGTCCAGCCGCGTTTGTCGTCAAACGACTCCTGCACCTGCTTTTTAAACGTCGCGACATCGGCTGTAATTGTGCCTTTTGTCGCCACCGAATACCGCACCGTTTGCGTAATGGCATTGTGCACCTTAAAATCGATAACCGCAAAGTTAGAATGCGGCGGCTCGGTTTGCGGCGTCGGGTAATTTTGTAACAGATGTGACAGCTCGTTCGAAGCCGTTGCCGGGCAGTACAAATCGGCCTCAGAACAAGGCTCGGTCGGCGTCGAAGCAACCGTTGGCTGCGGCGCGCGCACCAGTGCCAGCGCCACCACAACAGGAATAATTACCAGCAGCCTCTTTATCGTCTGTATATACCGCATACTACTAGATTTTACAGTACAATTCCCGCCGGCAAAAAGAATGTGACGATAGTAACCAAAATAAGGATGGCGTACTCGATTTTGCGGTCGATCTGAAAGTGGTCGTGCGACGCAAATAACAGCCCAACCAGCAGCCCGAGCGGAAACCCGTGCAGCAAAAAATCACCAATCGGAATCGGCTGGCTAAACTTGAGCCAAAACGACCCCAGCACCACATATAAAACGAGTTTCAAAAAATAAACGCTATCCGGTTCTTTGTTGTTTTTTTGTTTTGCCATATTGCTTATGATTGTATGGCGTGGCGGCTAAAAAGGCAAATCGCAAAGGCAAAAAAATACCCGCTCGTTACGCGCGGGCGGGTATTTTTTGCTACATGCGGATTTCGGCGTCGCAACCGGCTGGCAAACTGAGGTTTTGCAAGCTGTCGATTGTTTTTGGCGTCGGGTTGGTGATGTCGATAAGGCGTTTGTGTACGCGCATTTCGTAGTGCTCACCGCCGCGCTGTTTGTAGACGTGCGGGCTGGTGTTTACCGTGTACATTGTTTTGCGGGTTGGCAGTGGTACTGGCCCGGCAATGGTGGCGCCGGTACGCAGCGCGGTGTCGATAATTTGTTTTGCTGATTGGTCGATGACCTTGTGGTCATATGCTTTTAAGCGAATACGGATCCGCTGTTTGACTTCGGGGGCTTGTGCTGCCGCCATGGTTTACTCCTTGTCGTAACCTCTCCTGGGCAAAGCGCGTGGCCGCCAGGCGAGTTCTCGACATAATTTATATGTACTTGCAATTATATCACAAAAAGTGGGGTTGACCAGACCAAGTTCGCGCGGCGCAGCTGGTCTTCGATGCCAGCTTGCGCGTCGTCTTCGTGGTTTACACGCTGTTGCGGGCGCGTATAAGCAGCTGTACTGTTGCAGTGCCGGCGCCTTCGAGCAGCTTGAGTTCGCCGTCTTCGATGCCGGCCAACACCTGCGGCGCAATAATGCCATGCTCCAGCAGAGTCCGCACCGCCTTTCTGCCGTCGGTGCCGTAAAGGCTAAAGTGGAAGCGTACTTCCCAGCCGTCGGACGTCAGACAGTTGAAGCGAGCAGGGTCACAGTCGCTAAACCGAAACTTCCGCTTCATCATAATCTCGCAGATGCGCATGAACAGATCGTTTGCCAGGCGCTTGCGGCGACGCTTTTCTGCGGCCTGTTTGTACGTGCCTACGCGGCGCCATACCTCGCTGGCCGACAGCGAGGTAAGGTTGCGGAGCGTCGAGACGCCGTTTTCGACGAGCAACGCCTTTTCGGCGGCGCTCATCCTGGTGTGGGTGGCGACCCAATTGTCGAGGTCTTCGTTGCCGAGTCTGACCAACTGGTCATCAACGACAACGTAGCCACGGGCGGCCGCAAACGTAATAATTTCCTCGGCCGTACCAGGCTCACCTTCTGGCCCAACGAGCACGAGCTTTCGTCGCACTGGCTACCTCCCCTCTTGGTCTGGTCGGTGTAACTGTACAACATTTTAATTGCTCGCGCAATAACAAAAGAGCCCCTTTCGAGGCTCTTTTGTTTGTATGGGCTAAGATTATTTAACGATCTTAGTCACCACACCGGCACCAACAGTGCGGCCACCTTCGCGGATAGCAAAGCGCAAGCCTTGTTCCATTGCGATAGGTGCGAGCAACTTAACCTTAAAGGTTACGGTGTCGCCTGGCATCACCATTTCTTTGTCGGCTGGGAGTTCAACCTCGCCAGTCACATCGGTAGTGCGGAAGTAGAACTGAGGTTTGTAACCCTTGAAGAATGGGGTGTGGCGACCACCTTCTTCTTTGCTGAGCACGTATACTTCAGATTCGAATTCAGTGTGCGGCGTAATGCTGCCTGGTTTGGCAATCACCTGGCCGCGTTCGATGTCGTCGCGCTCAATGCCGCGGAGCAGCAAACCAGCGTTGTCGCCAGCCTGGCCTTGGTCGAGCTGCTTTTTAAAGGCTTCGATACCAGTTACCACGCTCTTGCGGGCAGCGGCCTGGATACCAACGATTTCGACTTCTTCGTTGATTTTAACGATACCTTGTTCGATACGGCCGGTGGCAACAGTACCACGACCCTTAATGCTGAACACGTCTTCGATTGGCATAAGGAACGGCTTGTCGAGTTCGCGCTTTGGCTCTTCGATGTAGCTGTCCATAGCTTTGACGAGTTCCATAATGGCGTCTTCGTACTTAGCGTCGCCTTCGAGCGCCTTAAGGGCAGAACCCTTAATAATAGGAGCTTCGCGGTCGAAGCCGTTTTTGGCGAGGAGGTCGCGCACGTCTTCTTCGACGAGTTCAACCAAATCGGCGTCGGCCATGTCCATTTTGTTGAGGAATACCAAAATCTTTGGCACGCCCACTTGTTTTG
>CAYTEG010000075.1:0-4342 GCA_964436805.1 uncultured Candidatus Saccharibacteria bacterium
TCTCACCCAAACCTTCTTCGACAAACCATTTAAAGCTGTCGATCTGGTGGGCGATTAAATTTGGTAGCGGCAGCGCAGTGTCGTCTTGGGTAAAGAAAACACGCTGGGCGCCAGACACTACCTTAGCGTCAGTTTTGCTCATGCTAAACTATGCCCCTTCAATTAGTTGTTGATCCGTCAGCCCGCGAAGGTCAACTAAGTCTCGGGTGCCTGCGTTTAACAGTGGCCAGCTGCACCGCAGGGTATAATACACCGAGCTTACACTACTTCTTAATATGTAGTATGAAGGAGTTTTCCACTGTCGTCAAGAAGTTTTTATGTTTTTTATTGTAGAATTTGCAATAAGTTTACTTGGGGTTGGGTGATTCCGGCACAGGGCCGGCGCGCTGTCACCCGCAGCGTTGGATTACTGGTTGCCCTTGACGTACAGAATGCGCGGCACAGTCACGTTGTCGACGCTGCTGTAGTCGGTCGCAATGCCGACCTGGTTGTAGCCAGCGCCAAAGAGCTGGGTGCGCATGTGCGAGTGCTCCGGCCGGACAACCGTCCACAGGGTCGGGTCGGCGTTGAACTCGGTAGCCGTGTAGCCGACCAGCGTGAGCAGGTCTGGCAAAAGCGGCAACCCACAGCCAATCTCCTGGCGCAGCTCTCGCGAAGCCATCCAGAAGGCGAACTGCAGGCCGTCGGCCAGCACTTTGCCGCCACGCTGCAACAGCTCGCGGGCGATACTGGCAACACCTACGACAACGAATGGTGAGCTGCCCCAGGCAATGGCGTACGCCTGGTAGTCCGCATCGGCTTCGTCCCGGCGCTTCGCAACGGTTGCCGACGCAAGTTGCGCCGTGCCGTAACGCCCCGGAGCCGCCGGGAAATCCCGCGCGATACGCGCAGCATTGCTGTTGTACGCGACCGAGAGCTGGTAGCCCGTGGTGAGCCTGTCGCATTCGGTCAAAGGGATCAGTCGCAGTGACACTGAAGTCACACTCCTCTCGTCCTTTTTAACCATAAAATATTTTAAACAATTTTGCAATGGCGTGCCGCTCCCTATAGCAGGAAGCGGCACGCCCAGGCGCTGCTACTCGGCAGGCCACGCCCGCCAGCCGTGCACGGCGTGCCGTGCAAACAGCACCGTGGGGCCGACGAAGGCAAGGAACGCCTGGTCGGTTCCTGCCCACTGCCGCACGCCCATCGTCATGATCGCCCCGAGGCCGAGGGCGACAAACCCCCTGCCCCAGTGCTGCCACGAAAGTTGCTCGCGGCCATCCCGGCTGGTGGGTGCGACCGTGCGCAGTGTGCGCGCCGTCAAGACCCGCACAAACACGCCGAACGCCGCCACGACAGCGCCCAGCAGATACCACAGCCATGGCTCACGCCACAGGTCGTCCATCCTTACCTCCCTTGAGGTCATGCAGGCGAATAAGCGAACAACTGCCACAGTGCGGGGTACTTACTGGAAGGCTCGAAGCGCCGGTAAATCTTGGGCTCGTCGCGCGGCACAAAGCTGGCCTTGGTGACGCAATCGATGAGGTACGTGTTCGTAACCGGAATCACGCACCACGGCACGCCCGTCAGAGCCGACGCGGCGCATCGATTCAGCGCCTCGGGGATGATCAGCGGCGACAACCTGTCGGCGCCAGCGGGGCGGACGTCAGGGGCACCCAGCCACCACTGCAGCCGAGGGCCTTTTACATTAACTCTGTCGCCGCGTTCGTCAAAACCCAAAAGCTGGCCGTGCGTCATGGTGAGCAGGCCGACCGTTACAACGCCATACCGGATCACCCCCGTCCAACTGCGCGCTCCAACCATGCGCATCGCATCACGCGCAATCGTTACGCTCGTGATACCTTTGCTGGCCGAGGCGAACCTTTGGGCGTCGGGCCACGTTGCCAGCGGGCTGCCATCGCCACTGTTGGCCATGACCACCAAGTCGCCAGCGAGAACCGTCAGGTTGTCGAAACTGGTGACGGGTACAATCTCCAAAGCCGAGGCCATGGGCAAGCACACTCCTTGATCGTCGGACGATTATAACTATAGCAAGTAAAAAGCTTATAAAACAAATTGTAGTGGTGCCGGGTCTGGCGCAACGGCACCACCAGCCGTCGGTGGAGCAGGAGCTTCTTGGTGGGGCGGCTGGCGGTTTGGCGGCCACGGCGTACCCGCCGGACTCGGCGGCTTCGAGGCAGGTAGCCGCTCCCCAGTGAGTAGATCAGGTACGTCTTGTCGATCGTCGCGAAGTAGAAGAGCCCGAAGGCTCCCAGACCGATAGTGACCAGGAACACGACACCGAGGAGAATCATGACCCTGACCTTGCCCTCGATGTCTGTCTCGTCACGGTCGCCCAGCAGCCTGCTGACGTACCACGACACGCCGATCGACAGCACAATCGCTACCACTCCCACGGCAATGATAATGCCGTCTCGCACCGCTCCGGACACGCGTCCTCCTTGAGGTATGGTCGGTAACCGACGAAAGTATAGTATATAGTGTTGGGCGAAAAAGGCAAACTAAGCTTTTTCGATAATTTTGTCAGCCACGCCGTAGGCCACGGCCTCTTTGGCGTTCATCCAAAAGTCGCGTTCCATGTCGGCGCGCACTTTATCCTTTTTTTGGCCGGTGTTTTTGGCCATCATGTCGATTAACAGTTCTTTGGTGCGGATGCCTTCTTTAAGGCTGATTTCCATATCGGTCATCATGCCCTGCGCGCCGCTGCTTGGCTGGTGGATCATCACCCGGCTGTTCGGCAGCACCATGCGCTTGCCTTTTGCGCCGGCCGAAAGCAGCACTGCGCCCATGCTGGCTTGCATGCCAATGCCAACGGTTTGCACGTCGGGTTTTATGTAGTCCATGGTGTCGATGATCGCCAGGCCGTCGTACACCGAACCGCCCGGGCTGTTAATGTAAAAAATAATGTCTTTTTTGGGGTCTTCGTAGGCCAGGTGGATCATTTGCGCCACAATTAAATTAGCGGTGTGCTCGTTTACTTCTTCGCCTAAAAAGATGATGCGCTCTTTAAGCAGGCGGCTGTAAATGTCGAAGGCGCGCTCGCCCATGCGCGATTCTTCGATAACGGTTGGGACAAGATAGTTTTTTGGCTTTGTCATAGTATTTTTAGTATACAAAAATTAGCACTCGTGATGCAAGAGTGCTAATTTTAAAGCTATTTTTGGTTGAGCTCGACCAAGCGGTCAACTGTTTTTTCGGTGAGCACGCGGTTGGCAATGTCGCGGCGGGCTTCGGGGGTGTCGAGTTGCTTGGCGATTTCTGGCGCGTTGTTGTAGCGCGTCAGCATTTCGGCCAGGCGGGCGTCGAGCTCGTCTTTGCTTACTTCGATTGCTTCGACTTTGCTTAGTTCGGCAAGTGCCAGGCCAACCTGTACGCGGCGTTCGGCTTGGTCGTGTAGGTCGGTTTTGCGCCATTCTTCGGCTGTTTTACCCAGTTGCGCCAGGTATTGGTCGAGCGTCATGCCGCGGTACATAAGGTTTTGCACAAAGTCACGCTCGATGCTTTCGAGCTGGTCGTGAATTAACACATGCGGCGCCGGCACGTGGCTGCCTTTTATAAGTTGCTCGACAAGTGAATCTTTTAATTTGTCGACGGCTTCGCGCTCTTTTTGCTCGGTAAGTTCGCGGGTGATGTCGGCTTTAAGTGCGGCAACGGTTTTAAACGGGCCGACGGTTTTAACAAATGCGTCGTCGAGCGCGGGCAGGGTCGATTCTTTAACCACTTTAAGGGTGACCGCAAAACTAACTTTTGCGCCAGCCAGCGGTTTGTGGTGGTAGTCTTTAGGGAACGTCAGCGGCAAGTCAAAAACGTCGCCGGCTTTTTTGCCGATAATGCCGTCTTCGAAGCCAGGAATAAAGCTGTTCGAGCCGAGCTCCAGGTTGTAATCGGTGCCGGTTGCGCCGGCAACTTCTTTGCCGTCTTTGTCGGTGCCTTTAAAGTCGATGGTGACTTCGTCGCCTTTTTTGGCAGCGCGTTTTACTTCTTCTTTTTTGGCAGCGCTTTGGCGCAAGCGGTCGATGACTTCGGTTACTTCTTTGTCGCCAATATTCACCGCTTCTTTTTTAGTTTTGAGCTTTTTGTAGTCGCCCAGTTTAATGGCTGGGATAATTTCGACTTCGGCGGTGTATTCGAGCTCCTGGCCGGGCACATACTTAACAACCTCAACTTTTGGACGGTCGAGCGGGGTTAATTTGGCCGCGTCAAACGCTTCGACAGCCGATGCGTTTACTGCGTCTTCAAGAGTTTCACTGGCAAGTTGCTCTTGGCCAATGTTTTTTTCGACGACATTCGCCGGCACTTTGCCAGGCCGAAAGCCGGCGACTTTTACTTTGCCAGCCAA
>CAYTEG010000076.1:0-4263 GCA_964436805.1 uncultured Candidatus Saccharibacteria bacterium
AAAGCCCGAAGCAAATACGGCACCAAAAAGGAGAGCAAGTAATGCCACGCAAAAAGACCAAATCGCTGCAGCGCAAGCTCATGCCTGACCGCAAATACAACAGCGTTCTTGTGCAGCGCATGATTAATAAAGTTATGCTAAACGGCAAAAAGAACGTCGCTGAAAGCGCCGTTTACGAAGCCATGGAAGCCGCTGCTAAAAAAGTAAAAAGCGAAGAACCACTGGCTGTGTTCGAAAAGGCGATTAAAAGCATTTACCCGAGCATGGAAGTCAAAAGCCGCCGCGTTGGTGGTGCAAACTACCAAATTCCATTCCCCGTAAGTGGTAACCGCCAACAGCACCTGGCATTTATGTGGTTTGTGCAAGCTGCCCGCGCCCGCAAAGGTGCGCCAATTGCCCAGCGCCTGGCTGCCGAAATGGTTGACGCGCTTAACCAAACCGGTTCTGCCTACAAAAAAAAGGAAGACACCCACAAAATGGCCGAAGCCAACCGCGCTTTTGCCCACTTTGCCCGCGGCTAATAGCCGAAGTGCAACAAAAAACGCTCCACAGCCGGAGCGTTTTTTGTTTGGGCACACACCCTCAGGAGTAAACAAATTTACTACTAGGGGTGTGCGACGGACAGGATTTGCCGGCCACACACGATATGCATGGGTAGTACGCGGCGATTGGGGTGCCGCTGCATCATCTTAGGCGCGTGCGAACACGTGCCACTTGCGATTGAGCAGGAACGCCACGACAGCGGGGATCGCCGCCAGGCCGAACCACAGTGCCACGTACTCGAAGTTGAGGCCAGCAGTTGGCACGCAGTTTTCGCCCTGGAGGTCGCAGCTCGTGCCTTCGCCACTCAGCGACAGCAGGCCGCAAAGGCCAAGCATGACTGCGACGCAGTACAAGTTGACGACCGTGCGGTACATGAACTCGCGGCTGAGCACCTTTTTGTGCGCCGTCCGCGGCGGGGCAGTCTGAGTGGAGTAGGTAATTGCGGGCGAACGAGCGGTGGAGTACAAAGCAGCTCCTATCCGTCGGTGCGCACCAGGCTTGGGAGCCGGCACGCATGGTAAGGGGCGATCGTCAGCCCCTTATTTGGAGAGAACGAATCGTATGTATATACTAACAGCAAACACCCTATTTGTCAATAGTACTGTATCTTATGACCTCTGATTGTAAGCACACCCTCAGGTGTAAAATAGTTTACAGCTAGGGGTGTGAGACGGAACAGGCTCTCACACGATGTGCGTGGAGTGATGAGTAGGTGAACGCTTGGTAGCAGTCACTTAGCCGTGTTGCGACGAGCCTTGCTGATCTGGTAGACCGCGGTGGCCACCAGGAAGACGATCAAGGCGATGGCCGCCTCGATCCCGTACGCAACCCAGCCCCAGTTGGCCTGGGCCTGCGCGGCGGCGTCGGTGGTCTTCGTGAAGGGGTCGTAGGCAGCCCAGCTTCCCGCGATGATCCAGGCCGCGGGCCCGAGCAGCATCACCAGGACGACCGTGAGGCCGACCCAGGTGGTGAGCCAGCCGAGGAATCGCCAGATGATGGAGCGCTGGGGCCGCGGTGCCGGTTCCGGCAGCGGGGTGCCGGGAACCGACTCGTACAGCTTCGCCTGGTTGTCCGGGTTGAAGGGGCTCTGGGGGTGGCTGTGAGGCAATTCGAAACTCATCGTTCACCTGTTCCGTCTAGGTGTCGCGTATTGCAGCGACAGGGGTAAATGTTCGCCCGCTCCGCAAATTTCTTCACAGATGAGCATATATATTCTATCACTTTACTATAATTATGTCAATAGTCCGTGTAGTGCATATGCTATGCTTTTTATAGCCGTTCATACCTGTACCAAGTGCGAGGAGACTCCTATGGCTGACAAAGGTTCCATCTGCGTCGGGCCGGCCTGGAAGGTGTTCTGCCGGGCGCTCGAAACAGGCTATTGGCTTGTCCTTACGATCCCGGAGCGCGGGCTACGGCCGCTGCGTGTGTGGTCGCTAACTGGTAACAAAACAGGGGTGCTCGTTGATGTCAGAGGTAATGTGTTCGAATTTGGCATTGAGGCGCCCGGAACCCGTACATCACAGCTGAGGCTGTACTACCCTGCGGCCAAGCCACCGGGCTTACCAGCACGCGGACGGATCACTGCCCATGTGGCGCTCACCCGCTACCAGCTCAACGACCACATGCCCGGACTGTTCATCCCTGTTGCCATCTTGCAAGATGGCAGATCGCGGCTGATTTTTGTCGCGCCGACCGCTGCGTTTCGGTGGCACGCCGTGGATGAGCCACAGGCGTTCGTCGACTGGAAGGGTACGTACCAGCGGGTAACAGTACGGGCGACTCCCGGAACGGCGGTCTCCCTGGATTTCGAAGGGGCAATCAGAGCCAAATGACGGTGTGGTGGCGGCTTAGCGGCCGCCCCACCTTTCATGTTTAGTATTATCTGGTATGATCAGCATATCCCTTCTAGCGAGAGATGAGGTGACGGCAATGCCGGTCGACACAAGGCCACGGCATGCCTACCAAGGCCCGACATGGCTTGAGCTGTGTCAGGCGCTGGCACATCAGGCATGGGTGCCGCTGCGCCGCGGCGACACGTGCATACTGGTGCGGCCGCTGACGCTGGGCGTTAAGCGGATGGGCACTGTCATCGATGTAGCGGGCACACGCTACAGCGTTGAGGTGACCGACAGCGCCATGGGCACCGATGTTCTGCTGACCGTTCCGCACTGCCAGGGCGACCGGCAACCGGTGGATACGGTGAGCGCACCGATCGTGGGCAATTACGCCACGACGGTCGAACAGATCACGCAAGAGCCCGCCGACATGTTCACCGAGGTCACGCCGACTGGCGAGGGCGACCGCCCCACGGTGTACCTGCAGATCCGCGGGTTCGCGTGGTGGGCGGTGACGCCGCAGTGGCTCACCGATGCACTTGGGGTGCAGCACTCTGTTATCGCCTCGGCGAGCAGTAATGGAGCCGTCGCGCTTCGGTTCGATGGCACGACGCGGTAACAGCGTGGGGCGGCTTGTGCCAGTCGCCCCACTTTAATATTGAACAAAATGTGGTATTGCCCCTGTTTTTATGCTACAATCGAGCCAAAGCGCTCTTTTTTAATGCCAACAAAAAAGAGAAATAACAATAATTAGAGGACTCTATGGCCAACATCCCCCTAAACCAATTCCGTAACATCGGTATTATTGCCCACATCGACGCCGGCAAAACAACCACCACCGAAGGTATTTTGTACCGCACGGGCTTAAAGCACAAAATCGGCGAGGTGCACAGCGGCGAAACCACCACTGACTGGATGGAGCAGGAACGCGAGCGCGGTATCACCATTACCAGCGCTGCCGTCACTTGTTTCTGGAAAGACCACAAAATTAACATTATCGACACCCCCGGCCACATCGACTTTACGGCCGAAGTTGAACGCTCTTTGCGCGTGCTCGACGGCGCAGTAGTGGTGTTCGACGGCAAAATGGGCGTCGAAGCTCAGACCGAAACCGTCTGGCGCCAAGCCAACAAATACGGCACGCCGCGCGTGTGCTTTATTAACAAAATCAACTCGACCGGTGGTGACTTTTACAAATCGCTCGAATCAATCCACAACCGCTTAAGCAAGCGCGCCCTGCCAATCCACCTGCCAATTGGTTTTGAACAAGAAATCAACGGCGTTGTCGATTTGGTAAGCATGAAGGCATACACCTACAAAGAATTTACCGACCACCAGTTGGTTGAGGGCGACATCCCTGCTGACATGCTCGAAAAAGCCAAAAACGCCCGCACCCTTTTGGTAGAAGCTGCTGTTGAAGCCGACGACGCTTTGTTCGAAAAATACCTCGAAGGTGGCGAAGACGCCATTACCGAAGACGAACTTAAAGCTGCAATCCGCAAAAGCGTGCTCACCGGCGAATTTTACATTGTCACCGGTGGCGACGGCCGCGGCGTGATCGTCGAAAAAGTGCTCGACCTTGTCGTTGACTACCTGCCAAGCCCGATCGACGTGCCTGCCATTTGGGGTACGCACCCTAAAACCGGCGAAGAAGTCGAACGCAAACCAGCCGACACCGAGCCAATGGCCAGCCTTGCCTTTAAAGTTGCGACCGACCCATTTGTGGGCAAGCTCATTTTTGTGCGCGTTTACAGTGGTAAACTAAGCGCCGGCAGCTACATTTTTAACGCCAGCACCGGCAACAAAGAACGCGTTGGCCGCCTGCTGCGTATGCACGCCGACAAGCGCGAAGACATTACCGAAATCGGCGCCGGCGACATTG
>CAYTEG010000077.1:0-4174 GCA_964436805.1 uncultured Candidatus Saccharibacteria bacterium
GCGCCACACGTTCCCGTGCTCGATGAGCTTCAGCTGGCGTGCCGAATAGAGGTCGCATGCACCGTATACCCCATGCGTGGCCCCAAGGGTCTCGCTGATTGTGTAAAGTCCGGTCGTTTCGCTCGGGTTGCCGAAGGCGGCCATGTGGTCGGTATCGGCAATATAAACCTTGCCTTTTCTCCCTATCACCTCGACGATGTCGCCCTCGCAGAACGTTCCCAGCGGGAGCTTACGTATGCGCACCTGCCGCCCGCGTTTAGGGCGAGGGCTACGTGATTCCGCTACTTTTGGGTCGTCGTGCACGAGCCGGCTATAAAATTGGAAGCCAGGCAGCTGCATGTCGTCCGTCGCGAGGAACACCCTGTTGTAGTCGACATACAGGCCAGGCGGGTGTGGCTCGGCCGGCAGGCGGCCGATAATCCGCGGCGCGAAGCCGGTTACAACCATGGTCTGGTGACCAAAAGGAGTGCTGTCCGCCCATGGCTTGTCGAGCCTCACGCGGTCGCCGCGCTGGAAGTACGTAGCAGCCATCTCGCAACCTCTCTCTGCATTTAGGGGTGCTCGATCTGTATGTAGTATACAAAATATTTAGAGTTTTTGCCGGCCTTGCAGGGCGTGGCCGAGCGTAATTTGGTCGGCGTACTCGAGGTCGACTCCAACTGGTAAGCCCCTGGCAAGCCGAGTGACACGCACATCGCTTGCCTCGCCGATTTGCCGTTGCAAATACAGCGCGGTCGATTCGCCTTCAACGCTGGCGTTGGTGGCCAAAATAACTTCTTTCACGGCGTCTTCGGTAATGCGCGCCAAAAGTTCGGGGATGTGTAGTTGTTCGGGCCCGATGCCGTCAATCGGCGAAATAACGCCGCCAAGTACATGGTAGGTGCCTTTAAAATGCCCGGTACGTTCGAGTGCCACAACGTCGAGCGGTTCTTCGACTACCGCAACAAGCGTTTTGTCGCGCTCTGGGTCGGCGTACAGTGGCGACACTGTTTGGTCTTTTTCGATTAAAGCAAATGTTTTGGGGCAGTACGCCACGTTGGCGTGCAGGTTTGCGATGGCTTCGGCAACACGTACCGCTACACCGGGGTCGCGGCGCAACAAATCATAGGCGTAGCGTTCGGCGGTGCGCGGCCCAACGCCGGGTAGTTTGCCCAGTTCGTCAATAAGGTGTAATAGTGCTTTGGGTAAGATGGTAGACACGGCTCAGCTACATGCCAAGGTTGCCGAGGCCGCCCATAAGTGGTTTCATTTTTTCGGCTGCAACGTGCTGTGAACGCACGATCGCCTCTTTTACTGCGGTTTCGACCCAACGCTCAAGCTCGGCGATGTCATCGAGGTCGACTTGCTCTGGGTCGATTTGGATTTTTTTAATTTTTTGCTCGCCGGTAATGCGCACTACAACCGCGCCGTCGCCAGCTTCGACTTCGATAATTTCGTTAGCAAGCTCTTTTTGGGCTTTTTTGATCTTTAAAATCATTTTGGCGTTATTAAACATAGGTATCTCCTCTTTTAATTATTGTAGCAAGTTTTTGGCGCTACTGATAGAACCGAAACCGCAAACTTTCGTTTTTGCGGTCGTTGACAATCAGTTTGCTGGTGGGGCTTAGGTATTTGGCGACCTTTGGTACCTGTGTTTCGGCGACAATGTAGGCGCCCGGGCGGCTGGGTACTTGGTCACCGTTTGCGACTTGGGTGTTTGGCCGGGTGTCCGCAAGTACCTGGTAAAAGGCTTGCTCTTGTGGTGCTACTACTAATGTGAGCGGCGAGTTTTCGGGTAATGTCACTGCCGCCTTTTGCGCCAAAAACGCGTCGCTGCTAAATGTTTTGCCAGCGTCTGGGCTGTAGAGCATGGTGTAGGTGTAGCGTTGATAATCAAATTGCACCAGCGCAAAAACAAACACAAATAACGGGAGCAACCCAAAAATGCGCGCGTACGGGTTGACCGGGAAAAGCTTATACCAATAGCGCACTACCAAGCTTAGGCCGATCGTCATAACCAGCATCGCCGGCACAAACAGCACGGTTAAATTGCCCGGGCTAAAGCCGATGATTGGTATAAGCAGCGCCATCCAAATAAGCAGCACATAGGCGCGCACCGAATGAAAATCGCTCAGCAGCCGCACACCGCCAATTATAACAAGCGTGAGCACGCTTATACCCAAAAGCGGCGTAATACTTTGGCCAACGCTCACGCTTGGTGGGTAGCCAATGTTAATAATCGCCTGCAGCAGGTCGCGCCCAAATTGCATTGGTTCGGGAATATGCGCCGGAATGGCAAAAATATCGCGGATAATGCTTGGGTCTTTATAAAATCCCCAGCCAAGTGGCGCCAGCAGCGCGATAAAAAAGAACACGCCAATGGTGAGCCCGACTTTACTGCTTTGGCGGATTAAATACCGCAGGTGCGGTTGGGCAATCGCGGCAATAAGCGTAGCGATAAACAGATACGACATGTACGGCGTATACAGCGCAAGCGCCGCCGACAGCCCAAATAACCCCTTCCATATATGCCAATGTTTTGTTTGCTGCGATACGTAGGTGGCGGCTAAAATAAGCGCAGCTGTCCAAAACGGCACCATAATATCGGGCGTGCCAAGGCGTGCCAGCGACAAAAACCAGCACGAGGTTATAATAATCGTCGTCGCCAATATTGCGACATTAGTGCGGAACCAGCGCTTAATAATAAAGCTTAGGCAAATAATGGTGAGCGCCGCAAAAATGAGGCTCGGCAAACGCACACCAAACGGCGTCACTCCTAATGTTGCGATGGTTGCCTTTTGCAGCGTGTGGTATGGCAGGTTAACGACCTGCTGCGCCGAAGGCAGTTCGGTAAACGAAATAGCGTGCGATGTTATAACGCTTTGCTGTTCGGCGGCACTGATGCCACTCGGCAAAATATTTTGGTATAGCCCAAGCAGCATTGCGCCCAAAATGGCAAGCCCGCTATACGCCAGCAAAAACCGGTGTTTATATAATGTCCACTCCGAAATAGGCCTGATTTTCATAATGCTTATTATTAGTATAGCCTACCCATGGTGTTTGTCGAGCGTAACAAAGCGCAAACGTTCGGGGTGGAAGTACAGCTCCACATTGCCGGTAGGGCCGTTACGATGTTTTTTAACCATAACATCGGTTACGTGTTGGCGCTCGGTGTCGGGGTTGTAATAATCTTCGCGGTATAAAAACATAACAATGTCGGCATCTTGCTCGATCGAACCCGATTCGCGGAGGTCGCTTAACTGGGGGTGCGGCGGGTTGCGGGTTTCGACCGAACGGCTGAGCTGGGAAAGTGCCAGCACAGGTACGTTTAATTCGCGCGCAATTAATTTTAGCCCGCGCGAAATCTCGGAAATTTCTTGCACGCGGTTATCGCCATAACTTTTGCCGCTGCCGCTCATAAGTTGTAAATAGTCCACTACAATCAGGCCAAGCGGGCGTTCGTGCGCGGCGCGGCGGGCTTTGGTGCGCATTTCGAGCACGCTAATGCCCGGGGTGTCGTCCATAAAAATTGGCGCTTCGGCCATTACACCCATGGCGTGGCTTAGCTTTTCGAAGTCGTCGTCGCTTAAATTACCGGTACGGATGTTCCAGGCGTCGACGCCAGCTGCGTCAGCCAGCATACGGTCAACTAACTGTTCTTTGCCCATCTCGAGGCTAAAAAATAGCACGGCTTGCTTGGCGACAGTCGCCACATTGTAGGCGAGGTTGGTTACTAATGTCGTTTTACCCATGGCAGGGCGGGCGGCTAAAATAATGAGATCGCTCCGTTGTAGTCCCGCAGTCATGTTGTCGAGGTCGCGCCAACCGGTGCGGATACCGCGCAGGGCGCCTTTGTTGCGGTGCAGTTCTTCGAGCCGGTCGAAGCTTTCGGCTAAGATTTGCTCCAAACTTACTAAATCCTGGCGCAAAGCTTTATCGGATACGGCAAATAGTTGCTGCTCGGCGCTTTCGAGTAATTCCGCACCGTTTTTTTCTTCGTCGAATGCCAGCTCGCCAATGACGCCACTTGCCGTAATTAAGCGGCGGCGCATGGCGTTTGCGCTGATGATTTCGGAGTAGCTTTCGGCGTGTGCGGCAGTCGGCACCTGGTTTGTCAGTTCGCTAATGTAATCAGTGCCGCCTGCTTCGTCGAGGTGTTCGCTCGTAATACCATAAAAGAGTGTTAGTTGTAGTT
>CAYTEG010000078.1:0-3439 GCA_964436805.1 uncultured Candidatus Saccharibacteria bacterium
TAATACTACTTCGCTTACCTCGGCGCCGCTGTCGTCGTACATAATGCCGCCAACGGGCACGCGGCCGGCTTTACGGGCAAGGCCGTGTTGGTCGAGCTCTACAACGTCGCCGCTGTCGCACACAAAAATGCGTTCGCGGGTGATGCCACATTCTTTTTCGGCGAGCTCGGCGTTGTGCACAAGCATGTGGAATTCGCCGTGGATTGGCATGTAATATTTTGGCTTAATAGCGTTAATAAGCTTAACGTGGTCGTCGTAATAACCGTGGCCGCTTAAGTGAATGCGCCCAACGTTGCGCAGGTGCGTGCGGCGGTCTTGGATGGCATCGGCGCCTTCGCGCATTAAATTGTCGACGGTGCGGATGATGTATTTGTCGTTGCCCGGGATCATGCTCGAGCTAAACACAATCACATCGGTGTGCTTAACTTTGAGGTTTTTGTGCGCGCCGCTCGCCATGCGGTTAAGCACGGCGTTAAATTCGCCCTGGCTGCCGGTACAAATGACCACCACTTTGCCGTCGGGCAGTTTTACGGCGTCTTCCATTTTTACAATCACGTCTTGCGGCACTTTAATGGTGCCAGTGCGCAGCGCGACTTCGAGGTTTTGGATCATGCTGTAGCCGGCGATCGCCACTTTGCGGCCGTGGTTTTTGGCTTCTTCGAGCACCACCTGAATACGGTGGATTTGGCTCGAAAAGGTGCTGATAATAATGCGGTTTTTGGAGTACATGTCCATGATTTGGCCCATGCTCGCCTGAATATCGCGCTCGCCATGCTGGTGTGTGCCGGCGTCTTCGCAGTTGGTGCTTTCGTTCATGAGCAGCAAAATACCTTCTTCGCGGCTAATTTGCTCGAGCCGGGCAATGTCGAACTTAATGCCGTCAACCGGGTTTTCTTCGAACCGCCAGTCGCCGGTGTTAATAAGCACGCCAACAGGGGTGCGAATAACCACCGCCGTTGCGTCGGGGATTGAGTGGTTGACGCGCACAAGTTCGATACTAAAGGCGTCGCCAAGCTGCACGCGCTCGTGTTTTTCGGGGTTTAACACGTTATACATCGGGCGGTAATCGGTGTCGGATTCTTCCATCACCCGCTCTACCATCGCCAGCGTAAACTTGCCGCCGTACACCGGCGCCGGAATTTTGTGCAGCAAGTGCCGCACGGCGCCAATGTGGTCGAGGTGGCCGTGGGTGAAAATAATGCCGCGGATGCGATCTTTGCGCTCCTCTAAATAATTAATGTCGGGCACAATGTAGTTGATGCCTGGGTAGTCGGCGCCAGGGAACAAAAAGCCCATGTCGATCACAATAATGTCGTTGCCGTATTCGATCGCCATCATGTTTTTACCAATGCCGGCTTCGCCGAGGCCGCCGATTGGAATAACCTTAACGGTTTGGCCGTCGCGGCGCGGCAGCGTTTTTTGCATGTTAAGTGTAAATTGTTGGCCGCCGTAGCCGTTAAAAATCGATTTGTTAACCGGCACGTCAATCACGTGCTGGCTGGCCTGCAAATTAACGTTTTCTGACGTGCGGCGCAGCGCGCGCTGCACTTCCCCGCGGCGGGTTTGGGTTTTGGCAAGCACCGTGTTGTTAGAAACAGGGCGCGGCGTTTGGTTGTTTTGGTTGCCATTTTGGCGCGGGTTTTGCCCACGCTTATTTTGCGGGCGGCCGTTTGGTTTGCCGCCGTTTTGGTTTTGGTTTGGTTGTTGGGTATTAAATGTGTTCATTAGTTCCTTTCAAGAACTTCTTTGAGTTTCGTAAAATCTTGGTGCAGCGTGCTGCGCATTTTGGCGTTATATAGCGCCGCGGCCGGGTGAAACAGCGGCAGCACCGGCCACTCCCCGCCCGTTATTAACTGGCCGTGGGCCTCGCTAATGGTGCGCTCCGGTAAAAAGTAGCCCATGCTGTGCCGGCCAAGGGTGACAATCAATTTGGGGTTGATCACTCTTAGTTGACGCAGCAGGTACGGCCAGCTCTCGGCTTTTTCGTCGGGTTTTGGGTCACGGTTATTTGGCGGGCGGAACTTTACGATGCTGGTTATAAACACGTCTTCGCGCTTTAGCCCCGCGCTTTCAATCAGTTCGGTCAAAAACTTGCCGCTGGCACCCACAAACGGTTTGCCGGTTAGGTCTTCGTTTTTGCCCGGCGCTTCGCCAATAAATACCACGTCGGCATTGGCGCTGCCCTCGCCCGGCACAATGTTGATGGCCGTTTTTTTGAGCTCTAAGCAACAGTTTTGGTCTGCCAGCATATCTGCGGCAATCTCGTCGAGTTGCAGTTGTTTATCGGTTTTCATTAACAATGTTTGGGGCCATCACACACGGAAGATACAGATTCCCTCGTTGGTATGTATAGAGTGTCACCGGCCGGTGATGGTAAGTTCATTATAGCATTAACAATGTAAATTGTCACGGCTTTTTGTTATAGTGCTGGTGGTACGTCCCCGCATGGAAGGATGACAGATGCGCCCGTTCCCCGACCTCGAAGGGTTGCCCCGCCTGGCTGACGCCTCGTGGGTGCCGCTCAACATGACGAACGAAGAGATCACCGACCTGTTGGCAAGGGCTCACGGCCTCTGCTCGGCTGCACTATGGACGAACACCTACCCCGACAACGACATCAAGGTCGGCGGCCAGGAGTGGATGTTCAACCAGCAGATCGTCGGCGACCTCTACTTCTTCTGGCGGTCTACCGGCACGGCCACGTACTTCTTGGTATTCGGTACGCCGAGCACCATGGAGCTGCTTGGCCGGGAGGGTCAGGCCATACTGCTGAAGTACGATGGCAACTACATCGACGTTTCGGGCAACCTCGAGACAGAGGTCAACTGCCTGTTCGCCGCCGGCATGGAGCTGCGGGCATCAACCGACGCCCTGGCCTTCGCCTACCAAGACGTGGAGCCGTAACACCAACCGCTAAGGAGTACTCGTGCTAGGAGCCACACTACCCCCACTCGCCAGTATTGAGTGGGGCCCGATCAACACGTCAGCGGACGAATTCGAGACGCTGGCTGCCCTGCACCACCTCACCTGGGGCGCCGGGCTGGTCACCGACGGCGACCCCTTGACCGCCCACATCAACGCGGCGACCTGGGCGTTCGAAACCGTGAGCCTCGCTGGCTGGTACGTCCTGAGCCGCATGGAAGGGCCCGACCGCACCTTCATGTTCGTCTGCCGGGACAACGCCCTGCGCCGATGGCTGGAACGGGAAGGCCAGGCGGTCTTCGTGCGGTACGAAGGCGACCCGTACACGAACGTCATCGACGGGCACGAAGGCTGGCGCTACACGACCGCCGTCGAGCTCAACGCGCTGAACGCCGCCCTTTCGCTGGCGTTCGCGAGCGAAGACAACGGCCACTAAGGTGCCCACCGGCCCCGCGGGCCGGGCGCACCCCCCCCCCCGCGCCCCCCACAAGAAATATTAAAACTAAAAAAAGGGCGA
>CAYTEG010000078.1:3449-4116 GCA_964436805.1 uncultured Candidatus Saccharibacteria bacterium
CTCCGCGGTGGTTGCGGGGGGGGGGCGCTTCTTCCAATCCCCAAATTTGGGCCCGCCCGGCGGGGGGGTTCGGCGCGCGGGGGCGGCGGCCACCCCAATCTGAATTTATACATGCTATACTGCGGGTAACCGACCCATCGCACCCTAAGGAGCGAACATGTTCGGAATCAGGCTCCCCAAGATCAAAAGCGTTGCGTGGGGCGCGGTTGATATATCGGGGAGCGCAATCGACGCCCTGATGGCGCAGCATCTACAGGTGTGGGGTAGCGGATTCTGGCTCGTTGGCGGCCACCAGATGATCGCCACAAACATCAACGGGCACCGCTGGAACTGCCGCTTTACCAGCGTTGCAAATTTGCTGGTACTGAGCCGTGTGGACGGCGACGATCTCGTCTTCCTGTACCTCAGCACCGACAAGTTCGATCGGAGCTTCATGGAATGGGGTGACCGCGGCGTTTTCGTAACGTATAAGGGCAATCCGCTCGCCGGCGACCTCAGTGGTGCAGCCACCCTGGTACGGAACCTGGCCGCCATTGAATACAAGGCGCTCAATGCGGCTATGACGTTTATATTCAACGCCCGCGCCGTCAGCCCTTGACCCGCCCCGGGGCGGGCCCCGGGCCGCCCGCCGCCGGCCCCACAGGTAGTAGTAGATTGTGTGAGCCCC
>CAYTEG010000079.1:0-3974 GCA_964436805.1 uncultured Candidatus Saccharibacteria bacterium
AGACCTTCCGGGGAGTTGGATTCGTTAAAGAATGGAAGTGGATAGTCGTTTAAGTCGAGCAGCTCGACTTCGAAGTCTTTAAATAGTTCGAGCTGCGGCATAAGCCACTTAGCGACCCGCCCGCCGCGCCTAATTTCGCGAATACTACCTAAAATAACACCTAGTTTCATAAGGAGGATTATAGCAGATGAAAGCGCTCAAAGTTCGGTTGACCTATCACTCCCACCCAATGACCGAACCATTTTACAGATACAAATTGCGAATAATTTCCTGGCAGGACTTGCAGTACGCTAATGGAACTTTTTCCGGAACCAAGGATAGTGATGAATGGGACTTTGACGTTAAGGAAATTCAAGATTTACTCAAAGAGGCTAAGATAGATTCTGCTGGCGAGGTGGGAGTTACGTGAATGAATCGCATTCCAAAATCTTCAACCACCGAATTATGCGCTCCGTCATCAATCAATACGGTTGTGGCCGGGTCAATTTTATTTTTGGCAAAGTACGTACCGAAAAACTTACTGCCGCCGGCATCATCTTTGTCTCTTTTCAGCGCCTTTAAGGAGTGTGAGCTTAGTATGTCGTCAAAATGCTGGCTCAAACTTAAAGCAGAAATCGTCCAGCGTACGAAGGTATCCATATTGTCGGTGGCGATAACAACCCTTGCTCCGTTCTGCCGCAAAGATTTTACGGCAGGTAGTATTTGGTCGTTAAAAAGTTCCATCCGTTCGCAGCTTTCCTTAAGACCAGTGAGTAACTCCTCCGCTGGCACATTAACGTCGTCACTAATTCTTTGGGCAATATCTTCTGCCGTGTGTTCACCCCTCATCCACTGCGTGAGCACGTCTGAGCTTGTTTTAAAGAATCGTTCTTGCATAAGCTCGTTGATCTTACGGTACTTACTGTCGTCCGCCCAGTGGCCCCAAAATCGAGAGCCGCAGATCGTGCCATCAAAATCAAGAAATATTACACGAAGTGTCATGTCTATATATTACCAGCTAGAAAGTTTGATTCGTTCTGCTTGTTCCAGAGAATGGAATCGAACTTTTTAACAGATAAGGATTTTTGAAAACAATGATGAGAAACGCAATTAACAGGTATGAAAAGACCTGGCAGGGGTGCCAGTTGGAGGATCGAACTTTGATTGACCTTGCTGCGATTCAAGCGAGCATCGGGCGAATACGGGAGTTGCTAGATGACTCGCTCAACTAATTCAAGAAACGGACGCAAGGAGCCAGACTGTATTAATGCGTCAAACTTCTCAAGCGTCCTCTGTATCTCCTGCTCACTGGTTACCTCGTCTGCGCGAGGATCTAATATTCTGACCCTTATGACGTCACGATCGCCAGAAGCCATTGTGGTGTCATCCAGACTATCGCCAACTAAAAAAGTTTTCGGGCGTTCGCTACGAATTTTGACTAACTCTACGTGGGTAGCCTCTGATTTGTTGAGAACGTGGACCAGCGTGTCTTTTTCCCAGCCTGTTATCTTACCAGAGGTGTCCAAAGTTAATGCAGTAGAAATGATGAGTGATGGTTCAATTTTGTACCTACGGCACCATATCTCAATAACATCGCGGATGCCCGCGGACAGTATAATCGTAGGAATTCCATGCCCGGCACAAAGTTTAAACAATTCAGCCACGCCAGGACGTATACTGGCTTTATTTAGAAAATCGTCTTCTACGTCCGTCAGGTTTATGTCGTACTTAATATACAGTTCAAATGAGGCAGACCACCATTCGATAGCGGTCTGGGTGGTTAGCTCGCCACGGAGTTCAACTCCACGATATTTTTGGAACAAGTTTTTGTACTCGAGCTTACCTTCCGGTGGTAGGTGCTCGCCTAAAATATGCCAGGTTGTCACCTCATCATCTGACCCGGGCCTTTTGACGGTGAGTGTTCTATCGAAATCGAAAATGACATGCATGCCATTGGAGCCAACTCGCACAAAGTCGGCGATTTTTGCTTCGAGTGCAGAAGAATCACCAACAACGAGATCCTGTGGCATGTCGGTAGCTTTGCGTTGTCCAGACATCAGTCTGATTATAGCTCAGATGGATTTTCAAAGACGAAAGATCGTGTGGTCAAAACAAAAAGTTCGGTCATACTATCCCCCCCACCCAATGATCGAACTTTTTTACAGATATAAATTGCGAATAATTTCATGGCAGGGGCACGTGGAATCGAACCACGATCTAAGGTTTTGGAGACCTTTATACTAACCGTTGTACTATGCCCCTATGCACGGGCTAAGTATACCGGTTTTTGGCCAGGCTTACCAGTGTTAATTGGTAAAATTAATCGTAAACTGCAGCGCGGTGGCCACGAGTACCCAGGCTAAATACGGTATTTGCAAAAGCGCGACCCATTTTGCTTTGTCCCACACGGCGACCATCATGGTGGGGATGGTGACCAAAACCAAACTAATGATGATCGCGGCTGGCCAATAATAGGCGTCGATTTCGGCCAGGTTTTGCCCATCGCGAAAAGCGAAGTAAGTGCCGGCGCCGTAAATAATGTTAAATAACAGGTTGACTGCAAAAATCGCGCCAATGTAGCGCCGCCACTGGTGCGTGATAAAACTTTGCCAAAATACGTAAAAAAAGCTAATGGCCATAAGTGTGTAAATAACGGCCCACGCGGCGCTAAACATCCAAACGGGCGGCGCCCACGGTGGTAGCACAAGGCTGTTGTACCATATTTGTATGCTGAGCCCAAAAAATGTAAGACTGTTCACTGCCGGCTTGCCTCAATCGTTTATATAAACATTGTAAAGGGTGATCGCGATTATGGCAAAACCAAGGTGGTTGCCAGCCATTCCACTTATGCCTATACTAAAAGCAGCCAGTGGAGTGGGCGTAAGCGTGAAGAATATAAAAAACATTGCCAAAAGTTCGCTGCACTCTTTTAGTGCGGCTGCCTCGCGGCGCATTATTAAGCAGTTTGCCAGCAAGTACCAGTTTGTGTATTTTGGGCGGGTCGACCCGCGCGAGGACGAATACGAACTGGTGCGCGGCCTTACTGTCTCGACTACGCACATCGACAACCACTACACGGTGGGCACTTTTAACGGCCACGATATTATTTTGCTGGAGCGCCGCAACACGCTCACCTTTCCGGGCAAGGCCGACGTAACCTACCGCTGGCTTATTATGCAAATCGACCTCAAAACTGCTAGCCTGCCGCACGTTTTTATTGACAGCCATCACCACGACGCGATGTTTTACGCCAACGCGTTTATCGCCAAGCAAGGCATGCAGGATTTAAGCAATTATTTTAGCGCGGTCAGCCCCACCTTTACGCAGCGCTGCAAGCTTTTTGCCAACCCCACAACCTACCAGCAGGTGGGCGCAGTAATAACGCCCGAGATCGCCGAAACGCTTGCCCAGCATTTTAATCAGTTTGATTACGAGTTTTTTGACGACCGCATTATTGTTTACGCCACCAGCCGCGTGCCAACGCCGCAAATGCTCGACGACATGCTGCGCGTTGGCGCGTGGCTCGCCGAGCAGTACAACGCTTTGTAAACTACCGCTGTGCGCTGGTGGTGCCGGTGAGCTGCAGGTAGTCGATGTAACAGTTTTGAGTCGCGCCGGTCGTGCCGTAACAGGTTAGGGCTGGCGACACGCGGTTTGTGGTGTCGATGGTCACGGCGCTCACCGTAAACGGCGTGTTGTTTATAACAAACGTGGCGGCCGAGGTGCCACTGCCGGTGGCAGTCACCCTTATTTCGAGCGTCACCCATGTGTTGGCGGCAATTGCCACGCTGGTGTTGGTGCAGGTTGCGGTGGTGCCATTGCCGTAGCAATAGCGCCAGTTGGCGTTGGTGCCGGGGTCGGCCTCCCACCATACGCCCGAAATTGGCTGAGTTGTGGCCGTGCTTTCGGTGTGCAGGCCCACGCGTACTACTTGCCCGGTGGCGGCGCCTGCGGCTACTGCCGTCTTTACGTTATTATCTTTTGCAATCAGCATC
>CAYTEG010000080.1:0-3731 GCA_964436805.1 uncultured Candidatus Saccharibacteria bacterium
TGTTTTTTGTTTTTTTTTTTTTCTAAACCATTTTTATATTTTCTCTTGTTTATTTTTTCTTTTGTTGTTGGGGGGGGGGGGTCTGCGCCCCCCACACCCCTTGCACCTTACGAGCAGGGATAGCCACCCGAATCTGACTCACCGATGTACGGCACCCAGATCCAGAGGCACTGGCCATGCAAGGCGAACCACGCCGCCTGCGCCTGGAACCAGCCCGCCTTCCACATCACCTTGTTGCTGAGCACGATACTGCCGATTGATGCGAGTCCAGCGACTACAGGCAGGAAGATGAGCGAAGCCGCAAGCATGCCGGTTTCAGTCTTGTTGAGCGTGATCACGACGCCCGTGCTGTACCACCGGTACGAGGGATCCGCCACCACCGGGTAGCTCGTCCCCTTCGCCTTGTGGGCGACGTGCTGGACCAGGCAGTTGCCCGCGACCTTGTAGGTGGTCGGGACGGACTTGCCGGTCTTCTGCTCAGTCGCGGTGGGCGGCGGTATGAACGTCACCGGCTGGCCGGCGCGGTCGTAACCAACGACGGCGCCAATGGTGGTGACCTCGAACCGCGCCACGCCGTCCACGCAGTAGCGGTAGTCCTCGGCCGCTTTGGCACTGCGTATGTGCGTCAGCAGTTGCAGCGAGCCGTCCGCCGTCGGGACGACAACATTCAAGCTGGCGCCTTTGCCGCCGTACACCACAGCGCCGCTGCGCGTCTTGGTGCCGCGGTCGCCGCGCTGAGCGCCGGGCAGGCTGATCTTGAGCTGTCTGTCGCCCTGCTTCAGCACCACACCCTTGGTCGGGTCGGCCGGAACGTCGACGTTTTGCGTCTGCGCGGCCGAATCGCCGTCGGTCATGCTCGGTGCCGCGTCGGCGACCAAGTTGGTGTTGCGGGCGTCGAGCGCGCTGAGCGCCGAGGCGACTTCGTTCACGGAGCCGTCGGCCGCGAAAGCCGAGCCGGGTGTGACAGTGGCCACTGTGGCCGCAGCCACAACGACGGCAACAAACGCCGCCAATCTGCGTGGGACGTGCATGTTTCTCCTCACTTCGAACTGAGCGTCACACGGTCGTGCGACACCTGGTGCATCACCTCTGATTTTGGTGATGGCTGTAATGCTAACGCAGGTTGCCTGCCTTTACAATAGCGAAAAATATTTTTGTAATTAGTACATCATATACTTATAAGAAAGTTGCTATAAATAAAGGATATGACAGTTATATTTGGTGTAAATCTATCCGATCGCATCTACATAGCAGGCGATAGCCGACTCTCGGCCTTAAATACCGACTCTAGAGGTAATGAACAAATACTATTTAAACATGACGACATGCTTAAAGTTGAACCAATAATCAGGGGAAAAGGTTCGGTTATCGCAAGCGCGGGCGACGCACGTTTTGCACGATTCGTACTTAAAAGATTGTATCAGCAACAATTTGTCCAACAAGGAGCCAAGAGCATTAGAGAGCATATCCAAGCATGGGTTGGACCTATTGTTAATGAATACTTTTGCCAATTTGGGAACTCATCTGTAACTTTCCTAATTGGGGGAGCCGATGATACGGCACAGAAAAAGCTGATTGGTATGGATATAAAAAATTTCATCCAAGAATACCTAGGTCATCAGGATGGTAGCGGGAGCATAAAAAAAGTGATTGTTGATGGTATACAAGCCAAGGGACTAGGCGTGCCAAATCCTGAGCCCGTCCTTCCTATTGCAAACACCTTGCTTTTCTCGATAGAGATTACACCTAGAGAAATCAATATCTGCGATACAAAGTGGGGTGAATATTTAATCTATGGTCCACGCGGTTTGAACCATGGTGATGTTAATCGACAGAATATTGCAAGCCTAGAGTTCTCAAACGATGCCGGAGAAGTCGCACAAGATACAATGATCATCAATGCAATAATTCACGATCTAGCTACCTCTAAAGACTTGGCCACAGTAGGTGGTTGCGTAGTTGTAATGATGGCGTTCTCAGACAATACAGTATATTTCGTTGACGGAGATATTTACGCATACAACCATGATGACGGAGTGACAAGAAGTCTTAACAAATTTAGAATTGTTGACGGCAGATATTTCCGACTGGATGAACGCAATACTATGCATCGCCTACACAAGGTCAGCGAATATACCGGTAAGGGAAAACACGACAGGAAAATGTACAAACGTCGCCAAAAAATTGGATTATTTCTTTGATTACTCACTGCGCAAGGCGTCAATCGGATTCAGTCGCGATGCTTTTATGGCTGGGAATGTGCCCGCGATGAATGCGATTGCCATAATCAGTAGCACCACAAACCCCGCGTTCATCGGGTTCACCACCAAAAGCGTAAACCCTTCAAAATCTTTAAGGAACGTCGCACTGGCGAACTGGTTTGCAAAATACGCGGCCACGGTTGCGGCGCCGACGGCGACGACCGAGCCCCAAAACCCTACCAGCGCGGCTTCGACGGCAAACAGGCTAAACACTTTGCCGCGGCGCATGCCGAGCGCTTTCATTAACCCGACTTCTTGGGTGCGTTCGTACACACTCATTAAAAGTGTGTTTATTATGCCAAAGCTGGCGGCGATGAGGGCAATGACGCCGACGGCGTTTAACCCGGCGGTGATGGCGCCGACCACAGTGGTGACGGTGCCGATGCGCTCTTTTATAGACATGGCTGTGTAGTTGCCGGTGGCTTGTAGGCGGTCTTTTAGTACTTTTTCGTCGGTCGCGTCGGTCGCGTCTTTAAAGCGCACCAACCCGCCAAAGAAGTGGGCGGCTTTGCCTTGGCTTTCGGCGATCGATTTGGCGACGTCAAAACTTACATACAACTGGCCAGAGGTTAAGAACGTCTTTTTCATCACGCCCACTACCGTGACTTCGCGCTCGACAATTTTGCCGCGCACGTCTTCGGTGGCGAGCGTGATTTTTTTGCCCACGCCGTCCTGCCCTGCCATTTGCAGGGCGCTGGCGTAGTCTTCGGAAATAACAATGCTGTTGGTGTCGTCATCGCGCAGCAACCGGCCGGCGGCGAGGTCTAATTTAAGCCCAATATTTTGCACAATCTGCCCAATTTGGTACTTTTTGCCAGTGCCGTCGGCGCGGGCGACGTATTTGCCACTACTGGCGAACAGCGGTTCGGCTAAATCGACGCCTTCTACTTTGGCCAGTTTGTCGATGTCGGCTTGCACAAATGTTGAGTTCAAAATGTCGGTGATACTACCCTTTTGCTTGTCTGGGTTGTATTCTTGCACGCCGCCACTTTGCAGCGGGTTAAAGTCGGTTTTGGGCACCACCTGAAACACGCCGGGTACGCTGACGTTGCCGATTTGGCGCTGCAAATATTCGTTGGCACCGGTGTTGAGCGCGGTGGTCAGGGTGAGCGTAAAGCCGCCCACAAAAATGGCTAAAATGGTAAAAATGGTGCGCAGCTTGCTCCGCAGCAAATTGCGGTTGGCGGTTAAAACAACGACGAGTAACCTCATTTTTTTGCCTCCGTAAGCTGGCCGTCTTTCATTTGGAACCGGCGGTCGCATTTTTTGGCAAGGTCGTCGTCGTGGGTAACAATAATGAGCGTAATCCCCTTTTTGCGGTTAAGGTCGAACAGTAATTCTTCGACCCGCGCGCCGTTTTCGGAATCCAAATTACCGGTGGGTTCGTCGGCAAAAATAACTTCGGGGTCGTTTACCAGCGCCCGGGCGATGGCCACGCGCTGTTTTTGCCCGCCAGAAAGGTCGGTGGCG
>CAYTEG010000081.1:0-3685 GCA_964436805.1 uncultured Candidatus Saccharibacteria bacterium
AAACCCAAAATGTCAGCTCGGCCTGCAGTGGCACGTCGCGCTTGCCGTCGTCGTAAATGGCGACCAGTTTTGCGGTGTAGCGGCCAATGCGGATGTCGGAAAGTTGGTTCCAGTTCCAGCTGAGTTCGTCTTTGGTGCTGCCGTCGGGCTGCGGTTTGGGGGTAACCACCTGAAAGCCGTTATCCCATTTTACGGTGATCGTGCGGGTGACGCCGGGCAAAATGTAGCCGGCGGCTTTGTTGACTTCGAGCGTGGCGATTGGCGTTTTGTCGGCCGAGCCGCGCTGGATAAATAACGTACCGGCCGGCTGCACAATACTGTTGCCGGTGTTTTTAAAGTCAATTTCGAACTCGGCGGGCAGGTATTCGTACAGGCCTTTTTTGCTGGCGAACCGCGTTATTTCGAGCGCGCGCACCGCGCCGGGCCGGTCGACATTAATCAGCGAAAATATAGCGACCGATGCCTTAATGGTGCCGCCGGCAGGTTGCGTCGGCTGGCTGGTGCGGGCAATCACAAACGCCAGCGCATAGCTAAAGCCGGTTTCTTTTGGCACGGTAAACGTTATGCGCTCGGTAAATGTTTTGCCAGGCTGCACCGAAAAGGTGGGGGCGCTAAAGGTAATCCAATTGGCGATTTCGGGGATTTGGTCGTCCGAAAGCTGCAAATCGCGGTTTTTGTCGTCTATTTTAAAGGCGCGCGGCGAAATTTTAAGCTCTTCGGTTTCGACGCTGTTGTTGCGCACGTTTAATTCGATGGTGGTAGTGCTGCCCGGTTTAACGGTTGTCACCAGCGGCGAGGGCGAAACCTGCACATGAAACTCGCCAGTCGCGGCGGCTTCGGCCGGGCGCGGCGCGGTAACAAAAGCTAAACATCCAACAAATACAACGGCTCCAAAAACAAGCTTGCGCAGGTGAATCATGTGCTTTTAGTATACCTTAAAACAGGCCGGCGCCAACAACGGTAATTGTATCGGCGTAATCGTTGGCAGCTGGAGTAAGCGCGCTGATGGTGGCGTTGTTTGTAAGCGTCAGCACAGCGGTGTCTGCAGTACCACCAGAAGTTGCCAGCGAGCGTAGCGTAGTGTCGAGCCCGCCGCCTCTGCCCGAAGTACCGCCAACAAATGGCGTCGCCACACTAATGGTGCCGGTGCCGCCAACCTGGCTTGTGGTAACACCCGTGTTATAGCCTTCGCCAGTGGTGAGCGTGCTGTTGGTACCTGGCGTGCGTGAATCGATTGTTTTTGACGCAATGTTAGAGTGCAACCCGGTGCTGGAATCTTTTGCCCACACCTGCCAGCCGCTGGCTGCATTGGTGCTTATTGTAACGGTGCGTGCCGGCGAGCTGCTTGTGATACTACTCGTCGTTAATGTGCCCAGCGCGTCGCTCGAGTTGTTTATGGCGAACGAAAACGTCGAAGGCACGGTTGCCGTCACATTAATAGAGTCGCTACTGACGCTTGCCGTACTAAAATCGCTGGTGTCAATGTTTGTTGGGCCACTTGCTCGGGTCGTAATAGTGCCCGTATTAGATGACGTGGCGCTCGATTTTATAGCGACGGCAGCGGTGCTCGTCCAGTTAAAGCAGTAGAGCGTGCCAACGAGTAAATCGGTACTCGGGAAGGTAACCACTTGGCCTGTGACGTTAGTTGCAGTGTTAATACCAAGCCACGCCGTGCCACCACTTGGCCACGCAAGGTTGGTAATACTCACGGTAAAGTCGGTGTTGGCGCCAAGGGTGTAACCGGTCGGGAAGGTGACCTGTACATCGGTCTCGGTAGATGCCGTGGTTGGCTTGGCACAAACGGTGCCGGTTGTTGCCTGGCTGGTTTGCATGCGGTCGAAACGCACAAAGGCAGTGCCAAGCGCAGCTGCATGTACGTGCGGCGATGGCAAAAGCGCGGCGAGCAAAACAAAAATAGCAACGAATGCTTTTAGGCGGGCGAAACGGTCGATTCGCTTTTTGTTTGCTGTAGTGGTTACTACCATAATTGTCATAAGCATAACAATAATTGGCGGGTGGCACAAGCATTATCTTTGCATTGCCTTGGCGCGGCGCGGGATGCTAATATAACAGATAGCACGAAGCCTAAAAAATGAAAACAAAAAAACCACCCGTCAAAAACGGCCGCCGCATGCATCTACACAAGCGGATCGCGCTGCACGCCTCGAGCATCGCTTTAGTGTTGAGCAGCGCGTTTTTGCCAATGCCATTTGCCGACCTTTCGCTTAATGTAACTGCGCGGATTCCCGCCCCGCTGCCCGCCAGCCCAGCCGTCATTACCGCGCCCATCGACGGCGAACACTTTACCGACCCGGCCATTATAGTGAGTGGCACTTGCCCGACCGATTCGTATGTTAAAGTTTTTCGTGACGGCCAGCTCGCCGGCATAAGTAACTGCACCAGTAACGCCTTTAGCGTCGATGTTATTTTGGCGCCTGACGCTAATTTACTGACTGCAAAAGTGTACAACATCACCGACGACGAAGGCCCGTCGTCGCCCTCGATCACCGTGTTTTACGACGCGCCGGTGGTAGAGTCGCCTCCGCCCGCAGCGCCAACACAAAGCTCGCCCGCTGCACCACCCGCCGCCAGCGACAGCGGGCCAGTACTCAGCACGCCATACCAATTTACCATCCGCAAACCGCACGACGAGTGGCAATGGGACATAACCGCGGCCGGCGGGCGCGCGCCATACGCCATTGTTATAGATTGGGGCGACGGGGTAGTCGAGCACCTCACCGAAAGCGCGTCAAACACGTTCGCTATTACTAACACCTACGGCCACGCCGCCGTTTTTTACCCGCGCATCACCGCCGCCGACGCCGACGGCAAAGTCGCCAGCTTGCAATTGCTGGCCATTGTGCGCGAGCCGCCTACTTTTGCCGCGCAGTTTTTGCAAGATACATTACGCGGCATCAGTCCATCCTTCGCTGGGATTGTGTGGTCGGGGCTTATTGTATCTGTGTTTGTTTTTTGGTGGTACGAAGCCGTCACGCTGCACCGCCACCTGTTTAAAAAGCTCCGCCGCAAAACCGTGAGGCGGCATGCCTAACATCGCGCTCGTCGGCGAAGGCGGGCAAGCCGTGGGCGACAAACCGCGGCGGGCGATCGAAGCGTCAGATATTTACCACAGCGTGTTCGTGTTGGTCGTGACCCGCGGGCGCAAAGTAGTGCTCAGCCGCTTGCCACGCGGGCGATACAGCGCCACCGCCATGACGCTTTGTTTTAAAAACGAAGGCGCACCCGAGGCCGCCGCGCGAGCACTGGTTAGTACCGGAGTTTCGGCCACGCTGCATCATCTGGGCGACCAACTGTACACCACCGCGAACGGCCAGCGTAGTTATATGAGTGTTTTTTACGGCGTCGGCGACGTGGCCAGGGCAGGGGAGTCGGGCGCAGCGCTCGACGCCGCCGGAGTCGCCGCTAAATTGGACGCATGCACGCCAGCCATGCAGGCAATCTGGGCAAGTTACAGCGGGATGCTGCCGGTGTAGACGGGGTGGCCTCTGTTGTGGTAGGATAAATGTTGTATTTTGGGTTCAGCAAAGTTATGCATCCAATAGCAGTCTGCCGTAGTTCTTTGCATCTATTAAATGATGTACGAAACGAACCTTGCCATATTTTTTCGCGCATGGCCCCATATTCCTTCGGAATATAAGGCCTCGCTCGGAAAGTATAATATTGA
>CAYTEG010000082.1:0-3657 GCA_964436805.1 uncultured Candidatus Saccharibacteria bacterium
TTATCGAGCGCAACACAACTATTCCAACCAGCAAATCCGAAACATTTAGCACCGCCAGCGACAACCAACCGCAGGTAGAAATTAGGGTGCTGCAAGGCGAGCGCCAAATGGCCGCCGACAACAAAGAGCTCGGGCTGTTCCAGCTCACCGGCATTGCGCCAGCTCCCCGCGGCGTGCCGCAAATTGAGGTGTCATTTAACCTCGACGCCAACGGCATTTTACACGTGACAGCCAAAGACAAAGGCACGGGCAAAGAGCAAAGCATTACCATTAGTAACAGTGGTAACCTAAGCAAAGACGACATCGAAAAGGCGCAAAAAGAAGCCGAATTGCATGCCGACGAAGATAAAAAGAAGCGCGAGGCAGTGGACGCCAAAAACATGCTCGCCCAAACAATTTACGCCGCCGAAAAGCTGCCAACCGAGCACAAAGACAAAATAAGCGACGACGACAAAAAGGTGATTGAGGACGCGATTGCCGAAGCGAAAAAGGTTGAAAATTCAGACGACAAAGACGAGCTCGAAAAAGCAACCAAAGAGCTAAACGACAAAATCATGCCAATCGGCAGCAAGCTGTACGAAGCCGCCGCAAAAGACGCCCCCAAAGACGGCGAAAAGTCGGAAGACAAAAAGAGCGACGAAGCCGTAGAAGGCGAAGTCGTGGAAGAAAAGAAGTAGCAATGCCGTTACAACATGCCGATGTACCTGATAGGGAGAAAATGTTTTATGAAGGGGAAGGTAAGTTTGTTGAACTTGCCGGCGGACATTTTCGGGGAATAGCCACGGTCGCCGCTACAGAGTTGGGTTTTATGGTGACAGCTCTTACTCTTGTCGGTGTGAACGAAAAAGCTAAATACTTCGTTGGTCAACATATTCCCGAAATGCAGCTGATGGCTATATTATTGTTTGTAGGACTTATGGTTGGGTCCCTTCAAGGTTATTTGATGGCACTTGCGATGCAAGCCTTGCGACTTTCAGCATTCATTCCCAATCAAATTAGAGTGCTCGTTTCAAAGACAGCTATTGAGGAAGAAAGAGCTAGAAAGATACTCGAGGATACCGACCAAAATGCTAAGAAAAATGAAAAAGCATATGAACGTTATACAAACCTGCACTTACTATGCGGAAGGGTCGCAACAGTTGGTTTTTTGGCAGCAAATGCTATTGCGGTTTGGTTAATATTCAAGTTGAATTAACTGTTACAATAAGTCTACATGCAAGCCCAAGAACATATCGAAAAATCGACTAACAAACCCAAAAAACACCCCATCGACCTGGCGGCGGATTTGGTTGGCTATATTAGCCCGGCGCTTGGCCTGCCGCAAGCAGTGCAAATTTACGCCACGCACGACGCGACCGGTTTGTCGCTATTTAGCTGGGCGTCGTTCGCCGCCGTTTCTGCCGTGTTTTTGGTGTATGGCATTCGACACAAAATTAAACCGCTGATTGTTGCAAACGGATTATGGATGGCAATTTACGCCGCGGTTATTCCCGGCATTCTAATTTACGGATAAACTATGGCAAAACGCGATTACTACGAAGTTTTAGGCATCACCAAATCCGCCAGCGCGGACGAGATTAAAAAAGCATTCCGGCGCTTGGCGGTTAAGCACCACCCAGACAAAGAAGGCGGCGACGAAGCCAAGTTTAAAGAAATAAACGAAGCCTACGAAGTATTAAAAGACGCCCAAAAACGCCAGCGCTACGACCAATTTGGGCACGCGGGCGTGGGCGGTTCAAGCGGCGGGGCGGGCGGTGGCGCAAATCCGTTCGAAGGCTTTGGCGGCCAAAACATTAACTTCGAAGATTTGGGCGGTTTTGGCGATTTATTTGGCAACATGTTTGGCGGCCGGGCGCAGCAACGCGCGCGGCGCGGGCAGGACGTTGCGACCGAAGTAACAATTACGTTTGAACAAGCGGTGTTTGGCGTCGAAAAAGAACTAAACCTCACGCTCGACGACTCGTGCAGCCACTGCAAAGGCAACGGCGCCGAGCCCGGCCACAGCCTCAAAACCTGCCCCACCTGCCAAGGCACCGGCCAAGTCGGCCGCGTTATGAACACCATTTTTGGCCAAATCCAGCAAACCGCCACCTGCGACACCTGCCACGGCCGCGGCAAAGTGCCCGAAAAACCATGCAGCGTGTGCCACGGCCGCGGCATTGAACGCCGCAACCAAACCGTAAAACTCAAAATCCCGGCTGGCATCGACGACGGCGCGGCAATCCGCGTAAGCGGCCGCGGCCAAGCGGTGCAGGGCGGCGAAAAAGGCGATTTGTACGTAAATATCCGCGTCAAACCGCACAAAGATTTTACGCGCGAAGGCGATTTAATTTTGTCGCAGCAAACAATCGACATGGTAACGGCAGCGCTGGGCGGTACGGCAGATGTTAAAACGGTGGACGGCGAACTAACCATTAAAATCCCGGCCGGCACCCAAAGCGGCACCGACTTTAAGCTGGCCAGCCACGGCGTGCCGCACCTGCGCACCGGCACGCGCGGCGCCCACATTGTGACTATTAACGTTGCTACGCCAACCAAACTCACCAAGCGCCAAAAAGAATTATTGCAACAATTTAACGGCAGCTCAAAGAAGTTTTGGGGTTGAAAATTAATTCTTTTATTGTATAATCGAGTAAATAAGAGATTTACTTGGTATGCAACCTCCACACTCCCAATTGCCCCATAATTCCGAAGTCCGTATTGCGCAAGTAGAACGGGATATTGAAAGGCAGCCCGAAATTGCCGGCTTCCAGGGCTATGAGCGCCTAGTTAACAATAACGGCGAGGTGCGCGATGCGTTCACTGCGGCCACCGAAGGCAATCCCGAGCTTGTATATAAGCGGCTTATTGGCGAAGAGCTCGAATTGTTGGTCGACCTAAGCCAATCTGCCGAAGCCTCGCTCGTCACCCTTATGGGTAGCGAGCGAACCGCCCGTGTTGACGCTCTTTTTGATGCGCTCGAATACCGCCAGGCCGAAATTTTTATGATTTATTTAGTGGCGCGGATACACGACGACGATGTATCTGACGCCGAGCGCGCCGAAGCCGCCGAATGGTTTAAGCTGGCCAACGAAGCGCTGTATGGCGCCCCAAACAAAGATATGTTTAGCGCCGTGACCCGCAAACACCTTACGCCGCACCTGGCCGCCGACTTTAGTGACGACCCAGAAGCCGCGGCGCTGCAAGCCGAAATTGCCGCGCGGGTCGGCACAATCGAAGACACCGGCTACGAACTATACCAACCCAGCCCAGAGAGCGAAGCGCGGTTTACCAACCTTGTGCACGAACGGTTCGACCCGATGATGGCGCATGTGCAGGAGCGCTACGAAGCCGACGGCGAGACCGAGAAGCTTTTCACCGCCGAGCAAGTTGCCGAAGAAATCCGCATCGTGCTTGATTTTATTGGCGCGACCGAGCTCGGCTGGCGCTGCGAGCTTATCCCAGACAAAGAGCTGCTGGCTGTCTCGGCCCACCAAAAATTGGTAGAAGTCGGCGAAAACCGCGAACCAATGGGCGCCGCCGAACTACGGGCTAAAATTGCCCACGAAGTTGGCGTACATGTGCTGCGGTCGGTTAACGCCGAGCGCGCCGGATGGCCGTCGGCTGCTTACGGCCAGCAGGGCTACCTCGATTTTGAAGAGTCGTTTACTAACAAAG
>CAYTEG010000083.1:0-3596 GCA_964436805.1 uncultured Candidatus Saccharibacteria bacterium
ACTTCACTATCACTACCGGCACCGTGCGCAAAAAAGTCGCTATTTACGACGACGCTTCGGGCGCGACCGGCGATATTTACTACCGCGACTCGGGCGGTAACTTTGTGCGCCTGGCCGTCGGCGCCACTGGCAAAACACTGCGCGTAGCCAGCGGCCTTCCTGCCTGGAGCGACGCCACTTTAAGTACCGCGACCAAAACCACCGACTACACTGTCACCGGCACCGATGTTGTCGTTTTTGCCGATGCCACCAGCGGTAACGTCACCATTACCCTGCCCACCGCCGCTTCTCTGCCCGGCTACCGGTTTTACGTTAAACGCATCGACAGCTCGGGCAACACCTGCAGCATCGCGCGCTCCAGCAGCGACACGATCGACGGCCAAACAAGCGTCAGTATCGCGCTGCAATACGACAGCTACACCATCGTCAGTAACGGCAGCCTATGGTATATAATTTAAAAGTCTATGACATACCTACCTGGCGGCCGGTTTAACCTTACCATTAGCAGCAACACCGCAGGCGCGGGCGCGCTTGTTTCGACCGGCACGCTTACTTTAGCGGGCGGTAACAACATTACGCTGAGCCAGGCTGGCAATGCCATTACTATTAGCGGGCCGAGCGCGTCGGCGGTTGCCGGGTCGCAAACAATTGGCGCCAGCAACCTTGGCAACACCGTCGGTACCAGTGGTGTGGTGAGCGGCAGCGCCGTACGGTATTTGTTTGCGGGCGGCAACAACGTTACGCTCAGCCAAAGTATAAACGGCGTGAGTGGCACGGTTACAATCTCGGCTGCCGCGCAGACTGCCCAAACGCAATCGAATGTTCAGGCATTATATGATGGCGCCAACAGTATTAGCACGGGAACAGTGCGGTTTTCTAACAGTAACGGCATTGGGTTTGGCATAAACGGCCAAACAATCACCGCTTCGCACAACGGTATAACTTCGCAGACCAACCAGTCGATCAGTTTTGTGGCGACCGGCAACACCACGCACAACACCACCCACACGGCCGACGCGCGTTCGATCACCTTTAACGGATTGGGCGCGGCAAGCGTTGGGTTTAGTAACGGGTCTATTGAGCTTTCGGTGCCAACGCAAACGGCACAAACGCAGTCCAACATCCAGGCAATTTACGACGGTGCGAACAGCATTAGCACCGGCACCATTAGGTTTTCTAACAGCAACGGCATTGGCTTTGGGATTAACGGCCAAACGCTGACCGCGTCGCACAACGGTATTACCACGCAAACCGTGCAAACCCAGGGCGTATATAACATGGTGCTCAGTAGCAACACCGCGGGCGCGATGGCTACCATTAGCAGCGGTACCATGACGTTGGCTGGTGGCAATAACATTACGCTCAGCCAAAACGGCAACGCAGTTACTATTAGTGGTGGCGGAGGCGGCGCAGCTGGCACAAACACCTTGGGCGCGAGCAACCTTGGTAACACCGTTGGCACCAGCGGCGTGATTACCGGCAGCAACCTGCAGTTTGCGCTGGCCGGCGGCAACAACGTCACACTTAGCCAAAGTATTAACGCGTCGTCGGCGACCATCACGATTTCTGCCGCTGCCCAAACCGCGCAAACGCAGTCGAACATCCAGGCAATTTACGATGGCGCAAACAGCATAAGCACTGGTACGATTAGGTTTTCTAACTCCAACGGCATTGGGTTTGGCATAAACGGGCAAACCATCACCGCTTCGCACAATGGTATTACTACGCAAACCGTGCAAACGCAGAACCTGTTTAACATGGTGCTGAGCAGCAACACGGCCGGGGCGATGGCCACGATTAGTAGTGGCACGATGACGCTTGCCGGTGGCAACAACATAACGCTCAGCCAGGCTGGCAACGCCGTGACCATCAGCGCCGGCAACGGTGGTGCGGGAGGCGGCGTGGCGTTGTCGAATTCGCAGGCCATGTACACCAGTGGCACAGTTAACCTGCTCGAGGGCGGCGGCGCGATTACTATTGCCACCAGCGCCGGCGGGCAGTCTTATAAGTTTTCGGTGCCGGCGACTTCTAGTTTGTCGGCGACTGGTATTGTGAGTATTTCGACCAACGGTAGCACTATAAGTATTGGCGTGCCCGATAGTGTTGACGCTATTTATGACGGCGCAAACAGCATTAGCACCGGCACCATACGTTTTTCGAACAGCAACGGTGTGAGTTTTGGCATAAACGGGCAAACTATTACGGCGAGCGTGCCGTTGAATGCAACGGTGTCGCGGTATATTTACCCAAACGAGTACATACCGCTTGCTGCCGGCACAGGCGTCAACAACTCTATAAGCTTTAATTACGTGAGCCTCGACCAAGACGTGTCCGCTAGCCAATTTAGGGCGCTTCTTTCTGTCAACCCAAGCACCCATACATCTGCATCCACTAACACGTACGCACTCACTGCCGAAGTTGGTATTTACACGCGCAACGCATCTACTATTAGTAAAATGTCGAGTGGATCACAAACCTGGTCTGGCACGTATTCGTCCAATACCACCGGATCGGTAGGTGGAATCAGAGAGATTACTATGCCGGTCAACATTGCTATGACGCCGGGAGAGTATTGGTTCGCTATGCGTTTGTCGTCTTCAAGCTCAAACGCTTCGGTTGCCTTTGCGCCGCTCGTTGTTTCTAACCAGATAACCGCTCATTTTAATGCGACCCAGTTAGGCGCTGCGACAAACTCCACTCTGCAGTTATACCCATGGCATGGTATATACACTTCTACCTCTGGTACTTTGCCGACTACCGCCGCGCTTGCTTCGGTCATCGGGAGCAGTACAAGGGGCTCTGCCGCGATGTATTGGTTTGATGTACGCAACTACACCATGTACTAAAATAAAAGTAAAGGAGGAGTAATGGTGGGGAAAATAAAATCAGCGCTGAGTTTTGTAAGTCGGCAGAGCAAGCTCATTTTTGGCGTGGTCGTAGGATTGGTTGTTGGCGCCGTTGGCGTGCGGGTGGCGATGGCGGCGATTCCGGATACCGCGGGGGTGATTCATGCCTGCTACCGTTCGGGCGGCCAGGTGCGGATAATTGATAGCCCAAGCCAAAGTTGTAATGGCAACGAAACGGCGACGAGCTGGAATTCGGCGACGCCGGGGCAGTTTGTGACTAATTTAGTGGGGGCGGATTTCACAAACGCAAGTTTGCCCTATCGTAATTTTGTTGGCTCAGACCTACATAATTCCAAGTTGGTAGGAGCAATCATTAACGGCAGTAACTTCTCCAACGCAGATCTGCACGGAACAGATTTAAATAGTGCCCAGTTAAACCATACGAGTTTTGTCTCGGCTGATCTTTCTGGTAGCAATTTCGACGCTTCGCAGCCAAATGATACTGATTTTCATAATGCAAATTTAAGTAATGCAACTCTCGGCAGCACATTTATACTACACGGCGGTAGTTTGTCCGGAGCAACCTTAACATCCACCTCATTTAGCATTGGCAATATTTTTGATAATGTTAATTTTATAGGTGATAATTTTACGAGTATCACCATCTTAGGCACAGGTGGTGAGATTTCTTTTGGTAGCTCGAATCTTACTAATGCAAACTTTAGCGGACTCCCTCTAAACACTTTTAAC
>CAYTEG010000084.1:0-3431 GCA_964436805.1 uncultured Candidatus Saccharibacteria bacterium
TATCATCATGACCGATGCCGATGTCGACGGTAGCCACATTAGCACGCTTTTAATGACGTTCTTCTTTAGGTTTATGCGGCCGGTGCTCGACGGCGGGCATGTGTACTTGGCAAAACCACCACTGTTTTTGTTAAAGGGTAGTAGCGCTAACAAGCGCCAATACGCCTACAGCGACGAAGAGCGCGACTCGATTATGGATCAGCTTATTGCTGAGCGCAAAGCCCGCGGTACTAAAATCGACCCTAACGACGACCGCAAAAAGCAGGCTGGCCTGTCAGACATCCAGCGCTACAAAGGTTTGGGTGAAATGGACGCCGACCAGTTATGGGAAACAACCATGAACCCGGAAAACCGCGTGCTTGTGCAAGTAAACATCGAAGACGCCGAAAAAGCCGACGCCATCTTTAGTAAACTTATGGGCAGCGAAGTCGAATTGCGCAAAAGCTTTATCCAGACACGCGCTAAATTTGTTAAAACCGAGGATTTGGATATTTAATTATGGACGACGAACAAAAAACCCCAGTCGAAGGCGAAGTAATTACCCCTGCGCCGCAAACGCACTCTAAGACGCTCGAGCTGCGAACGGTCGAAAACGTCATGGAAGACAGCTTTTTGCGGTATTCGATGAGCGTTATCATCGACCGCGCGCTGCCGGATGTGCGCGACGGCCTTAAGCCTGTGCACCGCCGTATTTTGTACTCGATGGAGCGCAACGGTTGGCGGCCCGGTGGCAAATTTGTAAAAAGCGCGCGTATCACCGGTGATGTGATGGGCAAGTACCACCCGCACGGCGACACGGCAATTTACGATTCGATGGTGCGCATGGCACAAGAGTGGTCGATGCGGTACCTTTTGGTCGACGGCCAAGGTAACTTTGGCTCGATGGACGGCGACCCGGCTGCCGCACAGCGCTACACAGAGGCGCGCATGGGTAAGATTGGCTCAGAACTTCTGGCCGACCTCGACAAAGACACGGTCGGCTTCCGCGACAACTACGACGGCTCGGAGCGCGAACCAGAGGTACTGCCTGCAAAAGTGCCAAACTTGTTGTTAAATGGACAACTCGGTATTGCGGTTGGTATGGCAACAAACATTCCGCCGCACAACCTGGGCGAGCTTGTCGACGCCTGCGTTTACATTATTGACAACGAAGAGGTAACCCTTGACGACCTTTTGCGCTTCGTAAAAGGCCCCGACTTTCCAACAGGTGGCACCGTTTACGGTGGCGATAGCCTGCGCCAAGCCTACGCAACTGGCCGCGGCGGCGTTGTAATTAGGGCAATAGCCGACATCGAAGAAAGTGACCGCAAAGGCGCGCACCGCATTATTGTTACCGAGATGCCGTTTGCTGTAAACAAAGCAACACTTATTGAGCGTATTGCCGAACTCCACAAAGAAAAGAAGATTGTCGGCATTCACGACCTGCGCGACGAAAGCGCCCGCGGTAAAGTGCGCGTTGTTGTTGAACTTAAAAAAGATGCGTACCCCAAGAAAGTACTCAACCAGCTGTTTAAAATGACACAGCTGCAGTTGAGCTTTCACTACAACATGCTTGCGCTGATCGACGGTATTCAACCCCGCATCTTGGGGCTCGAAGAAATCCTGCGCGAATACCTAAAACACCGTCAGATCGTCGTACGCCGCCGCACCGAATTTGAGCTGCGCAAAGCCAACGAACGCGCCCACATTTTAGAGGGTTTAAGTATTGCGCTCGACCACATCGACGAGGTCATTGCGATTATCCGCAAAAGCCAAACCACCGAAGAAGCGCAAGCAAACCTTATGGAACGCTTTAAGCTGAGCCAAATCCAGGCAGCGGCTATCCTCGAGATGCAACTGCGCCGCCTGGCCGGCCTTGAGCGCAAGAAGATCGAAGACGAACTGGCTGAGCTACGTAAACTGATTGCGCAGTTAGAAGGTATTTTGGCTGACGAAAAGAAGATTTTGGCGATTATTAAAGAAGAGCTGCTCGAAATGAAGCGCCTGTACGGCGACGAGCGCCGCACCAAAATTATTGGCCAGGAACTCGGTAAGTTTAGCGACGAAGAACTGATTGCCGACGAGCAGGTTGTAGTAACAATAACCACAGAAAACTACATCAAGCGTACGCTGGTAAGCGATTATCGCCGTCAAAATCGTGGTGGCAAAGGCAAGCGCGCCATGACTACCAAAGAAGAAGACGTTATCGACCAGCTGGTAACCGCAAGTACGCACGATTGGTTACTACTGTTTACCAACAAGGGTCGCGTGTTCCGCCTTAAAGCCTACGAAGTGCCCGCTGCCAGCCTTAACGCTAAGGGTGTTGCCGTTGTTAACCTTGTGCAGTTGCAACCAGAAGAGCGCATTACCTCTTTGGTTAAGATCGACAAAGCGCATGGCGACAAAGGCTATATGTTAATGACAACAATCCAGGGCGTGGTTAAAAAGACACCAGTCAGTGATTACAACAATATTCGTACCAGCGGTTTGATTGCTATAAAGCTCGACGACGGCGACGAGCTGCGCTGGATCCACCTTACAAGCGGCGAAGATGAAGTTATCATCTCGACCTCGTTAGGCCAGGCGATCCGCTTTAGCGAAAAAGATGTGCGTTCGATGGGTCGATCGGCTCGTGGTGTGCGCGGTATCCGTTTGCGCCCTAAAGACACAGTAGTCGGCGCCGACCTCGTAGACGAAGGCCGCCAACTGCTCGTGCTCAGCAAAAACGGCTACGGCAAGCTTACTAAAGTGTCTAACTTCCCGTCGCACAAACGCGGTGGCGTTGGTATTAAGGCGGCAATTGTAAACCTTAAGACTGGCGAGCTCGTAACAGTGCGCTCGCTGCTTGAGGATTCGAAGGAGCTGCTGATTATATCGTCGAAGGGCCAGTCAATACGTTTGGCGCTTAAGGGCATCCCGGCGCTCGGCCGTACCACCCAGGGCGTGCGCATTATGCGCCTGCGCGATGGTGACACTGTTGCAACACTTGGTATCGTAACTGACTCTGGCGATGTAGTAGAAGACGAAGAAGCGGCCGAAGCGGTCGCAGCAATAGAGGAGGGCGGGGATGGAAAATAGTTGGCTGTCGATTTACCTTATGGCGCCGCTTTTTGGATGGCTCGGGGCGCACCTGGTAAAGTTTGTCCTGGTGTTAATTGCATCTGGCGGCAAAAAGACCGACCTTGGGATCTTCTTTAAGGCGGGCGGCATGCCAAGCTCGCATAGCGCCGTTATTGTGGCGACGCTTACGGTGATTGGCGCACGGCAGGGTGTTGGTTCGGCCATCTTTGGGCTGGCAACTGCGGTGGCCATGATTATTATGTACGATGCCGTGAATGTGCGGCGCTCGGTTGGTGAGCAGGGTGATGTGCTGCGCAAAGTCGCGGCGCACACTAAAGTTGAAAGTCGTTTTTACAGTGCCTACGGCCACACGCTACCAGAGGTGGCGGGCG
>CAYTEG010000085.1:0-3080 GCA_964436805.1 uncultured Candidatus Saccharibacteria bacterium
TTAAAAAATGTTTGTGCCATAATGCTTATGCTTAAAACTAAGGAGAAAATATGTCTAAAACTACAACAATGAAAAAAGGCGAAGGTTTTGAAATGGGAGGTTACAGCGGCCGCTAAGCTTACGCAGGGCTGACTATGTGGTTCTTCATTTCGTAAAATTGACCGCAAATCTTTTTAATCGCTGGCCGGTGGGTGACTACCACAATTGTTTTACCGGCCAAATATTTTTCAATCGCGGCGATTACCGCCTTTTCGGTTGCGTCGTCTAGGTGCGATGTTGGCTCGTCGAGCAGGTAGAGCGAGCGATCAAGCAAAATCCCGCGCGCCAGGTTAACGCGTTGTTTTTGCCCGGCCGAAAGCCGCAGGCCTTTTTCGCCAATGACGGTGTTTAGGCCGTCTTGCAGGCCGCGCGCCCAGTCGGCGAGCTGCAAATCTTCCAGCAGCTGCCACAATTTTTTGTCGGTTACGTTTTGCCCGAGCATTAAATTATCGCGCAGGCTCAAATTAAACAACTCGGTTTCCTGCGATATAAACGCCGATTCGTCGGCGAACCAGGCGCGGTCTAAGTCGCCATACGCAATGCCGTCGACCGCGCGTTCGCCTTCTTCAATAGGTAAATAGTTGGCCAGCAAGTTGAGCACGGTCGTTTTGCCCTCGCCCGACGTGCCGTAAATGCACACGCGGTCGCCGCGACTAATCTTCATTTCTGGCACACGCACCACCACCGCGTTTTCGGCGTGGCGAAAGGCGACGTCGCTAACGGTAATGTGCCGCCACTGTTTTGCGGGCCGTTGCATGCCGGTGGGTAGCTCGTCGCCGTCCAAAATGTCGCGCAGGTTTTTAATATACACCCGCGTTTCGGCAAAGGTAATTATGTTTTCGGCCACGCGCTCAATAATGGTGCGCAGGTTGCCGTAAAACGAAATAAACACAATCAGCAGCGACACCGGCAGCGCGCCGACCGAGATTTCGTACAAAAGGTAGCCAATGGTCGCAAAATTGGCGGTAAAGTAAATGGTGTGCAAAATAAACCAGCGGTTGGAGTGCGCGTTTTGGTAATCCTGGGTGCGTTTGTTAAGCGCCTTGCCGCGTTCGGCTAAGTGCTTATTGGCAAAATCGCGAATGCCGAGCCGTTTAATGGTGACAATATTGCTCATAAAATCAACAAAATATTGGCTAAACACGCCCATTTGTTTGCTTTTACCATCGGCCAGGCGGGTCATTTTGCGCGCCATAATGGTGCTAACAAAGGTGAAGGTAAGGAACAACGCCAGGTTAAACAGCGTCAGCCCAAACGATTTTGTAGCCGTAAAGTAAATAAGCAGGCCAATGTTAACAAAAACGCCGGCGAACCACCAAAACGTGTCCATTAAAATGGGGCTCATGCGGTCGGCGATTTGCCCGACCATCGACATTATGTAGCCCGAATGGTGCTTGGCCAGGCGGCTCATGGGCAGTTGCTCGATTTGCGCAAAGAATTTTACGCGCAAATAAGCGGGGAACTGGAACGCCACACCCTCGCCATGCCGCCGAATGTACCACGACATGCTCAGCGAAACAACAACCGCTACCACCAGCCAAACAACCAACAAAACAAAATTGTCGTGGCTAAGCCCGGTGGTGGTAAACGTGGCCAAAAGAAGGGGGATCGCCACGCTCGCGCAACTATTTATAAACCCGGCCAAAAACGCCAGCCAAAAGCGGCGGCGATATTCGCCAAGGTTTGCTAGCAAAAACTTAATAACAATCACCCGCTTATTGTAGCGCATGGTCGTGCAAAATAGTGCGGTGAGTTATACTAAACAGTGTTAATGACGTTATTCAACCACAGTTTGCATGGGTTAAAGGGGCTGTACAGCCGCGACCAACATTCGTACCGCAAGTTGGTGGCCGAGCACGGCTTTGATTTTTACGAAACGCGCTCGCTCGGGATTTCGCAGCCCGGTGACGTGGTGCAGCTCGACCCAAAACTGCGCGCAGAATTGCCGTATATAAAAGAGCATTACACCCGCGTTGGTTTGCGGCACGCCAGCAAAGTCGTGTGGGATGTGGCGCCCGAAGTCGCCAGCGACTTCCCTGACGAACACCTTTCGGTCTACATGTTCGCCGAGGTTTTTAACAACGTCCGCCCCGACCCAGAACGCCTACAAGCCACCAAAATGTACTTAGACAAAAACAGTTTTATGCGCCGCTGCGAAGGCGTGGTGCAAATCCCGCCTACCGTTTTTGGTAATACCGCGCGGCCGGCCCCAGACTATGCAAAACTGACCTTCCCGCTGTTTGTAAAAGGCGCGATATCTGCGACCGGCAGCAGCGTATATAAATGTAATAACCCGCAGGAAGTTACTAAAGCCATCGCCAACATAAACGGCGATTACCAGTTGCAGCAAGCGGTCGACGCCGCGGCGTTTTTAAGCGCGCAGTACAACATTACCCCTGGCGGCGTGGCTGAACATTTAGCCGACACCGAACAAATTATTGAAGGCGTCGAATACGCCGGCACGCGCTTCCCCACAACCTACAAACTACCCATGCAAGCTATTGCCGACCGCGCTGCAAAAGACGGTCTGCGCGGCAAAATGGGCGTCGACGTGGCCGTTACAAAAACCGGCGAATTTTTTGCGCTGGAATGTAATCCGCGCTGGAACGGCGCGCTCTACCCGCTCGTCATCGCGCAAAAGCTACATATAAAAGAGTGGTCGACCGCGCACGTGCCAACCCGCGCAAGCAGCCTCAAAACCATTAACTTTGGCGGCCTGGAGTACAACGGCAAAACCGGCATTGTGCTTATAAACTGGGGAGCGGTAAAAACCAACTGGCTCGAAGTGCTGTTTGCCGGCTCGCCCGCCGAGCAAACCAAATTGCGCCGCGCGCTTGCCAAAGTCGTATACTAAAAACATGCATATTATCGCCGAGCGCCTGCGTGCGCAGCATTTAATTGGCCGGCCGCTCGCCACGCCCGAAGCAGTGGTGCAATTGCTCACCGCCGTGCAATCACAAGATTACCCCGGTGCAAAGTGGGGGATCGCCCAGCGCACGCACGCCAATAACGCCGCCATCGATAAACTTTTTGACGACGGT
>CAYTEG010000086.1:0-3063 GCA_964436805.1 uncultured Candidatus Saccharibacteria bacterium
GCTGGCGTCCCCGAAAACGCAGTGACCGTCGAAGAAACCGCCACCGACACCACCGAAAACGCACGCAACACCCTGCGCCTGCTTACCAGCGCCAAGCGTATTATTTTAGTCACCTCGCCGTACCACCAGCACCGCGCGGCGCTCGAATTTAGCAAAATATTTGGTGACCAAGTCGATATTGTAAACCACCCAACCCAAAGCGACCACGCCTGGCCGCCAACCTGGTATTTTACAAGCTCCGGCTGGTGGCTGGCGATTTCGGAAACCGTTAAAACATTTGTGGTATCGCTATGACCAAAGTGTATGTTGGCATGAGCGGCGGCGTCGATAGCAGCCTGGCCGCGGCGCTGTTGCAAAAACAGGGCTACGACGTCACCGGCGTGTATATGAAAAACTGGACACAAGACCTGCCCGGCATGGTTTGCCCGTGGGCCGACGATTTAGCCGATGCCAAGCGCGTGGCTGTGCAGCTAAACATCCCGTTTAAAGTATTTGACTTTCAAAAAGAGTATAAGCAAAAAGTCGTCGATTACATGATCGCCGAATACCAAGCCGGCCGCACCCCCAACCCCGACATTATGTGCAACCAAGAAGTAAAATTTAAGGTATTTTTAGATGCCGCGCTGGCCGACGGCGCCGATATGATCGCCACTGGGCACTACGCGCGGGTCTCGCGCCAGCCGCGGGTGGCAGACTTTTTACATCACGGCGAGTCCTCCGGTACTCCGGAGATGTCTGAGCTAAGTGATGTACAAAAGTCTGACAGGCCCCGCGGGGTTGTAACTCTGAATACGGCTGCCGATGCCGCCAAAGACCAAACCTACTTTTTATACCGCATTACGCAAGCGGCGCTGCAAAAAACGCTTTTGCCGCTCGGCGACATGACCAAACCAGAAGTCCGCGCCAAAGCCGCCCAACTTGGCCTTGCCACCGCAGCCAAAAAAGACAGCCAAGGCATTTGCTTTGTCGGCAAAGTTGGCATTAAAGACTTTTTGCAACAATACGTGACCGCCGAGCCCGGCGATATCATCGACAAAACCACCGGCAAAGTTATCGGCCAGCACGAAGGCGCTATTTTTTACACCTTTGGCCAGCGCCACGGCCTGGGCGTGGGCGGCGGGCTGCCGTATTATGTTGTCGCCAAAGATGTGGCCAAAAATATTGTGTACGTCACGACCAACCTCAACGACAACAGCTTGTGGCGCGACGGCCTACACCTTAACCAACTGCATTGGATTAACGACCCGCCAAAAGCCGGCGGCCACTACAAAGTGCGCACCCGCTACCGCGCGCCGTTGGTTGACTGCGAAATTTCTCCGGGTACCGACGGCACTATGACGCTACACTTAAAAGACCCTGAACGCGCTATCACCCCTGGGCAGTCGGCAGTTTTGTACGACGGCGACCGTGTGGTTGGTGGCGGAATCGTCGCCGCCACTATTGCGCCCACGCCAAAATAAGCTACCATTAAGCTTATGGATGTCAGTGGGTCGCCCATACTAACGCCGCCATCACCGTTGCCGAACCGCCGGCGTTGGTTGGTTATTGGGCTAATTGTGTTCGCCGTGGCACTTGTTGGCGCTGGCGCGTGGTGGGCGGTTGGCTATTTTGCGCCGAAGCCTGTGGCGCCCGCAAAGGTGACGGTTACGCCAAAAAGCACCGAAAAACCAACGCTGACCACCGAGCAAGTCGTGGGCGGCTACGACCACATTTGGGAAATCGCCTTTTTGCCGACCAAAGAAATGCTGTTCGATGAACGCAATGGTACGCTGCACCTTTTGCAAAACGGCAAAGTGCACGATTACCCGGTTATTTCCGACATCTATGCCGCAGGCGAAGCCGGCCTGCTGGGCATAAGCATTGACCCAGCATTTGCCACCAACCATAATATTTATACTTGTTTTGCTACCAAAAAGGGCGCCGATATTAAAGACGTGCGTGTGGCCCGCTGGAAGCTAAGTGCCGACCTTAAACAAATGACCGACCGCACTGACATTGTGACCGACCTGCCCGCAAATGGCGGGCGCCACGCCGGCTGCCGGTTGGCGTTCGGCCCCGACGGGTATTTGTGGGTGGGCACCGGCGACGCCGCAACCGGCGGATTCCCGCAAGACCACAAAAATTTAGGTGGCAAAATATTGCGCATTGACCGCGACGGTAAACCGGCCGCAACGGGCAATTTAGGTGGCGATTTTGACCCACGTATTTATTCGTATGGCCACCGCAACGTGCAAGGTATTGCATTTTACAGCAAGGCGCAGCAAAACGCCGTGGGCATAAGTGTTGAACACGGTAGCACGGTCGACGACGAAGTAAACTTGTTGTTGCCTGGCAACTTTGGCTGGAATCCGCCCGCCGGTCCGTACACCGAAATTGGGGTTAAAATGACCGACAAAGCAACTATCCCCGACGCAATCGACGCAATTTGGAGCTCGGGCGCGCCCACCATCGCCCCGTCTGGCGCCAGCTTTTTGGCCGGCACGCAGTGGAAGGCATGGGATGGCGCTCTGGCCATGGCGGTGTTAAAAGACCAACACCTTAAAATCCTTACTATCGACGCCGACAACAAAGTAACCGGCACCGAAGATTTGTTTACCAAACAGTTTGGCCGCCTGCGTAGCGCCGTGCAAGGCCCCGACGGCAGCCTCTATTTAAGTACCGACAACGGCAAAACCGACCAAATTATTCGTGTCACTCCCCATTAATTTGGTATAGTAGATAATGTAACCAATAACACGCTAGGGTATAAGGAGAATACAAATATGAATGACGACAACCAAGCCAAACAAGCATGGGACGCAGCCGAAGACAAAGCTAAAGACGTAGGCGCTGCTGCCGGCCAGGCAATGGGCGACGCAGGCCAGGCTGTGCAAGATGCCGGCCAACAAGCCGCAAAATGGGGCGAAGAAGCTGTTGACGCCACCAAAGACGCTGCCGAAAAGGTAGGAGAAGTTGCCGGTGACGCCGCCGAAAAAGCGGGCGACATGGCCGAAAAGGCCGGTGACGCTCTTGCCGACGCTGGCGAAAAAATGGGCGAGATGGCTCACGAAGCCGGCGAAAAGG
>CAYTEG010000087.1:0-3036 GCA_964436805.1 uncultured Candidatus Saccharibacteria bacterium
CTCTGACCTCTTCCACGTCAAGGAAGCGCTCTAGCCAACTGAGCTAAGAGCCCGGACACTACAAAACATCATACACGAGCTGCGTGAAGCTGGCAATACCCCTGTTATATCGAGGTAATTAGTCATATGTGATATTTTTTCGGCATAGCCCTACATTGACATATTAAGTCGCTTATGCTATATTAAAAATGTTATGAACAAACACCCACTAGTACCAATGGTACAAAAACAAGAAAAATCAGAACTCGAAAAATTTACGCTCTTTTACGAGCACACCCAAGGCAACCAGGTTAAAAACCGCAATCCTACTGCAAAATAAGATATTGCCTAACCTAAAAACAGCGCTCACATCTGGGCGCTGTTTTTTATCCCCAATTCACAAGCATTTTCCACTAGATTTTTTTATAGTTAAATGACAATATGTAGTCATGGTATGTCCATTTTGCCTTCACAAGAAAAGCGAAGTTTATAACAGCCGCTCCACGGCGGCTGGTGTTATTTGGCGGCGCAGGCGGTGTCTAAACTGCGGTAAAGCCTTTACTACCGAAGAAAGCTTTGACCCCACCGGCATCTGGAAGGTAAAAAAGGGCAAAAAAATAACCCCTTACGACCGCCCCAAACTGATTATGAGTCTTTTAAAGGCCTGCGACCACCGCAGCGGTACTGACCAAAAAGTATGGTATCTGTTCGAGATTATCGAACAACACCTGTTACCTCTTGCAGCGCCGACTCAACAAATAACCTCGAGCCAAATAGCGGCTGCCACATCAACCGTCTTAAAGCGCTTTGATCCAACAGCTTACGTTAAATACATTAGCTATCACCAACCGGCCATGGATGCAGCCACACTACGCAAACGGCTCCGGCGGAGCTAACCTTTTTTAACGATTTTAACGGTTACGTCGAACTTATCGAGATACTTACCAAAGAACAACAAAAACTGTGACGTAAAAGCCGCGGCCGAGCCGTAACAGATGCTCGTAATTGGCATTACCAACCATTGCAGCACCATGCCCAAATTGCGGCGCCGCTTGTAGCGCTCGGGGCGCGGTGGCAGCATTTTAAACGTCAAAAACACGGCGATAAACAGGCCAAACATCGCCAAAAACTGCAATTGGCTGGCGATTTGCGGTAGTTCGTGTGCCACGATACTACGCTGGGAGTCACCAATAAACAGAGGTGCCCACGCGCCGAATGTAATAATAAGCGGTGCAGCGGCCCAGCTAACATGGCTATCGAGCAGCCGCAAAAAGCGTGCCCAAAACCCCCAAAACGGCACAGTACTGCCGCGTCGCAGGCCTTTGTCGGCCACATAGGCGACATCTGAGGCGCCATACGCCCAGCGGCGCAACTGTATAAACTGCGCCTTGATCGTTTTAGAATAAGTCTCGGCTAAAACAGCGTCTTGATAAATAGGCACGTAAATTGGCGTCACCTCGTAATGGCCGTCGAAGGCAAACCAACTACGCCAATACTGGTGGCCGTCCTCGACGATCGTGCGTACGCTCCACAGCTTGGTGTGCCTAAGCGACGCCATACCCTGCGAGTGTGCGGCAAAATTGCGCAGCATATGCGGGCGCATGGCATTAATAATCGTCCAAAAAGAGTTACCGGTCGCCAAAATACGCATTGGTGCGGGTGCATCCCAGATGTTGTTAATGTACAAAGCAATCGGCTGGTAGGCGCGGCGGTCGCGTTCGGTGTCGCGGATGTATTCGTACCCCAAATACGCCAAATATTCGGCGTGGGGGCGGTTGTCGCAGTCGAGGGTGGTGACCACAACCTTTTCGTCATCAATCCCCTTCTCTTTTAGCAATTTTTGCAAAAACTTGCCGGCGAAGGTAATGTTACCGCCTTTGCCACGAACCTCGTTTGGCAGGCCGTCTGGGTGCTCAACGGCAGCGGCGTAATAACACTTTGAGCTGTACTGCTTAACCAAATCTTGCGCAACTTTGTGTGATTCTTGCGGGCCGCGGGCTTCGTAACCGATGATAAAAATGACTTTACTAAAATCGTAATTACTTGCGAACAATTTTTTAATGGTGGGCTCAATAACCTCCCGCGACTCGTTGTAAAGGGTGACGATAACCGCGCTATACAGCTGGGTTGGCTTAAAATAACCCTCGGGGCTTTCGACGATGCGTTTTAGCGTGCGGTAATGGTCGCCCAAACGCCATGAACGGCTTGTTTTTAGCTCGTCCTCGACGCGTTTAAGGGCTGCTACGGGGTCGTTAAGGTCGTTGAAGCGTTGTAGCCAATTAGTCTTTTGCGCCTGCTCGAGCGACCGGTAGCCCTGGATGGTGCGGTACGCAATAGCAATTGCCTTAATAAACCACATAATAAGGTAGCCAATAATAAAAATTGTCGCAATAAGCGGGTTAATAAGGCTTAAAACAATTGGCAAAAGCACCAGCGAAACACTTAAGATAGCCGGCAGCATTTCGAAAAAACGGTACTTTGCGGTGCGCTTGCCAATAGGGATCTCGATATCGGTCATAAGCTTGGGGCGAGGTTAAACATCGCGTTAATGATAATCGTTGCTAAAACAACAATAAAAATGCCCATACCGACAAGGCCAAGGCCAAGCATCCGCCTAAGTTGGTACAATTTAATGCCCAAAAAGCCGTTAATTGCGGCGACCACCAAAGCTAAACCAACGTAACTATACTGCGTGTACCACTGGTCGCGGTAAATAAACGTTTGCCCAAAACCTGTGTAACGTACCGGTACCTGGATGTCGCTTGGCTGCAGCCTTAACAATACTGTTGTTATAAGAACAATACATGCTAATCCGAGCGCTGCAAATAAAAGCACCGCTACCCTATCTTTTGCTATCGCTAACCAGTCAGCTTTTTTTATCATAAGATGAAATCATTACTGGGTCTTAGTATAACGCATGGTGCGGGTACTGGGAATCGAACCCAGCTCTTAACCTTGGGAAGGTTACATATTACCACTATACGATGCCCGCATGGAGCCACCTGCCGGGGTCGAACCGGCGACCTACGCTTTACGAAAGCGCCGCTCTACCAACTG
>CAYTEG010000088.1:0-3034 GCA_964436805.1 uncultured Candidatus Saccharibacteria bacterium
TGCACCCCGACGGCGTGTTCGAAACCGTGCCCGCCGACTGGAAGACCCAGCTTAAGTTTTCGGGGCTCGACCAAGGTTTGCGCGTGCGTAGTTTGCGTAACCCGGCTAAAAAAATGAGCAAGTCCGACGACGACTCGGCCGGCTTTATAACCCTTACCGACGACCCAAAAAGCGCTGCCAAAAAAATCATGGCCGCCACCACCGACAGCGACGGCGTTATACGTTTTGACTGGAAAAACCAGCCCGGCGTCACCAACTTGCTGCAAATATTGGCGCTTTTGCAAAACCGCGACATTCAGGATGTTATAACTGACTGGCAGGGCAAAACGCGCTACGGCGACTTAAAAACAGCGGCCGCAAAGGCGGTGGGCGACTTTTTGCAGGATTTTCAGGCAAAGCTTGCGGCGATCGACGAATCAAAACTGCTTGCCAAGTTAGAAGCCGACGAAGCCGTGGCGCGCCAGATTGCCGGCACCCAGCTGCTGCGCGTACAACAAGCGGTTGGCCTGCGCCCACGCCCATGAACCAGCAATTCGAAGTAACCGAAGGTGGCGACCGCATTGATAGCTATTTAGCGCGGGTCGAGCCCGATTATTCGCGTAGTTTTTGGCAAAAACAAACCGAATCCGGCGCGGTGCAAATAAATGGCGCAAAGGTTAAACCGAGCCACAAAGTGCAGCCCGGCGACGTTATAACGGCCAACCTTCCTGAAGTGCCCGATTTTTCTGGCCAGTCGTTGCCGGTTATTTACGAAGACGCCGATGTGGTCGTTATTAATAAACCAGCCGGCATGTTAACCCACGCCAAAGGGGTGGTAAGCGAAGAATTTACCGTCGCCGAATTTGTGCGGCCGCTTACTACCGACGGCACCGACACAAACCGGCCAGGCATTGTGCACCGGCTCGACCGCGGCACGTCGGGCGTGATTGCCACGGCGCGTACCCCCGAAGCCAAACGCTGGCTACAAAAACAATTTGCCGCGCGCAAAGTTAAAAAAACGTACATTGCGTTGGTGGTAGGGCGGCCAAAACAGCCGGCTGCGGTGGTGCAATTGCCGATCGAGCGTAACCCAAAAAAACCGCAGACCTTTCGCGTTGGGGCTAGCGGCAAGCCGGCCGAAACGGCTTACGAAACGCTGCACGAATACAAAGGTTACACCCTGCTAAAACTGATGCCGCACACCGGCCGCACTCATCAACTGCGCGTGCATTTAAAATATTTGGGCTGCCCAATCGTCGGCGACGAACTGTACGGCAAAGCCGCCCCAGGCCTTGGCCGCATATTTTTACACGCCGCCAGCCTGGAGCTAACTTTGCCCACGCGCGAGCGCAAAGTCTTCGAAGCCACCACACCACCCGAACTAACAGCCTTTTTAAAAACGCTCTCGTAATGGACGACCTGCTTTTACACCCGGCGACAAAAATGGAGCTTTTGGCGCTCGCCGTCGACCCTCCGCAAGCGCTGCTTTTTGTGGCGCCAACCGGCAGCGGTAAGCTAACCATCGCCAGCCGCTGGGCAAAACTGGTGGCTAAAAATGCCGGCGTCACGGTGCTTGCTCCAGACGAAAAGGGTACGATTACTATCGAAGCCACCCGCACGTTGTACCAACGTACGCGCGGCAAACAGGCGGGCAGGCAAGTGGTTATCATCGACCACGCCGAGGCGATGAGCGGCGAAGCGCAAAATGCGTTTTTAAAATTGCTCGAAGAACCGCGCCAAAACCTGACGTTTATTTTAACGGCGACGGCCAGCGAAGATTTGCTCCCGACCATACTTTCGCGCTTGCAAACCGTGCAGGTGCAAGCCGTGGCAAACGAAACTTTGGCGGCATATATTAAGCAAAAAGCGCCGAACACCGACGCCCAAACCCTTACACAAATGCTTTTTGTGGCAAATGGCAGGCCGGCGTTGGCGGCAACAATCGTGCAGGATGCGGGCGCTTTTGAACACGCCAAGCTTACCATGCAAGCCGCAAAAAAACTGCTCAGCGCTTCGCAGTACGAACGTTTGGCAATGGTGCAGGAGCTCACCAAAGATAAAACCGAACTTGTTATGACGCTCGAGGCCATGGGGCATATGCTAAAACTGCAGCTGCTGCGCGGCGCCACACCACAGTGGTTGGCTTTGGCCGACGCCTTGCAGCTGTGTTTGCAGCGGCTGCGCCAAAATGGTAATCCGCGCGCGCAACTTACGCATTTTTTCATGGCGTATTAGTGGTATACTATGGGTAATCTATGTTTACGCTTTTAATTTTGACGGCTTTTGGTGCGCTTGCCATTTGGGTATTTTACCGCGACACTAACGACCAAGCGACGCAGCAGTTGCCGACGCGGATTTCTGACAAACTCGACAAACTATGGCAAATTGCCCAAGAAGGCCTGCGCGAAAAGAAGTATTTAAACGCCGAAAAGGCACTTTTAACGATTTTGCGCGTCGACGAACGCAACGCCGCCGCCTATAACCGCCTTGGTATTTTGTATTCGAAGCAACGCGCGTTTAACGACGCGATTGAGTGTTTTGAAATCGCCCAAAGCCTTGAGCCAAGCGCCAGCAGCCTGCACAACGTTGGCTTAATTTACTACGAAACCGGCCAGTACGAAAAGGCGGCGATCGCATTTGAGCAAGCAATCGAAATGGAAAGCGGCCTGGCGGCGCGCTACGTCGCCTACGCCAAAGTGCAAGAAAAGCTGGGTGATAACAAAAAAATGATCGCCAACCTCGAAAAGGCAGTCGAACTCGAGCCCAACCCACAAAGCCTGCGCATTTTAGCCGACGCCTACGAACGCACTGGCGACCTGCCGCTGGCCGAAGAAATCAAAAAGAAGATCGAAAAAATAATCATTCCAACCAACGCTAATCCGGTAAAGCACCAAATCAAGCAGCCACGAAAAGTGGTGATGTAGTTGAAAAAACAGATGAAATCGGGTATTATTCTGTAGTCGACAGGCCGTTTTTACGTGCCGACGTAGCTCAGTTGGCCAGAGCGGCTGTTTTGTAAACAGCGGGTCGTGGGTTCGAATCCCTCCGTCGGCTC
>CAYTEG010000089.1:0-3020 GCA_964436805.1 uncultured Candidatus Saccharibacteria bacterium
CTGGCTTACCTCAACAAGTACCGGCGCTTTTTTGGCTTGGGCAGCACGGCAAACCGCGATTAACGTTTCTTGGTTGTCGACATTAAACGCGCCGACCGCAAAATGTTGCTGGCGGCTGCGCTGCATTAGGTGGCGCGCCCGCAGGCAATTATCTCTGATTTCTCTGATTGTTAAGCCCACACCCGCCTACCTTTCTGTTTTTACCGTAAATGTTGCCATTATTTTTGCCAGTTCGTCTTTTTTGGCGTCCCAGGTTTCGTTTTTGCACGCATAGGCAACCGAGGCCAGCCGGTATCCAAACTGTTTGTAGGCCATAACTTTATGCTGAGGGAAGGTCACGCCGGGTACGCTCACCACTTGCTCCAGCGCGACCGAATCGAATGCGTAGGTTTTGCTGCCGTCTGCATCTTTAAAGCTAATTTTGTCGGCGGGCTCGCTTTTGGTTGTGGCCGTGCCTTCGACCACCGCGAGGCCAGGTATTATAACGGCAAGTTTTTTATCGCTCGGGATAATGCCGATATTTACGGTAAACCCGCAATTTGTGGCGTCGTCGTAGTAAAAAACAGTGGTCGCGTCGGGTTTGCTTTGGTCGTTTTTGGCGTAATTTGCCGGCAAATCGGCGGGCGGTACAAAACTAACGGCCGTTACGTTTTTGGTTTCGTCGGGTGGCGGAGCGGCAACTTTTGGTGCGGTTTGCATGCGGCTGATAATAATCCAGGCCACCACGCCGGCCGCGGCCAGCAGCAAAACAGCCGAAACGACAATGGCGATCGCCCAGGATTTGCTCGACTTTGTGGGGTCGGGCATTGTTTTTGGGGAGTGCTCGGGCGGCGTATTTTGTGGCGGCATATAATCCTTACTTATAATATTGCGGCATGCGGCTTACCCAATCATGGGCTTGCAGGGCAATGGCGTCACCGGTGAGGCCGAATCGTTTAAGTAGTTCGGGTTGTGGGCCGGATTCACCAAAGCGGTCTTGCATGCCAATGCGTTTTACCGGCATGGGCATGTGTTCGCTTAATGTTTCGGCGATGGCGCTGCCAAAACCGGCCGCGATTTGGGCTTCTTCGACCGTAATAACGCGGCCACATTTGCGGGCGCTGGCGAGCACGGTTTTAACATCGAGCGGTTTAACGGTTGGTACGTGCACGACTTCGGCATGCACGCCATCTTTGGCTAAAATTTTAGCCGCCACAAGCGCCTGGTAAGTGCTGGTGCCGGTGGCCATAATTGCAAGGTCGCCGCCTTCGCGCAGCACATAGGCTTTGCCAAGGGCAAAAGGAGTGTGCGCTGTGGTAAAAATGGGTGATTTTTCGCGGCTCAGGCGCATATAACTTGGTTTGCCGAGTTTAGCCAGGGCGATCGTGGCTTTTTCGGCCTCAATACTGTCGGCCGGTGCGACGACCGTCATGTTGGGTAGCGAGCGCATAATTGCTAAATCTTCAAGCATCTGGTGAGTTGCGCCGTCAGGCCCGACGCTCATGCCGGCGTGCGAACCGACAATGCACACGGCGCGGTCGTTTAAACAAATGGTGGTGCGGATTTGCTCCCAACAACGCCCCGGCGCAAACGCCGCGTAACTGCTGGCGAACGGCATTTTACCCATGGCGGCCAGGCCACTGGCCACCGTTACCAGGTTTTGCTCGCCAATGCCGATTTCGATGAAGCGGTCTTTAAATTCGTCGGCAAACATACTAATGAGCGTTGAATCGGCCAGGTCGGCCGAAAGCGCCACCACGTTTTTGTCGGCTTTGCCCGCAGCGACAAGGCCACGGCCAAAGCCGGCGCGGTTGGGCTCTTGTTTAATGTCTTCGGCGCCGATTGAGCTTGATAAATGCATTTCCATCAGTCGTGATCCCCCGAGATTTTGCCGTTCATACTGCGCAGTTTTTTAAGCACTTCTTTTGCCTGTACTGGGTTGAGCGAACCGTGGTGCCAGTGGTAATCGTATTCCATAAACGGCGCACCTTTGCCAGGGATTGTGTGGGCGATAATAACGCTTGGCTGCTCTACCACGGCGCGCGCCATGCTGCAGGCGTCGATTAAACTTTCGACGTTGTGGCCGTCTATTTCTTGCACGTGCCAACCAAACGCCTTCCATTTGTCGGCGAGCGGTTCGAGCGGCATAACGTCTTCGGTGTTGCCGTCGATTTGGATGTTGTTGCGGTCGACGATAACAATAAGGTTGTGTAAATTGTACTTGGCCGCGAACATTATGGCTTCCCAGTTATTGCCTTCGTCGAGCTCGCCGTCGCCAGTGGTGCAGTACACCCAACGGGTGTGGTTGTCGTCCATTTTAAGCGCCATGGCCATGCCCGCTGCCTGGCTTATGCCCGAGCCAAGCGGCCCCGAGGTTGTCTCGAGCCCCGGTAACCGGGTGCGTTCGGGGTGGCCTTGCAAACGGCTGCCAAGTTCGCGCAGGGTCATAAGCTCTTCGCGCGGAAAATACCCAGCCTGTGCCATTGCCGCGTAGCGCACCGGCACGCAGTGGCCATTGCTCTGTATTAAAATATCGCGCTCTTCCCAATCGGGGTTTTTAGGGTCGTGCTTAAGAATATTAAAATATAGCGCGGCGTATATTTCGGCTTGGTCGAGCGGGCCTGCACAGTGTCAGGAGCCTGCGTGTTATAGCATCTTGATAATATCGATGCGGATCGCTGTTGCGAGTTTCTCGAGTTGTGGAATAGTAAGTTGTGCCATTATTCGCCCACCAGTTCTTTTGGTACGTTCTTTACTAGTGTAGCATAAGCTTCTTGCGGGTCAGGCGCCTGCTGGATATGTCCGCCGACGTCCAAAACTTCGACCCCGCCCAGGCTGAGTTGCGACACATTGTCTGGCCCTACGCCACCATCCCAACCAACCTCAATATTCGCGTTAATGGCCCTGATTTTAGCAACCTTGGCGAGCAATGTCGTGTCGGCCGTACCACCAAAGTGGCCGAGATCACCGCTAAAAATGAGCGCGTGGTCGGCATCGGCAATTAAATCGTGCGCGGCGTCTGGGTCGGTCGCCTGCAGTAG
>CAYTEG010000090.1:0-3014 GCA_964436805.1 uncultured Candidatus Saccharibacteria bacterium
TGGCCGTCGGCTGCTTACGGCCAGCAGGGCTACCTCGATTTTGAAGAGTCGTTTGCTAACAAAGTAGGCGCTGTTTATTGGGGTGAAGCGGCGGTCGCAGCACCACAGTACCGCTATATTATTGACGGCCTGGCTTACGGCCTCGACAACCATGAACCGCGAGACGCCCGCGATTGCTACGAAATTATGTGGCGCGCCATCGCGCTTGATACACGCAAGGCCGGCAAGCCGCTCGACATCGCCGCCGCCCAAAAAACAGCGTATTTGCAGTGCAACCGCATGTTCCGTGGCACGCCGTTTTATATTCCGGGGCTCACCATGAACAAAGATTTGTCGTACCAACGTGGCGACGAAGTGGTTAATCCTATTATCGACCTTATCGAAACGCAGGAGGACATTGACCTGTTATTGGCCGGCAAACTCGACCCGACGCTCTACGACCACCTGCCAATCGCCGAAGATATTATGCCGAATACGCCGCTCGCCACCAAAATCCGCGGCCGCTACAGCTTAGCTGCCTAGTTGCATCACCTACCAACACTGTGCGAAAATGAGGCAGATGACAGATATGCCCCAAAAACTACCCAAGCCTAAAAAAACCATTGGCCGCGTCGAGCCGTTGTTTTTGACAGAACATGCTGAAACACCGGTGCCGTCGCGCATCGATACCGGCGCTAAAAGTTCGTCGATCTGGGCGACCGATATACACGAACAAGACGGCGTGCTCAGCTTTACTCTTTTTGGCCCGTCTAACCCGTTTTACACCGGCCGCACCCACCGCACGCATCACTTTAGCAAAACTGTTGTCGCCAGTTCGATGGGCACAACGCAGGAGCGTTACGTTGTGCGGCTTAAAATAAAGCTCCGCGGCAGGCGCATGGTTGCGCGTTTTACGCTTGCTGATCGATCCACCCAGGTGTATCCTGTGTTGGTTGGGCGCAATGTTTTGCGCGGTAAATTTATTGTCGATGTAAACCTGGGCAAGCCCGACCGTAAAACCGAAATCGCGCGCAGTAAACAACTGAAATCACAGCTTAATGTAAGCGGAGGCGAATAACATGAACATTGCAATCCTGTCGAAAGGTGCGGGCAACTACTCCACCAAACGCCTAAAAGAAGAAATCAAAAAGCGCGGCCACACCGTTAAAATTATTAACTACGCAAAATGCTACATAACCGTCGAAAAGAGCCATCCGGTGGTGCGCTACAACGGCGAAGAATTAAACGATTTCGACGTAATCGTGCCGCGCATCGCGCAGTCGTACACCAAATATGGCACGGCCATTGTGCGCCAGTTCGAGATGCAGGGCATTTACACCGTGGCCAGCTCGATCGCCATTAACCGCTCGCGCGACAAACTGCGCAGTTACCAGTTGTTGGGGCGGGCCGGGGTTGATATTCCAAAAACGCTGTTTGCCCGCGAAACCGCGGCCTTCGACGACTTAATTGAGCAAGCAGGTGGCACCCCGCTGATTATTAAAGTAGCCAAAGGCACCCACGGCAACGGAGTGGTGCTGGCCGAAACGCCAAAAGCCGCCAAAGCGGTAATGCAGGCGTTTTATGTTGAGGGCGTGAGCTTTGTGGTGCAAGAATTTGTTAAAGAGTCGGCCGGTACCGACATCCGCGCCTTTGTGGTCGGCAACAAAGTTATTGCCAGCTACAAGCGCCAAAGTTTGGACGACGATTTTAGGTCTAACCTGCACCAAGGTGGCGAGGGTGCAGCCGTTAAATTAACCGAAGAAGAACGCCACACTGCAATTAAAGCCGCCCGCGCAATGGGCCTGCCGGTGTGCGGCGTTGATATGATGCGTTCCGACCGTGGCCCGCTGGTGCTCGAGGTTAACTCGTCGCCAGGGTTTGGTATCGAAAAAATAACAGGTCGCAATGTCGCCGAAAAAATCATCGAATATATCGAACTCAACGCCAAACGACGCAACAAAAAAGACCGCGTCGGCGCGTAACCAAATAGCCGAAATTGTGGTGGGGCTGAGCTTGTTTGTGGCCGCAAGTTTTGGACTAGCTATGCGCCAGCCAACGGCCGTGGTACAGCTTGGCGACGCGCACATTAACGTGCTGGTTGCCGCAGACGACGCGGCGCGCACCAAAGGTTTGGGCGGCCGCAACACGCTGGGCGCGCAACAAGGCATGTTGTTCGATTTTGGCACTGGCGGCCGCTGGAACGTTTGGATGAAAGACATGCGATTTGCCATCGATATTGTGTGGCTCAACAGTGACAAACAAGTGGTGTGGGTCGAGCCAATGGTCAGCCCGGCAACGTATCCACAGCCGTTTAAGCCGTTTGGCGACGCGCGCTATGTACTGGAGCTCGGCAGCGGCGAGGCAGCCAAAAACAACATCGACATTGGCGATTACGCCACATTTAGCTTGTCACCCGCAATAAAGTGATATTATAAAGGCATGATTTCGCTTATGTTTTTGATCGGCGTGCTCGGCTTGTTGTTTGTAATGGCCTACGCAGCTAACCGCCGGTTTGGCGTGTTGGGGTTGGCTCTGGCCGCCGGCTCGCTGCTCAGCACCAACTTTGCCGGCATAGTGACGCCATTTATACAGCAACAGGGGTTCGTGCTTGTCTCGCCGCCGCTTTCGCTGGTTGTCGCGACCGCTTTGGTGCTATTGCCACCACTTATCTTGTTTTTTAACGGCCCCAGTTACGAGCGCAAGTCTCAGCAAGTGCTTGGCTCGCTTGCTTTTGCTGTGCTCGGCTTTGCGTTTTTAATGGAGCCGCTGGTGTCGGCGCTGCAACTCGACGAGCCAGGGGTGAGCGTCGTTAATTTTGTGCATAAATATGTGAGCATCATAATTATCGCCGGCATTATTGGCGCGATTACCGATATGTTGCTGACCGGCAAGCCAAAAAAACGCTAGCATTGACAATAACAGATGAAATAAGGTAAAATTACCCTGTTATTGCTGGATCTTCGCTACCGCCAGCAATTTCGTGGGCCCATAGCTCAGCTGGTTAGAGCACCTGCCTTTTAAGCAGGGTGTCCTGG
>CAYTEG010000091.1:0-2978 GCA_964436805.1 uncultured Candidatus Saccharibacteria bacterium
ATGCACATCACCAGCGCGCCTTGTTTTAACACCAGTTCTTCGAGTGCTAGGCAGTTGCGTTTTAAACTCTCCACGTAATTTTCTTTGCCGGTGGTTTGCATGGTGTACGCCACCTCATTGCCATCGAGGTTTTGCAGCGCGCGGCGGTTAATGCCGTCGACGTCAATATTGGTGGTGTGTAGCTCGGTCAGCGGTTGGGAGCTGTCGGTGGCGCCGCCAATGCGGGCAAGCAGTGCTTCGGCGTGGCGGCGGCGGATGTCGCCAGCGCGCATGGCGGTTAAGATTTCGAGGAACGTGTCGTCGTCTTGCCGGTGCTGCTCACCCAAATAACAAATAGTTAAATCGGCGGCGTGCCAGGCTTTGCTGTGCACCACGAACCCGCCTTGGCGCGAGTCACGGCGGTTCACCGGCGGCAGCTGAAAAAAATCACCACATAAAATAACTTGCAAGCCGCCAAACGGCCGGTCGTCGCGGCGCACGGTGCGGGCAACTTCGTCGATCATATCTAGCCTAAAGTCGTGTAGCATCGAAATTTCGTCGATAATAAGCACGTCGGTTTTTGCGACCATATCGCGCCGGCCCTTTGGCAAATCCTTAAAAAAGTTTTTCGGCAGCTCGTCGTGCACGCCAATGCCGCTCCAGACATGGATGGTGTTGCCGCCCAAATGCGTGGCGGCCAAACCAGTGGTGGCAGTAACCGCAATAATTTTGCCGGCCTTTTTGGCCTGGCGAATAAACTCATTTAATACAAACGTTTTGCCCGATCCGGCCTGGCCGGTCAGTAAAACGCTTTGCCCCTCCAGCATTATTTCGAGCGCGAGTGCCTGGTTCATTGCGGAAGAAGTATAGCATGGGTTGCCAAAGCCGCGAAGGGTATATTGTTTAATCACCCCTGTTATGAGATAATACTCACCGATGGAACGCGAAACCAAACCTCCTGTTGGCGCGCCTGAGGCGCCAAAAGCCACTCCTTCGTCCGAGGACGCTACGTTTTTGGGCGGTTGGCGTAAAAAGTCAAAACAGCGTACCGAGGCAAAAGCCGAAAAACCAAAAAACCCAGAATCGCCTGAGCAGAAAGACCAGCCCGAAAAACCAAAAAAGCAAAATTTTGGCAAAAACGTACTTAGTTTTTTGCGTGTCGAGCGCAAAGTGCAGCCGGTGGGAGCCGAACAACCAGCGCCCGAAGCCGAGCAGCCAACCCCCGAACAACAGCCGGCCTACGACCGCGCCGAACGCATGCGCCGTTTCGCGCGCACCGTTTTAAACCACGTGTTTGGCGAGGCAAAAGCCGAACCCGCCCGCGCCGCTGCCACTGGCGAAAAACCTGTCAAAACCGAGCCGCTTTTTGCCGCCGCCGAAGATTTACAGGAAGCTACCGAAGAACTTGACGAAACAATCGCCGAAGCCAAAGAAGGCGTCGCCTTTACGATTCCGCGCGCCGAAGCGGCCGATAGCGGCTACGACGCGCCGCGCCCGTTCGCCGATTACCGCGCCTCCGAACTTATCGTCGAAAAGGTGCAGCGCCTCGAATCACAAGTCGAAACAAGCCGGGCGGCCAGTTTGGTTGCCGTTGGCTTAGGAGTCATTGCCGTTATTGTTGCCGGCCACGAATACCGCGCCCGCAAACGCGACCGCCGTGTGGCTGCAAAAGACCGCCGCGAAACAGCAAAAACTGCGCTCAAGCAAGAGCGCAAAATCGAAGCCCAACAACAAGCCTTTAACAGGCTAGAACAAGAACAGGTCGCAAGTCAAGCCCGCGACCACCGCGAAGCCTATTACCAAAAACTGGGCGAATTTACCCATCACCAGGCCGACGCCACGCGCGAGGTAAACCGCGAGCTGCAAGATGTAATCGCACCTGTTGCAGTTGAACGCGCCACTGGTCAGCCACGCAGCGAATGGCAGCCGCAACAGCCCAAAGCCGAACGCGCGCCCGAAACGCCGGCGCCACTTGTGCGTGTCGAACAAGGCGACACAATTGAGCGCAGCCCATCGTGGCGCTCCCGAGATGCTGGCGGAGTTACGGGCGGCGCTGGTGGTTTTGGCACGCCACAGGTGAGCGACCCGGGGCAGGCCGTGCCTTCGCAGGCGCCGCTCAGCCCTGCCGCCATCCGCGCCGAGGCCGAACGCAAAGCCCGCGCCGCACGCCTGGCCAGCAACGCGTGGCTGTACGGCACCGCCTTGGCTTTGGCTATCGCCGCGTTTGTTTTGGTCGTCGTCTTTTTATAGTGTTAGTTCTACCCACGCCGGGTCGTGGTCGGTGCCGTCGCCGCCCATTTTGGTGCGCCGGCCAATAAAGGCGCCGGTTTGTTTGGCGGCCAGGCCGGGGCTCAGCCATATTTGGTCAAAAAGCTCGTACTGCGCTGGCTGGCCACTTGGTTTAAAGCGGTGCGTCCACAGCGGGCTGCTTGGCGGCGAAGAAGAGTTGGGCGCGGAAGCGGTTTCGACCGCGTTTTTTAACCCGTTTGCCAGTTTTAAGTGCGGGCTTTTGGTAAACGGTGCGAGCAGCGGCGAATCGGGCGCGTCGTTCATGTCGCCTAACACCACAAAGTGCGCGTCGGGGCGCGTGACGTCGGTAATAATCTGCGCGACGGTTTCGGCCTGCAGCTTGCGGCGTTCGTTGGCGGCTTTGGTGCCGGCCTGTTGGTCTTCGGTAAACGGCACGAACTTACTTTTTAGGTGGTTTACAAACAGGGTAACCAGCGGGCGGGAGTAATCTTTGCTCAAAATTTGCGCCTGCAGCATGTCGCGGCTAAAAATGCGTTCGCCCGGTTCGGCCGGGTTGGTGGCGGTTTGCCAAGTGGTCGCGGCGCCAATTGGGTATTTCGACATGACTGCGACGTCTATTAAGCGCGGGTCGTTGCCCTCAATTAACATTAAATATGGGTAAAAACCTTTGAGTTCGGTGTTTACAAAATAGCGCAGGGTGTCGATGTCTTCGACCTCCTGGGCGCACAAAACGTCGAGGTTCATGGCCT
>CAYTEG010000092.1:0-2957 GCA_964436805.1 uncultured Candidatus Saccharibacteria bacterium
GACCAAAGCCCTGACCACCAAGGTCTGGAACCTGGTTCGCACCCGAATCACCGGCCACAAGGGCAACGTGCTGGCATGGGTGCTGTCGATCGCTCACCACGAGGCCGAGGACTGCTACGGCGAGAACTACGTGGTGCAGGCCACCGACCGCGACGTATTACCCCGTGAGGGCGATGCGGCCGATGGCGACGTCGGTACGGTCGGCGCCCTGGCGCTGCTCAAGAATCTCACAAGTAAACAACAGGAGTACTTGGTGCTTGTGACGATCCTCGGCGTTTCGAACGCCGCCGCAGCACACGTCATCGACGTGAAACCGGCCTACGCCCAGACCATGCACGCGCGGGCGCTCAAAACCATGGCAGCCTTCGCCGGGTGAACACGGCCACGTCCAGAGGGGAAAGGGGCGCGCCCACCAGTGCGCCCCTTCTCCATGCCCAAAAACATCTTTACGTCACCCCTGAATTTTGTTATAATTTACACCTGTTACGCCATGGCCCCGTCGTCCAGCGGTTAAGACACCGGGTTTTCATCCCGGCAACCGGAGTTCGACTCTCCGCGGGGTCACCATATTGAACATCCTCGAATCTTCGAGTAAGAAAAGGCGCTACCAAGCGTCTTTTCTGTTGAGTCAAGAGAGAATTTATTAAATTATGAAATACATATTTTGTCCCAGCCTGCCAATGAGATTGAGAAGTGTATAAAATCCACCGCATTCAAGCTTTAGAAAACGATCTGCTTTCCTGGGTAGTGCGAGAAGAGCATATAAAGGACGATCGCTACGTCATCAGCAAGGTCTGGCCCCCAATACTGGGTATGTGAACCATTGGGCAAAAGGGTTGGTAAGCGATCGAAAACTATATAGGTCGCTTCGGTTAAGAAGTCTCGAAACTCTACCATTCTACTATCCCGGCGCGGAAGGGAAAGCGTGGTTTTTAATAGCTCTTGAGCAATAAGAAAGTTGTCGTGATATTTGCTGTGCCAGTTCTCGGTCTTCTGACGTTCATGATAGTAATCCCATACAGTAAGAGCCTTACTTTCAAAATTTCCAGGAAAGCCGCTCAATCCCCTGCCTAGATTCGTCATCTCGACGATACATTCAACATCTTTGCGATTTGTATCTTTTAGTACTCGCTCAACAAGTGCAAATGTTTGGTCTATATTGGTAGGGTCAGGAGCTATATCAAGATATAGAATCTGAGCCGTAATGATTGGTACTAGCATTCCGATGATTGTCTCGTTTGTACGGCCGCCATCGCGCCTATCCCGGCTGGCCCATAAGGCATCTCGAGCGATGTCGTATAGGAGGGGCGCCCCTCACCGTTTTTTTTGGCCTTGTGAAGTCTCTCGGCGAGCTGTCTAAACGACTCTCCTATATTGACGGCAGATAGCTGTTCCGGCCGGCGCCGATGGCCGACCTCAGCGGCGTGCCGCGCGAGGGCGACAACCACGCCTGGTTTGCGAACAACGAGATCCAGCTGGGTCTTCCGCGCTTCGCCAACTGATCGCTGTAGGAAGAGTCCGTGTGGTGGCCACCCCGCCACACGGATCTCTCCAACCTGTCAAAAATGTTTTTGCCAAAATAATTATTGCGTAGTAGGCCATAAGCAATATACAATAATGGCAAAGGTATGAAGAAAAATAACAATGGACGGTAGTTCTTCGAGACTTGGCGGTTTTGTTAGGTGGTTTTTAATTGTGCTCTTGGTTGTTGCGGGATCGGTAACGGTTAACCTTGTGATGGGTCACCCCACACCAAATACCCCAACAACCAATACTACGCCAGCCGAAACCACTGTTACCAAAAGTCCGCTCGACGATGTATTTAATGTTCAGGGTACGGCTCAAAAAACGGTTACCCTCGATGCCGGGCTTGTCCTTAATAATACGGTTGTTTTTTCGCCGCAAACGCAACCTGTGGCGGCGGTGGCCGGGCAAATGTATTTTGATGGCGCAACGCACGAGCTCAACTATTATAACGGCACCCAGTTTGTTGCGCTTAGCGGGGCTACGGGTGGTGATTCTACGACAATAGTTAACAGTACTAGCAGTGGCAGCGACATCTCGTTGCCTTTAACGGTGGCACAAGGTGGCACCGGGGCGACGTCACTTACAGGGGTTGTTGTTGGTGGCGGCACGGGCGCCTTTGTGGCGGTTGCGCCAAGTGCCACTGGCCAGTGCTTAACATCGACAGCCAGTGGGCCGAGCTTTACCGCATGCCCTGGCCTCGACGGCTCTACGGCCTTTTTGCAAAACGGCAATAGCTTTGGCGCCACCGCCGTCATCGGCACCAACGACCCAAATGGCCTGCAGTTCGAAGTAAACAATGGCACCATCGCAACGATTAGTGCTACCGGCGCCACGAGTTTTCAAAACGCGTCAAACTCTGCCAGCGCTTTTGCTGTTTTAAACGCCTTGGGCACATCGCAGCTTGTGGTCGACACCACTAACTCGCGGGTATACGTGGGCAGTGTGGCCGTCGATAGCACCGGCACGCTACTGGTGCTCGACCGCAAAAACACGGCCGGCGACCCCACTGGCCTGGCTGGCGCGATGTATTACAACAGCAACATCGACCAATTCCGTTGTTACGAAGCCACTTACTGGCGCGATTGCAATGTTCCGAGCGCCCGCACTTCGTCTTATTTTGTCAGCGATTTTTACGGATTTGGCGCCGGTAGCGACATGACTTTCGACAGTGTCGGTGGCGGCGGCATGGCTACCAAATCGGCAGTAGCGGGCCATCCCGGCATTGTGTACATGGATACCGGTGCTGGCACTGCTTCGCGCATGTGGATACTTCCGCGCACGACCGGTGGCAAAGGCGTTGTGCTGTTTGGTGGTGGCTATTGGCGCCAAGAAACAGTCGCCCGCCTGCCGTCAACCTCGGCGCTGTCTGACGGTACCGACCCCTATACCTTCCGCAGCGGTTTTATAGATGACGCCAGCCAAAACAGTGG
>CAYTEG010000093.1:0-2912 GCA_964436805.1 uncultured Candidatus Saccharibacteria bacterium
TACAATTTTCTTCACGAACCGTATTTAACGTATTTTATGGTTCGTTAAACATGAAAGTTATCAGACGGACGAAATGGGGTACCATATTAACCAGGCGCTCATTGCAGTAGGGAGCGGGGGATTAACAGGGAAGGGGCTAGGGCAGAGCATACAGGCGTTTGGTTATTTGCCCGAGGCCGCCAACGACTCGATTTTTGCGATTTTGGCCGAAAAATTTGGCTTTTTAGGCACGCTGGCCGTACTGGCTATTTTTGCCGCGCTTTTTGTGCGGATCCTTGCTATTATGGATCACACAGCCGACCCGTATTTGCGCTTAATCGTTGCGGGCGTGTTTGGCTGGGTATTTTCGCACACCATTGTTAACATTAGTGCCATGCTGGGGATTTTTCCGCTCACCGGCATTACGCTGCCGTTTGTGAGCTTTGGTGGCACCAGTTTGCTGTTTATGCTGAGCGCGCTGGGGCTGGTGTTCCAGATTTCGCGTTATACCAACCATTCAAAAAATTCTGACAACAAAACAGGAGATAACCATGAAAATCGTGAGCGCGGGCGGGGGATCGGGCGGACACGTCACACCGGCCTTAGCCGTACTGTCTGAGCTGTATCGCCAAGATCCAAGCCTGACAGCCTACTTTATGACCGACCAAAAGTTTTTTCGGTCGGCCAGCGGTATTATGGCCAAGGCGCCGTTTGAGGTGCGTATAAAACGCATTTACGCCGGCAAGTTGCGGCGCTATTACGGGGTGAGTTTGTGGCGGCAGCTGCTCGATATCCCGACGATGCTGCGTAACGCGCGCGACCTTTTTTTGGTCGGCTTTGGCTTTTTGCAAAGTTGTAAATTTTTACTCAAAGTGAAGCCCGATGTTATTTTTACCAAGGGCGGTTTTGTGTGCTTGCCGGTTGGGTTGGCGGCGCGGGCGCTTAAAATTCCGCTGGTGGTGCACGATTCCGATGCGCACCCGGGTTTGACCAACCGCATGCTCGCCAAATATGCGGCAGTTATTGGCACGGGCGCGCCGGTCGAAAATTACCCGTACCCTAAGGGCCGCACACATTATGTTGGTATACCGGTGGGCCGCGAATTTACTCCGCTCACCCCAAAACAACAACAGGTTTGCAAGGCCGAACTTGGGTTTCACGATACGACAAAGCCGCTGCTTGTGGTAACCGGCGGCGGGCAGGGCGCGCGCAATATTAACCGGGCGGTGGCGACGATTGCTAACCAGCTGCTCGACAAAGTCGCGATTTTGCACATTACCGGCACCGGCAATTACCAAGAGACGCTGGCGGCCGCGCCCGAACACATCGACTACATTATAAAGCCGTTTTTGCCGGGCTTAAGCACGGCGCTCGGCGCGGCCGACATTGTGGTTACCCGCGCTGGCGCAACCTCGCTGGCCGAGCTGGCGGGTTTGGCGAAAGCGACGATTATTATCCCGCACGCCCAATTGCCCGGCGGCCACCAACTTAAAAACGCCGAAGTGTATGCCAAAGCTGGCGCGGCGGTGGTGATCGACGAGCAAAAAATTACGCTCGACCATCGCAAGCTTACGCGCGTAGTGCTGGCACTCGCAGCCAGCGCCGAGAAACGGCAGCAGTTGGGGCGTAAAATCCATGCGTTTGCCAAGCCCGATGCCGCGCTCGACATGGCGGCGCTAATTGCCGAAGCGGCCGCGGCCAAAACCTAGTACAATAGGCGTAGCAATGCAATTACCGTGGGCAAAATCAAAAAAACAACAATCGCGCCGCACCCCTCGTTTAATGGAGGGGCAGAATAGTTATATTTTTAGGCGCAGCCGCACGATCACTGGCACCAAATCGGCCGGTGTTACCGCAAGTGCGCCAGCGCGCGGGCATTTTAAAACCGACCGCATTAAACTTATGGAGCTTCGCGAGCATCGTAAGCAGATTTTAACCTCGCTGGGCGGCGTTGTATTGGCCTGCGCGGTGTTGGCGCTGCTTGTGGTGAGTTTTATCGTGACCCCTGCAATTATATTTGCGCAAAAAGGCACGCACCAGCCGCAGGCAACGGCCTACCAGCAAAGCATTTACCATTATTTTGACGACCATCCTTTTGAGCGTTTTGGCTTTATGCTGCGCCAGCCCGAGCTCGAGGAACAAGTCGTGCGCGAAAACGGCGAAGTGCTGGCGGTTGGCGTGCAGCGCGACTGGTTTGGTGGCAATGTAAAATTTACCATAACCTTTCGGCAGCCGTTGATGGTTTGGAAGACAAGCGGCAAGCAATTTTATGTTGACGCCCAAGGGGTGGCCTTTTCGTATAACCATTTTGCCGAGCCGGGCTTGGCGGTGACCGACCAGTCGGGGATTCCTCCTGACGAATCGGGGGTCGTGGCGTCGACGCGGTTTATACGGTTTTTGGGGCAGATTGTGGCCGCAGTAAACGGCTATGGCAAGGGCAGGGTAGAGGCGGTGGTGATTCCGGCGGCCACGCGCGAGGTTGATTTAAAGCTGCAGGGCAGGGAATATCAGATCAAAACCAACACCGATAGGGATCCGCTGCAGGAAGCAGAGGACATAGCTAATGCCCTTAAGTATTTTGACCAAAAGAATATTAAGCCGGAGTACGTTGATGTGCGGGTGGCGCACAAGGCGTTTTATAAATAGCTACACTCTCACTCTCCCCTTGTAGTTCGATTTTTGTTCTTATTTTTAGTAATTGTTCGTGTTGGTGCGCGTAAAATATATATAAAAATATAAAAAATAGCAATTGCAAGCGATGGGGTGGCGGGGTAGCGCTTTTTTGTGAAAATCGCAATAAATAACAACAAAATGCAAATTTTGGGTGTGGATAAGTCTAGGAAACCGTTTGGGTACGCTTGTTACGCTGCCTGGCGTCCGTATCCCAAAATCCCCGAAACCGTTTTTCAATAAGAAGGGCAAACACGACACGG
>CAYTEG010000094.1:0-2863 GCA_964436805.1 uncultured Candidatus Saccharibacteria bacterium
CCTGGACCTCGTCCTTGGCAAGGACGCGCTCTAAACAACTGAGCTACACCCGCATAACAAGGGTGATTATAGCTTAAATAGCCGCATGGTTCAAGTTTTGTACGATAATATATTTGCGCTGGCCGCACATTAAGCTTGAGCTTACACTATCGCCGGCCTATAGTAAGGTTTATGAACAAACCACCAACTTCGAAAAATATCGGCGTTATGCGACTTGTTATTATTACCCTGGCCATACTTTTGCTTGGCGTAATTGGGTGGTTTTTATGGGCGCCCCATAACTCTACTTCTGGCGGGCAAACGCAAAAATACACTACCTTTGATGGCAAAGTAACAGGTATAAATAACGGCTGCGCCTACGACGATACTTGTACCGTAACGGTTGATGACAAGATTATTGTTACAGGCGGTGGCCTATCGAGTGACCCTAACGCTAATGTGTACGGCACCAAAGACGCCGACTTGGCAATCGGCGACAAAGTAAGCGTCAAGGCGCTGAGCGCCGAGCACGGGCTTACGCTGCAGGGGTGCCAGGAGTGTTATATAAGTAGGGGTTCGATTCGGCGTTATTAAGGCGCGTTTACGTGCTCCTCAGTATTTTATAACTCAACAAGAAAAGCACCCATATATATGAGTGCTTTTCTGGTGGCGCCTCCCAGACTCGAACTGGGGACACAGGGCTCTTCAGGCCCCTGCTCTACCAACTGAGCTAAAGCGCCGTAACAGATGTATTGTATGCGAAATTGGCTTATATGTCTAGGTCGACCTCGCCGTAGGCCATGGCTTCGAGGAAATTTTTGATGTTTGGCGACAGTTCGTCGTAGCGGCGCGTAAGGGTAACGAGCGAGAAAAACCCGAATTTGTCGTATAAATGCGGCTCTAAAACCGCTGGGCGGCCGGCCACAATTGTGGCCAAAAACCAGGTGTGGTGAAATGTTTGGTCGCCATTTTCGAGGTCGCGCTCGCCGAGTTGGCGCGAAATGCGCACCGTTACGCCAAGTTGTTCCTGCACTTCGCGCACGGCTGCGGCTTCGGCGGTTTCGCCGGGTTGCAGCGCGCCGCCGGGCATTTCCCACTGGCGCCGGCCGGGCGTGTTGCGGTGCAGCACCAAAACGCCGCCGTCTTCGTCGGCGATTATGCAGCCAGCCAGGTTAAGTTTTTGCGCGACGGTCATTTTGCGACCGCCAGTTCGATGAGTTTGTCGATGAGCTGCGAGTAACCGAGCCCCGATTGCCGCCACAATTTTGGGTACATGCTGATGTTGGTGAAACCAGGCAAGGTGTTGATTTCGTTTACAATAACGTTTTCGCCGTCGACAAAAAAATCGACGCGCGCCAAACCGCGGCATTCGAGCGTTTGGTAGGCTTTTATGGCAGCGGCGCGCACGGCGTCGGCGGTTTCGGGCGGCAAATCGGCCGGAATAATAAGTTGGGTTTTGCTATTTGGGCTGTATTTTTCGTCGTAGCTGTAAAAATCGCCCTCTTGTGGACGGATTTCGCCCACGGCGCTAGCCTGCGGGTCGTCGTTACCCAAAACCGCGCACTCAATTTCGCGGCCATGCACGGCTTGCTCAATTAACACTTTGCCGTCATATTTGTGTGCGTCGGCCAAAGCGCCGGCAAACGACGCTTCGTCAAACACCTTGTGCACGCCAACCGACGAACCTTGCGTGGCCGGCTTTACAAACAGCGGGTTGCCAAGTTGCAGTGTAAGTTGCGCGAATTTTGGCGCTGGTTGGTGCGCGTGATGCACGGCGTAATCGGCAATGCGCAGGCCGGCCGCCTGCAGCAACCGCTTGCTCACCTCTTTATCCATGCAAAGCGCGCCGGGCAAAATGCCGCAGCCAACAATTGGGATATGTAGCAGTTGCGCTAAGCCTTGCACGCTGCCGTCCTCGCCGTTGGTACCGTGCAAAATCGGCAAAATCACGTTGGGCACGATCGACTTGCCGCCGTCGGTGACAAAATGCTTGCCGCCCAACATTGGCAACAGCAGCGGATGATGGCCTTGCAAACTTTCGATGTCGTCGACCAAATGCCAGTGGCCGTCGCGGCTAATGTAACACAAATCGATGTCGTATTTGCGGTCGTCGAGCGCCGCGTACACATTGCGCGCCGAAGCCACCGAAACGTCGTGCTCGGCAGATTCGCCGCCAAAGGCCAGTAAAACGCGGGTGCGGTGCATAGTTTTAGTATAGCAGCATATAATTTGTGCCGACACAAGAAAAACACCTCACGGCGAGGTGAGGTGTTTTACGATTTAAAGTCTTCTAAAAATTCTTCAAAAGTTTCTTTGGTCACCTGCACAACGGTCCGCATATGCGCAGGCTTGCTCTCGGCTACTGCACAAGCTGCTCTATATAAATCATCTGGGGTCGTATTAATCCACTTTTTATTCTTATAGAGAAAAACTAAGGTCAGAGTCACTGCCATCCGTTTGTTCCCGTTCTCAAATGGATGATTCTTGATGACTAGATAAAAGAGTACGGCCGCTTTCTCTACTAAGGTAGGATATGTTTCCGTGCCGCCAAACGTCGAAAAAGGTTGGGCAAGGCAGCTTTCAAGTTTACCGGGGTAACGAGTAGAAATGGAGGTACTGGTTCGCCGTAATCCATCAATTCGGTCGCAAGTTGATGAGCGATGTATTCAGCCTCTTCAAGTTCAAGCGGGGTTATGTCTGGGATAGTAGCCGTAGTGTTTTTCCGTACTTCTTAACTACTTTTTTTACGGCAGCATCAATAGTTGCCTTTTGTTGGCGGTTGAGTTTCTTTTTTGGTTGCATAACATTACTTTGCATAGCTAAGGCAATTGTAGCACAACCACATTGTTTAACCATGAGCACCATGTAAAAACACCCATCGGCG
>CAYTEG010000095.1:0-2802 GCA_964436805.1 uncultured Candidatus Saccharibacteria bacterium
TTAGCTTTTCGAAGTCTTCGTCGCTTAAGTTGCCGGTGCGGATATTCCAGGCGTCGACCCCGGCTTCGTCGGCCAGCATACGGTCGACCAGCTGTTCTTTGCTCATCTCGAGGCTAAACACCAGCACCGATTGTTTTGACCCAACAGCCACGTTATGCGCCAAGTTTAGCGCAAAGGTCGATTTACCCATTGCCGGCCGCGCCGCCAAAATAATGAGGTCGGAGCGCTGGAACCCGGCGAGCAAAGTGTCCATATCGCGGTAGCCAGTGCTGACGCCGCGGATTTTTGACTTGTCGCGGTGCAGCTCTTCCATGCGGTCAAACGATTCTTCCAAAATTTGCTCCAGGCTGGTTAAATCCTGGCGCAAAGATTTATCGGACACGGCAAACAGCTGTTGTTCGGCGCTTTCTAGCAGCTCACCACTGTTTTTGGCTTCGTCAAACGCCAACTCCGAAATAACGCCCGACGCTGTGATTAAGCGGCGGCGCATGGCGTTTTGCGCAATAATTTCGGCGTAGCTTTCGGCGTGGGCAGCGGTTGGCACCTGGTTGGTGAGCTCGGCCAAATAATCCGAGCCGCCAGCGTCGTCGAGCTCACTCTTTTTTTTGAGCTCGTCCGAAAGCGTCAGCAAATCGACCGGCGAGTGGCGTTCGTACAGCCGAATCACCGCCGCATAAATAAGCTCGTGGCGGTGGTCGTAAAAGTCGTCGGCGCTGAGCTTGTCACTGACGCGCGTCAGAACATCTTCGTCAATTAAAATGGCGCCCAAAATGCTTTTTTCGGCATCGAGATTTTGCGGCGGCAGTTTTGCCGCGTCAATTTTTTTAGTGGCGCGGCGGGCGTCGTTTTGGTCAGATTTTGGCATCTATCACCTCTCCCCCACCCATAATTTCGGTTACCGAACTTACCCGTGGGTCGTCGGCAATAACCGGTGCCACAGCGTCTTTACTAACCGCGACTTTAACTTCGGGCGCACTGCCCAATGTTTCTTGGATTACTGCAACTACCAACGCCTTTTGCTTAATGTCGTCCAGCTTTTTGCTGTGCAGCCCGTATTTAAACGTCAGCACCAACGCGCCGTCGGCCAAAATCGGCTGCGCCTGTTTAAGTACGGCGTAAATTGGCGGGCTTTTTTGTTTCGTGGCGGCCAGCACTTTTGCCCAATCGGCCGGGTCAAGGTTTTGCAGCGGCTCGGTTTTTATGGCTTTTTTGGCTGGGGTTTCGGGATTCGAACTTTTTACCGGCGCTGCCTCTGCAACCGTAACGCTGTGCGTCGTGGCAAGCAGCGGTGACGTTTTGGGCTCGTCAGGTTTTTTTGGCATGGCTTGCGCTGCGCTGCCTTGCACCGCTAATGCCGAAAATAGCTTTAATTTTGGATTGTACGACCGCGGCACATCTAATAATGTGTCGATTACGCTAAACAGCCGTGGGTGCTCGGGCGCGACAACAAGTAAATGCTTGGTAAGTTGGTCGACAATAGCCAAAGTATTGGTCGATTGGGCGTCGACTTTTTGCAGGGCGGTAACAATTGCAGCAGCATCGGCGGCTACAAGCGCGTCGGTGAGCGCCGTAATTTGGTCTTGTGGTGCCAAACCCAAAGTGTCGGCGACGTTTTGGGCGGTAATTTTGCCATCGCTAATATGCGAAATTTGGTCGAGCAAACTAAGGCTATCCCTAAAACTGCCCTCGCCGTGTTCGGCCACGATTTGCAGCGCTTCGTCTTCGATATTAATATTTTCTTTTTCGGCAATCGATTTTAGGTGCGCGGTAAGAGTCGGCACGCTGCCCAGCCTAAACGCATAGCGCTGCGTGCGGCTAATAATGGTGGCCGGCAACTTATGTACTTCGGTGGTGGCTAAAATAAACACCACATGCGCGGGCGGTTCCTCGAGCGTTTTTAAAAGCGCGTTAAAGCTTTCGCCGGTTAGCATGTGCACTTCGTCTATTATGTACACTTTGTATTTTGCGCTGACCGGGGCAATAAATACTTTGTCGCGCAGGTCGCGGATGTCATCTATGCGGCGGTTGCTGGCGGCATCTATTTCTATAATATCTAAATGAGTTTTGTCGCTGTAGGGTAGATCGTTAATTTGGTGCGCCAAAATACGCGCAACGCTGGTTTTGCCCGTGCCGCGCGGGCCGGTAAATAAGTAGGCATGGCTAATACTGCCAGCTTTTACTGCCCTGGCTAAGGTGTCGGTCACATGCTCTTGCCCCACCAGTTCTTCAAGCGACCTTGAACGGTATTTTCGGTATAACGCCTGCCCCATACTTGGTTTTAGTATACGCTACGTGGTGGGGTTTGGGCATTGTAGTATTTACGGTAGTTGACCACCCCAAGCGATACGAAATCGCCTGGGGTGTCCGCCTGTGCTACTGGTTTTTGAGATGTTCAATCAGTTCGCGAATCCGTTGCCGGTTGATGTCGCCTATTCCCGACCTCTGAAGATCATCTTGGCTAATGCGGTGGAGACTTGAAGTTGCGATTTGCCACCCAATGAGGCTATCGCTGACTGTTGCATAGAATTTGTAGCCCCAGTAGCCATCCGTGTCAGAACCCTTGTCGAGGCAGCGACAGCAGTTCTTCTGCTGCCCATATCCCAGGCCACAATCCTTACACGATACCACAAGTTTGTGGTTCAGGTTTGTTACAAGCCAGTGGAAAACAAGCTGTGCATTGGTGCTCCACTGCCTGTAATTTTGGGCCTTAAAAAAGGCTTTTACCTCCTTGATTCCGAACTGGCCTTCATCTGCTTCGTGCAGCACAACACGCACGCCGTCAGGCGCCCTCCTTGCTAGGCT
>CAYTEG010000096.1:0-2799 GCA_964436805.1 uncultured Candidatus Saccharibacteria bacterium
TCTTCATTACAACCCGCTCCCCTTCCTAAACACCGCCGGAATCGTCTTAAGCAAAATTTTAATGTCGAGCCAAAAACTCCAGTTTTGGGCGTAGTACAGTTCTAGCTCAACGCGCTTTTCGAACGGCAAATCGTTGCGGCCCGAAACCTGCCAAAGCCCGGTCATCCCCGGCTTAACGCTGTGCAGCAGCGAACCGCGGCCGCGGTAAAACGGCAGTTCGTCGGGCAAAATTGGGCGGGGGCCGACAAGGCTCATGTCGCCGCGCAAAATGTTAAACAACTGGGGTAGTTCGTCGAGCGACGTCACGCGCAAAAATTTTCCAAACCACGTAATGCGCGGGTCGTTTGGCACTTTGCGGTGCGCGCGGTATTCTTCGACTAAATCGGGGCGGTTCATGCGCGTAAATATTTTAATGGCGTCCTGGCCAGAGTATTCGCGCTTCATCGAACGCAGTTTATACAACCCAAACGGCCGCGCGTACAGCCCCAGCCGCTTGTTTACAAAAAACACCGGGCCGGGGTTAAACAATTTTTGGGCAATAATAATTAAAAGCAAAACTGGCGACAAAATAACCACGGCAACAATGGTCACGACGAGGTCGAAAATGCGTTTGACCACCTCACCCCAGCCAACCAACGGCGTTTGGTGCACCGAAATAATCGGGTAGCCCAAAAACACGTCGACAAGGTTTTTCCCCGAATAAAACTCGGTCTCGCCCGGAATAAAACAATAATTAATGTGCATGGTTTGCGCGGCGTTTAAGATGGTTTGGTTGCGCTCGTCGTCATCGTGCAAATCGGTTTGGATGATTGTAGTGATGCGCTGTGCCTTGAGCTGTTTTAGTGCTGCCTCGGCGCTGCGGTACTGCATGCCATGAAAATGCGGCGGCAGCGCCGATTTTGGCCCGGCAATCGCCACAATCTGATAGCCCGAACGCTTGGTATCGCTCAGCTGCGCCGCAATATCGCTGGTCGCCGCCGAGTTGCCAATAACCAGTACGCGGCTGATGCCTTTGCCAAACCGAAACATAATGGTGCGCACCTCGCGCAAAATCTCGCGCCCCAAAATAAGCAAAACGAACGAGCCGACAAACGCATATACCGCCACCAAACGGGCGGGGAACACTGGTTCGTCAATCACAAAACTGTAGCCAATGACGATTAAAATCCCGACCACCGTGCCCACAAACACGCGCCCCCACTCCGACATGCGCTTGTTGTAGACGCGGTTGCTGTACAGGCCAAGCAGGCCAAACACAATAATCCACAGCGGAATCAGCAGCAGCGAAGTCACCAAAAACTGCTCGGCATGAATATCGGCTACCAGTGGCCGGGTGTCGACATGCACGCGCAACACGTAGGCGAAGCTAAAAGCCAAAAAAAGCGTCGCAATGTCGCACAAAATAAGGGCAAGACTATAATAACGGGCTGAACGGGTAGGCATAGGTATCCTTAAGATTAGATTGTATCATTTGCGGCCGCGACTGTCTTGTTTGTAATCGTGGTAGGATACTATTATGGAAATAAAAGTAGTCTCCCTTAACCTCTGGCACAGTGTTTTGCTCGACGACATTATTGCTTTTTTGCGCCAGTGCGACGCCGACATTGTTATGTTGCAAGAGGTGTCGAACGACCCAAACCCAGGTTTAGCGCGCCAGCACCGGGCGTTTGCGGTGCTGCAAAAAGAACTCGGTTACGCCTACGGCGTTTTTGCCCCGGCGCTGGAGCGCGTCACCACCGACGGCAACATTATAGAAGGCAATGCCGTGCTTTCCAAGTTCCCGCTAACCGGCCACGAACCGGTGTTTTTTGACAAACCGTACAATATTTTTATCGATGACGTCGCGCACGCGCCTGACTGCCCGCGCAACCTGCACCGCGTCGAAGCAAAAACGCCCGTTGGCACCGTGCATATTATAAATTTGCAGGGCGTCTGGGATTTAAACGGCGAAAACGACAGCCCGCGCCGCCGCGCCATGAGCGCCGCAATCCTTGCCGAAGCCAAAGGTAAAACCCGCGTCGTTGTTGCCGGCGACACCAACGCCAAACCAACCAACGCGGCGATGGTTGCGATCGAAGACCATTTAACTAGCGTGTTTAAAAACGAGCTTGCAACAAGCTTTAACGTCAAGCGCAAAGATCTGGTAAAGTACCCCGGCTACGCCACAGCAACCGTCGACATTATGTATGTCAGCCGCGATGTACAAGTGGTCGCGCACGCTTGCCCTGACGTCGATATTTCTGACCACCTGCCTTTGACGGCGACCCTGCGCATCAGTTAAAGTGAACGTAATGGCACGCGGCAAACAAACGGGCATCGAGCGCATACTTATTGTTATTTTAACCACAGCTTTGGCTGTAATGTTGGTTGTTTTGCCAGTGCACGCTTTTGTTTCGACATGGGGCGGCACAACAATTGGCTCGTTGCTTATATGGAAGAGCTGGAAAGAAATCTTGATTGCGCTGCTCGTGCCGCTGGTAGTATGGCTGTGTGTTTTGCGCCCCGATATCGCGCGCACTATTTGGCGTGACAGGCTCAATAAAATTGTTTTAGCGTACGTTGTGCTGACCTTTTTTATGGCTATTATTTCGCCGGCCTCCACCGACGCCGTACTTGCTGGCCTGCTTATGAACCTGCGCTTTTTTGCGATGTTTGTTTTAGCGCAAGTGGTTGCCGCGAGTGGCGCGCCGTGGCTGGGACGGCTCAAAAAATGGCTGTTTGGCTGGCTTTTGGCAACCGGCGTGGCGCTGGCGGTGCTGGCGTTTTTGCAAGTCACAGTTATCCCAAAAGATTTAGATA
>CAYTEG010000097.1:0-2765 GCA_964436805.1 uncultured Candidatus Saccharibacteria bacterium
TCTGAAACCATCCAGCATATTTTCGAAGGCGGCACGGTTACGCCGTACAAAGGCGTGCTGTTCCCTAAAATGTACAAGCATACGCCAGACCCACGCACCACTGTAAAACCCGCGCCGCAACCTGTACCGCCGCAAAAATGACCGAGCTTGTCGATACCCACTGCCACATCCACGAAGCCGCGTTCGAACTTTTAGCCGACGACCCGACACATAAGTTGTGGGCAAAAGCGGCAAACCCCGACCCCGACGCCATGATCGCCCGCGCTCAGCAAAACGGGGTAGGGCAGCTTATTTGCGTTGGCACAAACCTGCCCACCAGCCAGCAGGCCGTGACGTTTGTGCACACCCGCGAAAACTGTTACGCCAGCGTTGGCATCCATCCGCACGAAGCAAAAGACGGGGAAGTTGCGCTGCAAGGGATAAAAAGCCTGCTCGCAGAGGCGTCGGCAGGTATGCGCCAGCCGCGGGTGGCAGACTTTTTACATCACGGCGAGTCCTCCGGTACTCCGGAGATGTCTGAGCTAAGTGATGTACAAAAGTCTGACAGGCCCCGCGGGGTTGCTTCTTCCAAAATCGTTGCCATCGGCGAAATCGGATTAGATTACTTTTACAGCCACTCCTCGAAAGAGCAGCAAATAAAAGCCCTACGCTTTCAAATAGAACTCGCACTGCATCACGATTTGCCCATAATCTTCCACGTACGCGAAGCCTTTGACGACTTTTGGCCAATCTTTGACAGCTACAAAGGCATCCGCGGCGTACTCCACAGCTTTACCGACAACCACACCAACTTTACTAAAGCTATGCAACGTGGCCTTTTTATCGGAATTAACGGGATCACCACGTTTACTAAAGTTAACGAACAATTGCAAATCGCTAAAGAAGTACCGTTGCAAAAATTACTTCTCGAAACAGATGCGCCCTTCTTGACTCCAGCGCCACTTCGTGGTACTGTAAATGAGCCCTCGCACGTGCGGCTGGTCGCCGAATTTTTGGCCGGTTTACGGAACGAACCACTCCAAAACATCGCCGAACAGACCACACAAAACGCGAAGACACTCTTTTTGCCCTTGAGCTAAAACCAAAACCGTAAAACAAACCTGTTAATAATCTGAATATCAGAGAGTTTTACCATTATGCCAGACATCATCCAACAGCCCAGCCCCGAAGACGTCCACATGTTTCGCATGCCCGTGCAACCCCAGTTTAACGAGCTTTCTTTAGTCGAACCCGACGAAGTTTCTGATGCAGCCGAAGCAATTGCCAACGAAAATTATGTTGCGTTTTTAAGCAACGACCCAGAATCAATCGCTGTCGAAAGCGCCATGCCACTTACGCCTATCCGCGAGGGTGACGGCCAGCTTGAGGCTGCCGCTACTGATACTCCAGAAGGCCGCCCGCACCACCTTGTCGACACCGGCCGCGAATTTACTTACCCTAACGACCAAACCGCTGTGTTAAACGCCGCGTCCGAGCAAGTCGCCCACGTTATTGCAAACTCGCCAGATATGCTGGCCCAACGCGAGCGCGCCGCCCACGACGCCGAAGCGCTACGCGTGGCCGATGGCCTCAGCGAGCGGGTTATGAGCGTGCGCGAAGACACCCTAAAACGAGAAAGCTACGGCTTGGCCGCCTAAGGTAACCCATGCATACATTTGCCCGTAAAATTGCAGACCTCATCACCGGCGGCACCGCCCCCGCTGGCGCCGCCAAGCGCCGCCCACGGTTTACGCGCCGCGATTTAATCCGCATGGAATCGCGCATTGGCGGCAAACTGTTCGGCGCCGTGCCAAAAGGCCACCGCCGCGAATTCTTTTGCCTCGACCGCTACACCTGGGTGTGGTACGAAGAATGGGTCGACCCCAGCACCCGCAAAAAAGTCAGCACAACCACGCGCTACGAAATCCACGACAATGGCATTTTAAAAGTGCAAGAAGGCCAGCCGTACAAGTTTGTCGAAGGCCAGGAACTCACCAATTTGGTGTGGGCCATGCACTTGTACTACGAAGAAATCGCGCGCGCCATTTACGGGTACGACCCGGCCACTGGCAAACCAATGGCTGTCGCCGGGCGCTAAACCTGCGCTACAATAAGGTGTATGCACCCGATTTATTTGGATTATGCCGCTGCCACGCCTGTTGACGAACAGGTTATTGCTGCAATGCAGCCGTTTTGGGCGGAGCAGTTTTATAATCCATCGAGCAGCACATTGGCCGCAAAAAAGGTAAAAACCGCCGTCGAAGACGCCCGCGCGCGGGTTGCGCACTGGCTGGGCGCCAAACCGGCCGAAATTATTTTTACGGCTGGCGCGACCGAATCGATCAACCTGGCGATTAACGGCGTGCTGCGTACCCACCCCGAAGACAGCGAAGTTTTGGCGTTGGCCACCGAGCACGACGCTGTTTTGGCGTGCGCAAAACAGTACAACCATCAGCTTATTCCGGTGCGCCCCGACGGCATGGCCGATGTCGACGCGCTTAAAAAAATGATCACCGACACCACTGTTTTGGTGAGCGTGGGCTACGCTAATAACGAAATCGGCACGATCCAAACCCTTAAAGATGTCGCTGCCGTTTTAGACGAAGCGCGCCATTTACGCCGGCTTAAAAATAACCCATTACCCCTGTATCTACACTCCGATGCCAGCCAAGCGGCCAGTTATTTGGATTTACACGCCAGCCGCCTTGGCGTCGATTTGCTCACCCTTAACGGCGGCAAAATGTACGGCCCCAAGCAAACCGGCGTGCTGTATGTAAAAACCGGCA
>CAYTEG010000098.1:0-2683 GCA_964436805.1 uncultured Candidatus Saccharibacteria bacterium
CAAAGTTTTGGATTTTGTTGTTTTTGTTTTTGCTGGCTGGCTTGGCGCTTGCCTGGCTGATTACGCCAAGCCGCTGGTGGATGCTCAACACTGTTGGTCTTAAGGCGCAGCTCGACATCGCCACCGTCGTGGCCGCCGACGGCCCGCCACCAATGTTAAAAAACGCCACCGTTACCATAAATAACCGCGATTACCACACCGACGACAACGGCAAACTGGTGGTTGCCTTGCCGTACGGCCCGCTGCATATTGTGGTCACCAAACCTGGCTACCAGCCGGTCACCAAAGACCAAACGCTCGATTTTGACCCATTTTTTCACTACCTTGGCGGCAAACAAATCGATGCCGCAGTGCGCAACCAACTGTTTACTATGAAAAACGTGGGCGTGGTTGTAAGTTTAGTTGCCAAAGATTGGCTGACCGGCGACCCGATCACCGAAGGCACTTTTAGCCTTGGCGACGTTGCCGCCCAGCCCGACCCCGAGGGCAAAGTGAGTTTAACCATCCCGGCCACCGACGCCAAAACCGTGCAGCTCACGGCCACGTTTAAAAGCACCTACGCCAACCGCGGCGTTGATGTTGCGGTTGGCGACACCAAACAAGAGGTATTATTTACACCCGCCGGCAAACATTATTTTATAAGTAAACGCAGCGGCCAATTTGTGGTATATGGCAGTAACTTAGATGGCTCCGAAGTAGCCGAAGTCGTGCCGGGCAGCACATCCGAAACCGGCGACATCGCCTTTAGCGCCAGCCCCAGCGGCAAATTTGGCGTGCTTGGCTCGACTCGCGAGGCAACTCGTGATAGTTTTGGAAGCGTCCAGCAAAAGTTGTACAGCGTCGATTTGGCAACAAATAAGCTAAGCGCGGCCGACACGGCACAGCGGTTTGCGTTGGTTGACTGGTCGGGCGATACGTTGGTGTATGTGGCCACCTACCGCACGGCTGGCGGGCAGCTCGAGCAGCGTTTGGCGAGCCTCGACGTAACAACCGGCAAACAAACCGTTTTGGCCACGGCAACAACGTTTAAATTGGTGCGCGTGCGGCTGGGCAGCGCGTTGTACCAGCGCAGCGATAATGAGCTGCGAACCGTTAAAATTAAAGGAGGCGGTGACAAAAGTTTAGGCACCGACGTGCAAAAAATCACCCAAAGCAGCGCCGATGTGTTTGCCTACCAGGTGGCCGATTTGTCGTGGCACAGTTACGACGCAAACGCCGACCAAGTGGCGACGGCAACGACTCCCACCAGCCTTGACCGCGCCTTTTTGGCGAGTGCCAGCGCCGATGGCCAAACGCAATTGGTAAGTGACGTCGTCGATGGCAAGCGCACCTTGCTTGCCAAAAAAGTAGGCAATGGCCAAGAGACCAAATTGTTTGTTGGCGATTTGGCCGCGCCTGTCGGGTTTGTGGGCAACGTGGCTGTGTACCGCTCCGAATCGGCCGACTACGTGGTGAGCTTAAACGGCGGAACCCCTAAAAAGATTACCGATGTCACCCCCATCCCTAACACCAATGGCTACTTTACCTTTAATTAGCGCCGAACAAATTACCGCGTTTCAGCACACCGTATGGGATTTTTACCGCGCCCACAAACGCGACATGCCCTGGCGCCACGAACCGCAGCCGTATTTTGTGCTGGTTTCGGAACTGATGTTGCAGCAAACGCAGGTGTCGCGCGTGCGGCAAAAATTCGCCAGTTTTATACGGGTTTTTCCGACGCTTGGCGACCTTGCCGCGGCGCCGCTGGCTGCGGTGCTCGAAGCCTGGAGCGGCCTTGGCTATAACCGCCGCGCCAAATTTTTGTGGCAAGCGGCGCAAATGGTCGAAAAAGATTTTGGCGGCCAAGTGCCGCGCAGCCTGGTCGATCTGGTAAAACTGCCGGGCGTTGGCCCCAACACCGCTGGCGCAATTATGGCCTACGCCTACAACGAGCCGATGGTGTTTGTCGAAACCAACATCCGCACTGTTTATTTGCATCATTTTTTTGCCAGCCACCCCCATGCGGTCAGCGACGCCGAACTCCGCCATATTGGCGCGGCCACCTTGCCGCTCGAAACCCCGCGCGAGTGGTACTGGGCGCTCATGGATTACGGCACCCACCTAAAAGCCACGGCCGGCGGCCAACTGCAGCGCGTAAAATCGTACAAGCCGCAAAGCAGATTCGAAGGTTCGCGGCGGCAAGTGCGCGGCCAAGTACTTAAATTATTGCTGGAGTACCGGCGCCTTGCTTTGGCCGAGCTCGCCGCATTTATCACCGATGACCGCCTGCCCGGCGTCTGCGACGACCTCATAAGCGAAGGCCTTTTGCGCAGCCAAGGCGGCCAACTGCAATTGACAGACTCCTGATACTGGCCTAGCCTAAGAATGTGAAACTAATTCGTTTTATCGCCATTATCGTTGCCGCCACGCTGCTTATGCCGCTTGCCGTGCACGCCCAGGATGCCCGCGAGCAGCTTATTACCCAGCAGTGCAAAGAACTGGCGGGGTTGCTCGACGGCCTGCAGCGCCGCGATTTAGTGTCGCGCACCAACCTTGGCCACGAATACGAAGCGACGGCCAAGCTGCTCGGCGCTTTTACCCAGCGCGTGCGCAACAATAATATGGCTGCCCAGCCGTACGAACAGCTTTTGGCGCAGTTTGAGATCGCAACCACGCAGTTCCGTGAGGCTTACGTGCACTACGA
>CAYTEG010000099.1:0-2622 GCA_964436805.1 uncultured Candidatus Saccharibacteria bacterium
TTGGGCTTGAGTGTAGGGAAATGGATTGGTACTATGGCCTTTGTGCGCAGATTCAGCTGCGCACGTGCGCATGCAAGTTTAGTGCGCACAGCTTCGTTACAGGAGGAACCTTGAACGTTCTCCTCAAGCGGTGGGGGATACCCCTCGCCGCACTCGCGTCGATGATGGTGGCGCTCGCGCTCGCCTGGGCTCCGGCCTCGGCGGTCGCAGCTCCGGGAGCACCCAGCCCGGCGTCGGCCGCGGTGAAGGTGCAGTACCTGGGTGGCCAGACGGCTATCCAGAAGCCCCCTTCGGGGAACGTGTACTGCACCGCCAACGCCAGGCAGTGCCTCGACGCACCGGGAGTGACCATCACTCCTGACTGCTTCGAGGGGGTGGGGAGGGCGAACTTCACGTTCAACAACCCCAACCCGGGCGGTGCACCGGTCAACATCGCTGTGACGTACGGCGGTGCGACCTACAACAACACCTACGTGGCGGCTCCCGGGGTGACAAACCCGTTCCGGTACACCGGGTTCCCGGCGGGCACGACGGTACAGATTGTGGTGGGGTGGGACTACCAACACCTGATCTTCACCACCGTATTGTTCAACGCCTGCGACTGACGCGGAGGGACGAAGCAACCGGGCGGTCGGGGTAATACCCGGCCGCCCGGCCTCTTAGCCAATTCGTACTTGTGTTACGCTTTATAAAATGCTATGCTAATTTGGCATTACGCACACAATGCGTAATGTAAACGCCTGCACAACACCCCGTGCAAGCTTTTTTTGTTCAACCGTCAGCCCCGCCAAGTGCGGGGAGGAAGAGGAAGACGTGAAGTTCCCGACGAGCCGGTTCGCCGGTCTCATCATCGCCGGTGCCCTCGCGGCCGGTGGCATCGCCATCGCCGCCGCCCCGGCATCGGCATCGGACGCCTACCGCACCGTCGCCAGCGCGGCGGCCACGCAGACCGTCCAGGCCACGCAGTCGGTGCAGGCGGCCACGCAGGCCGCCCAGAACAGCGCCGTCAACGCCGTCCAGCAGGCCGTGCAGTCGCTGCAGCAGTGCCTGCTCACCGGTGTCCGCAAGGGCTGCGACGACGGCCTGCTGGCCAACGCGTTCAACGCCGCGAAGGACACCGTGGTCGGCGCCGACTTCTACCGGTTCGCGACCGACAAGCTGCTCAACCGGTTCGACGGCGCGCTCGTCAACACCGTGCAGGCCGCGCTCAACAAGCTGACCGCCCTGTACGACTGGCAGGTCTTCGACTGGACGGCGTTCGCCCCGGTCGGCAACGACGGCTGGGCGGCCGACAAGCTCGTCGCCGAGTACAAGCCGTACATCGGCTTCGGCACGCAGCAGTCGCTGAACTCGCTGACCGCGGCCATGGTCGGCTGACCTCCTCTGACGGATGAACCCCGCGGGACCCTGGTATCCAGCCAGGCCCGCGGGCCCTCCGCACACCACCTCCAGTGAGAGGTGTTTTTTGTTGGCAAAAATGTGGTGGACTAAACGTTAAATCTAAATTCGACCACGTCGCCGTCGCGCATGGTGTAATCTTTGCCTTCGGTGCGCATGTTGCCGGCCAGTTTGGCGGCGGCTTCGGAACCGGCGGCCACTAAATTATCGTAGTTTACAATTTGGGCGGCAATAAAGCCGCGTTCGAAATCGGTGTGGATGACCCCGGCAGCTTGCGGCGCAGTGCTGCCTTTTTTGATCGTCCAGGCGCGGACTTCTTTTTGGCCGGCCGTTAAGTAGCTTTGCAGGCCAAGCGTGCTGTAGGCGGCGTGAATTAATTGGTCGAGTCCGGGCTCGGTTTGGCCGTAGCTGGCCAGCATTTCGGCGGCGTCGGCTAGGCTCAGCTCGCGCAGTTCTTCTTCGAGTTTTGCGCAAATAAACACGCTTTGGGCCGGGGCGACAAGCGCGGCGAGTTTGGCTTTGGCGTCGGTGTTTGCAAGCGTGGATTCATCAACGTTAAACACATAAATCACTGGCTTGGCGGTCAGCAAATGCAAATCGTTTATTGCTTCGCGGTCGAGCGACGGCAGTTGGTGCAGGGGAGTGCCTTGCTCCAAATGGCGTTTAAGCGTTTCTAAATACTCCGCCGTGGTTTTGGCTTTAGGGTTGGCTTTGGCTTCTTTTTGCAGGCGCGCCAAGCGGCCGTCGATGGTAGTAATATCGGCCAGCATAAGTTCGGTGTTAATAATGGCGATGTCGTCGGCGGGCTCCACCTTGTTTGCAACATGCAACACGTTGTCGTCGGCAAAAGCGCGCACCACGTGGCACACCGCGTCGCACTGGCGGATGTTGGCTAAAAACTTGTTGCCCAAACCTTCGCCTTTGCTTGCGCCAGCAACCAAACCGGCGATGTCGACAAAAGTTACTGTGGCTGGCACGATTTTTTCGGTCTTGTACATCTCGCCCAAAACCTGCAGCCGAGCGTCGGGCACGGGCACAATGCCGGTGTTGGGCTCAATTGTGGCGAACGGGTAATTAGCCGCTAAAATTTTGGCGTCGGTAAGCGCGTTAAAAAGGGTAGACTTGCCAACGTTGGGAAGGCCGACGATGCCGATGGATAGACTCATAGCGCCCATTGTAACAGAGGTAGTCGATTGACGCTACTGTTTGTGATACATTTATTAT
>CAYTEG010000100.1:0-2610 GCA_964436805.1 uncultured Candidatus Saccharibacteria bacterium
CCGATCTTGTTGAGGTAAGCCAGGGCGAAGTCGATGCGCTCGGCCTCGACAATATCCGCGACATGGTCGACAACTACAAGCGCGAATATGGGCTCGAGATGTTTATTAACCTCGACCACAGCCCAAGCGTCGAAGCGGCAAAACGCGGCATCGACACCGGTTTCGAATTTATTCATATCGATGTCAGCCAGGCAAACCACGACGCCACCGACCAGCAAATTATCGACGACACCAAAAAAATCGTCGAATACGCCAAATTTACGGGCGCGCTTGTCGAGAGCGAGCCGCATTACTTTGGCGGCAGCTCAAACTTGCATACCGAAGCAATCGACTACGCAGAAATCAAAAAAACGTTTAGCACGCCAGATGGCGCCAAGGCTTTTGTCGAGGCGACCGGCATCGACACGTTTGCGGCGGCGATTGGCAACCTGCACGGCAAATACCCAGTGCCTAAAGAGCTCGATTTAGAGCTTTTGCAAAAAATCCGCGCGGCCATCGGCTGTAACATTAGCCTGCACGGCGGCAGCGGTACGCCCGGCCATTATTTTGAAGAAGCGGCAAAAATCGGCGTCAGCAAGGTAAATATTAATTCTGACATGCGCGTTGCGTTCCGCGAAATGCTGGTAAAAGTTTTGCACGACAACCCCGACGAATACGCCGTGGTCAAATTAATGCCAACGGTCTACGAGGCGGTGCAAAAGGTGGTCGAGGCAAAAATTGACACCTTTGGCTCGGCGGGCAAGGCGGTGGTGTAGTGGCCGGGGCGCCAAAAATGCTGGCGATTGGTTCGGCGACGCAAGACGTTTTTTTGCTGGGCGGTTCGATTTTTAAACCAAAAAACGACCACGGCGTGGCCTACGAACATTTGCCGCTTGGCGAAAAGCTTGAGCTCGAAAAAGTCATTTTTAGCACCGGCGGCAACGCCATGAACGCTGCGACCACTTTTGTGCGCCAAGGCCTGCATGGCCAGTTTATGGGTGTTTTGGGTACCGACCCGGCGGGCGAAGCCGTGCTTAAAGTATTCGACCAAGAGGGGATCGACACCCGTTACCTCAACCAAGGCGACCGCTACCAAACCAATTACAGTACCATTATGCTGGCGCCGGGCGGCGAGCGTACGATTTTAACGTACCACGGCTCAAAGTTGCGCGCCGACGGCTCCGATTTAGACTTAAACGCTATTAAAGACGCAGACTGGTTATACGTTTCGTCGGTGGCGTCGATGTCGCTGCTCGACCACATTTTTAGGCTGGCAAAAAAACACGATGTAAAAATCGCGTTTAACCCATCTGGCCGCGAGCTGGCCGAAATCGAAAAATTACGGCCGCTGCTCGAAGACGTGACCGTGCTCATCGCCAACAAAGAAGAAACAAAGCAAATCGTCGAGGGCAAAACGCTCGATGAGCTCATTCGCCACGCCGCCCATTTGGTGCAAACCGTGGTTATTTCGGACGGCCCCAACGGCGTTGTCGCCACTGACGGCAAAAACGTTGTGACGGCCGGCATGTACGAAGACGTAAAAGTTATCGACCGGCTGGGGGCTGGCGACGCGTTTGGCTCGGGATTTACCGCCATGCTCGCGCAGGGCAAAACGCTCGAAGAAGCGGTGGTATTCGCCAGCGCAAATTCGACTTCGGTGGTGCAGCAATATGGCGCTAAAGCCGGCATCTTACACAAAGGCGCACGGCTTCACGATATGCCGCTCAAAGTTACCCAGTTATAAGTTTGACTATTTCGTCCTTTTGGACTCGTCGGCATAGATACACATCTATGGATAGTTGCGGGGAGGGGCGGTGCTTGTAAGGCACCGCCCCAACCCCTTAATATGGGAGACATCCATCCTAACGCCGAAGCGTCGGTCAGACAGACATCGCCCGGTCGTACATCCTGCCCCGTGGCAGGGGTGTTACAGGCCCGAAGGCCGCATCACAGCTGACTGTCCTTGCCGCCCGGGTTATCGGCTAAAAGCCAACCTCGAGCGGCAGGGACAGCACCAGGCCGAAGCCCGATCCCTAGCGGCCAGATCCTTACGGACCCGGCGAGATGTACTACACGGGAACCTTGGTACCCACCGTATGTCCGCATTACGCGGCGACGGCGGGTGGCCAGGGTTCCAAATGGCACCACGTGCGATTCGGCCCTAAGGCGTTCCTCGCAAGATGCCAACAGCGGGGAAGATCGTTCCCGACCCTCCAGACGGCGTGCCAACCCCTCGAGTTAAACGTCCGAGGCTGACACCACAATCGTCCCAGATTTACAGGACGACTCGAGGAGCGCCGTAGCTCCCGAGACCAATCACACCTGAGCTTTCCAGCCCGATGTTATGTAGTATTTTACTACATTAGTACAAAATGTCAATACTTTTATGCAAAAAAGCTAATAATCGAGTCGTTGTCACCTTAGACATGCCGTATTTTTTAAGGCGTTTATGCTATGATTAAAGTAATTATGTCATTCCTACGCGATCTGTTAAACGCCGAAGAGCCGCTTTTCGACCAAAGCCTTACGCAGCTCGAAGCTGCCAGCCACAACCAAGGCGCCGATGTTAAATTGGTGGGCGAAATCCACCAACTTGCCAGCCGCGCTATAAAGGCATTGGGGCTCGACGAG
>CAYTEG010000101.1:0-2600 GCA_964436805.1 uncultured Candidatus Saccharibacteria bacterium
CTTTGCGGGCTTTGCGGATAATCGCGCGGTCGCGGCGGTCACGTTTGCTCATTGGTTTTTAGAAATATTGCAGGCCTTTGACACGTGCAAGAATACCCGACTGCTGAACCTTGCGGTTAAAGCGGCGGATGAGGTTTTCGTTAGCCTCTTGGCTGTCTTTACGGGTGACTTGAATCATATAAAACTACTCTAGCAGAACAGAGGCAGCTTATCAAGTCTTACCAGTACAAAAATATGGTTGTATACTATTTTTAGCAAGTTGCCCCTTTAGGGAGGTGCTTTGTGGCAGAAGACAAATGGGAGCGGCTGACAGAGCTGAGCCAGCTCTACCGTTCAGAGGATGTCAACGAGCGCGCCAGGGTATGGGAAGAGCACTTTCCGTTCCTGTGGCGGACAGTGCTGAGCATTGCCCGTGGCGAGCAACGCAAAACCTCACTCTCGAGCCATGGCGAAGGCATCGCAGAAGAGGCGGCGGCTGAAGCGATGTTCAAGCTGTACCGGCACGATGGTGGGTTCCCGACACCGTACCATCTCGTTGCCTGGCTCCGGACAGTGATTCAGTTCTACATCCTCGACTTGGCGAAAGGAAAATTTCACAAGTACGAAACGCCGACCAGTGAGGTCGGGGGCCTCGATAGCATCTTCAGGGATAACAGTGCCCTCGATACTCCCATACCGGCGCTGCGCGAACTGCTGAAGTCACCGCTGCTAGACGACGAAGACCGTAAGCTCATTTACCTGCGCTACTGGCAGGAACTCACGCTCGATGAGATGGCGGCGCTCGGGATCAGCACAACGTCAACCGAAAGTGCCATCAGGCAAAGGCTAAACAAGATACGCAAAAAGTTGCAGGGCGCACTGCTTGCCAACGGTTACGAAAATGAGTGAAGAGGCGGTCGATTACTCTCGGCCGCCTCGCCGCCTAAGGGGCACTTGCATCACTCGCCTATTTTTACCAACTGGCCTTCGTATTTTGTGACGCCGCGCCACTCGTTTTCGATAAGTTTAAACCAAATATCAACTTTTTCGCCGACATCTTGGGTGTACGTTTGCGCTTTGCCAAAACCGATGAGGTTGAGGCGCGCGCCTTTGCTGTCGGCCACCTCTAGTTTAAGGTGTGATTTGTCTTTGCCAAGGTGGTCGCGGCGCGTGATTGTGGCGCCTTTTATATGCAGTGTCGGCTCGGGGTTGCCCTGGCCAAATGGCTCAAGCGTGCATAAAAACGCCCATAATTCGGCGCCGAGTTCGCGTATGTCGTCGACAAACGCGTCGATTTTTGGCTCGAGGTGGTGCAATTGGTCGCCAAGATTTTGGGCGCGGTAAAAATCGTTGACAGCTTTGCGAAAGGCCGGGATGTCTGCCGTTTTTAAGGTGACGCCCGCAGCCAGTTTGTGCCCGCCGCCTTTTATAATGTAACTTTCGGCGGCGCGGATGGCGTCGGCGGCGCTAAAATCGCCGTAACTGCGGGCAGAACCTTTGGCTTCATCGCCCATTTCTTGTATCACAAATGTCGGCTTGTGGTATGTTTCTAATAATTTTGCGGCCACGATGCCAATAATGCCGTGCGACCAGCCTTTGCTGCTTAGCACAAGCACCGGGTCGGCGGCACATTGTTCGGCCTGAGCTTTGGCTTCTACTACAATTTTGTCTTGGTCGGCGCGGCGTTTGCGGTTCATGGTGTCTAATGTTTGGGCGAGCTCCAGGGCCTGCATGGGGTTTGTGGCGGTGAGCAAATCGAGGCTGTACTGCGCTGTTTCGAGCCGCCCGGCCGCGTTAAGCCGCGGGCCAAACACAAAGCCGAGCGTGCGCGCGCTTAGCTTTTGCGGCTGGGTTTCGGTGACAGCCATAAGCGCCCTAAAACCGGCGCGCCGCATTTGCGCCATCACTTTAAGGCCGCAAAAAACGTTGGCGCGGTTTTCGTCTTGCAGGGTGACGACGTCGCAGACGGTGCCAAAGGCGACTAAATCAAGTAATAATTTTTCGTGGCCGTCGGGCAACCCTGGCAATTTTGTTTGCAGCGCTTGCACCAATTTAAAGGCCACGCCGCAGCCGGCTAAGTCTTTAAATGGGTAGTTGTGGTCGGGGCGTTTGGGGTTGACGGTGGCAATTGCCGCTGGCATTTGGGGTGCGACATTGTGGTGGTCGGTTACAATAACGTCGACGCCCAAGCTGTTTGCGTAGTCGATTTCGGCGTGGCTGAGGCTACCGCAGTCGACCGTTACAATAAGCTGGGCGCCTTTTTCGGCGATTGTTTTTATAGCGTCTTTATTAAGGCCGTAACCTTCGACAAAGCGGTTCGGAATAAACGCCTCGCGCTTAATCCCAAATTTAGCAAAGGCTTCGAGCAAAATTGTGGTGGCGGTAATGCCGTCGATGTCGTAGTCGCCATAAATAAAAACAGATTCGTTTTGCTGCTGGGCGCGCACAATGCGCTCCACGGCAGCGGCCATATCGGGCAATAAAAACGGGTCGTGGTTTGTTTTTTGGTAGCGGCTGGCGGGGTCGGGGTTGCAAAAATCAGCCAAAATTTTGGCGTCGGTGAGCCCTCTCGCGGCAAGCAGTTGTTGTTTTACCCCCGGCATGTGTACTTAATTGTACAC
>CAYTEG010000102.1:0-1323 GCA_964436805.1 uncultured Candidatus Saccharibacteria bacterium
GACAGCCTCGCTGCGCGACCGGCCGCGGTAGGTCTCCCACACCGCTTCCATCAGGGCTTCGATGTCGGCGCGGTAATCGCGCACGAACACCCAGAACCTGCGCATCACAACGCGGTCGTCGCGCAGCCGCCGCAGTTGGCGCGGCGTCAGACTTCCGGCCGACGTCACAACGGCACGCGCAAACCGCACGTCGATAGGCGATTGGACTAACGTGCCACCTCCGTAAGAGTGATCGTTCCTGCGGCTAGTATATAAATTTATTTGTGCTAAAACAATGGTATAATAATTTTCGCGACTAACCGACTCAAAGGAGTTCGCATGTTTGTGTTTTATGCCAGGTCGATTTTGATCGTCCTGGCGACGGCTGGGGTCTACGCGCTCAATATCTGGGTGACCGGGTGGCGCAGTGCGTGGCTGGTGGCCAAAGAACGGGGTGGCGTTGCCAAGTCGGCTTGGCAGAAGTGGGTAGCGCGGGCGACACTGTTCGGCCTGTGCTTCGTCGCGGTGTGGCTGCTGTTGGGCTTGTCCCTTGGGCAGTCCGCGGTGGCGGCGCTGCTGCTGACGATGACGGCAAGCTTCACGACGTGGCCGCTGCGCATCTGGGCGTTCTGCGTGGTGGCGGGCATCATCACTGCGGTGGTGCTGGCGCCGAGCATGCTGACGTTCCAGCTCGTGCCGCTGATGTTCATGGTGGCACTCATGGGGCCGGCGGCCAACTTCTGGACGGCAGGGTTCATGCGGGTCGAGGGCAACTTCGACTCGCTCAAGCTCTCGCTGCTCATCTGGGCGCCGGTGCTTCTGCTGGCCGGCTTCGCCGACTGGTTGCTGCGCGCCGACGAATTGTTCGTGTTCGTCAAGGTGTTCCAGTTCCTGCGCCCCGACCACCTGTGGGTGCCGGGCGACCCCTGGACGAGCTACGTCTACACCTACCAGAGGTTCTCGTTCGGGCTGTTCACCCAGATCGCCGTGCTCCTGTTTCTGGGAGTGATGACCATCTGGTCGCGCATCCAGGGGCGGCCGCGCACCATGCTGCTGCCGGCCATCGGCTGGCTGCTGGCGGTGGTGGTCAACTTTGGCTCTGCGCTCATCAAAGGCGAGTACCGCGTCGGTGGGGCCGGCATCGCGTTTGGGGTGTTGAGCATGACGTTCATCACCCTGTATTACGGGTTGGGCATGTCGATCCGCGAGATACTGACGCCGCGCATGCCGCTGGTCGCCGTAGAGAAGCCGACCCGACAGGCCGCGTAACCGTTACGAGCCTGCCGTGGGGGGGCGCCCGCGCAGCCCGCCGCCGCGCCCACCAAAACACAATAAAAAAAAAAA
>CAYTEG010000102.1:1333-2583 GCA_964436805.1 uncultured Candidatus Saccharibacteria bacterium
GGTGCGCCTTTGTTTAGCCCACCGTCCTGGCGGCGTAAGTGTTCGGTGCGTGCGGGGGGGCGGGGTACCTCCCGGGGTACCGGGCGCCACAAATGCAATACTATAGCCCGATTGCTTCGACGAATTTTTTGGATTTTTCTTCGTGGTCTTTGTACATGTTATAACTGGGCGCCGCGTTTGATAACAAGCAAACGGCGCCTTTTTTGGTGTGTTCGCGCGCGAAGCTGACGGCTTTTTGCATGTCGTCGGTTGCTAGGTAATTTTTTGGCTCTTTTGGCGCGGCGGCTTCGACCGCCTTTTTAATAGCGTCGCCGGTTTGCGGGAACAGCACAATATTGCGGATGTTCGATTCGGCAATATATTTGCCCATTGCCGCGTATTCGTAGCCGCCGCGGTCGAACCCACCGGTTATAAGTGTGTCGACTTTTTGGCCCAGGGCTTGCAGGGCAAAAAGCGTGGCTTCGGGAGCGGTGGCCAGGCTGTCGTCGACCCATTCGATGTCGTCTTTTTTGCCGAGCGAGTGCAGGCGGTAGGGCAGGCCGTCGGTGGTTTTGAGCGCCTGCAGCGCCAGGTTTTCGGGCACGCCGCAATAGAGCGCCACTTTGTAGGCGGCCGCGAGGTTACTGCGGTTGTGTTCGCCTTTTAACTTGGTGTCGGCAACGTCGAGCGGAAAGTCGGCGGCGGTGAAGGGGATTTTTTTGCCAGGGCTCGACTGGGCTAGTTCTTCGCATTCTGGGTAGTCAGCGTTGTAAAATACCACGTCGTCGGGCGTTTGGTGGCTGGCAATGTTCTTTTTGGCGCCCCAGTAATTGGCGACCGAGCCGTGGCGGTCGAGGTGTTCGACAAAAAAGCTGGTAACCACCGCAATGTGCGGGCTGCGGTGCAAAAATTCGAGCATGTAGCTGCTGAGTTCGATAACAAACGTGGTGCCAGGCGTGGCTTCGTGGATAAATTCGATCATTGGAATGCCGATGTTGCCCATTAAAATGGTGCGGTCATTTGCGGCTTTAAGCGCGTGGTACATGAGGTTGGCTGTGGTGCTTTTGCCTTTGCTGCCGGTGATGCCGATGGTTTTTACGCCGGTGTCGGCAATGGTGTCAAAAAATATAACCGTGCTGTTGGTGACTTTGTGGGCGATTGGGGTAAACTCGGGTTTGTCGGGCACACCTATGCTGCGAATAATCACATCAAAATTGTCGAGATTTTTTAAATAATCAGGCACGAGCTGCGCGTCGGCGCCTTCGATTTTT